>JAQGMV010000431.1 GCA_028292225.1 Betaproteobacteria bacterium
TGGGTCGATTGGTTCACGCGTCTTTTCGAGCCGATCCTGATGGCGGTCATCGGCCTGCTGATCGGCGGCATCGTGATCCTCATGTACATGCCGATCTTCGAGCTCGCGGGCAGCCTGAAATGAACGACTCCGCGCTTGCGGATCCCCTGCCCGACCCGCTCATCTCCGAAGCGCGGCCGGTCGCTGCGGCAACGAAACGGCGGCTCGTCGACGTCCTCGAAGAGCGGCTCGGGCTCGAGCCCGACGTGTTCACGGCGCGCCTCGGCGCGACTCTGCGGCTGCCGGTGCTGCGCATGGAGGCGCTGCGCCAGGCAGCGCCCGCATTCGATCTCGTCTCTTTCAGCGAATGCTCGCAGCGCGGCTGCGCATTGCTCAAGGGAACTGACGCGCTGTGGCTCGCCACGGACGATCCGTTTTCCGGCGAGCTCCAGGCGTGGGCCGAGGAACGCGTGAGCGCACCATTCTCCTGGTGCCTCGTGCATCGCGGCGACCTTGTGGCATTTCTCGCGAGTCACGAGGAAACGCTGCGCGCGCTCGACACGGTCAAAGCGAGCGTGGAAGCCAAAGGTCCGGACACCGAGTGGGTCGAGGACCTTTCACTCAAATCGATCGGCGACGAACAGAGCGACATCGTCCGTCTGGTGCGCTCGACACTGCGCGATGCGCTGATGATCGGCGCGAGCGACGTTCATCTCGAGTCCGTCGCCAATGGTCTGGTCATCAAGTTCCGCATCGACGGCATTCTTTCGCAGATCAAGTCGCTTCCCGACGTGCAGCAGGCCGAGCAGACGCTTGCGCGTGTGAAAGTGCTGGCGGAGCTCGACATAACGGAGCGCCGGGTGCCGCAGGACGGACGGTTCAAAGGTCTCATACGCGGCCGCGCCATCGATTTCCGCGTCTCCGTCATGCCGAGCATCTACGGCGAAGATGCGGTGCTGCGGGTGCTCGACAAGCAGGCGCTGTACGAGACGACGCGCCAGCAGCTTTCGCTCGACAGCCTCGGCTTCGAGCCCGCCGACATTCACGCCTTGCGCCGGCTGTCCCGCGAGCCTTACGGCATGTTGCTCGTCACGGGTCCGACCGGCAGTGGAAAGACGACCACTCTCTACGCGGCGATCACCGAAATCAACAACGGCCAGGACAAGATCGTCACCATCGAAGACCCCGTCGAGTACCAGCTTTCCGGCGTCCTGCAGATTCCGGTGAACGAAAAGAAAGGGCTCACTTTCTCACGGGGGCTGCGCTCGATCCTTCGCCACGACCCGGACAAGATCATGGTCGGCGAAATCCGCGATATGGATACGGCGAACATCGCGGTGCAGTCCGCGCTGACCGGGCACCTCGTGTTCACGACGGTACACGCCAACAACGTGTTCGACGTGATCGGTCGCTTCATGCACATGAACGTCGATCTCCACAGCTTCGTGTCGGCGCTCAACGCCATACTCGCGCAGCGGCTCGTGCGGCTCATCTGTTCGCATTGCGCAGAGGACGACGCACCGAGCGAGGAGCTCCTGCGTGAATCGGGGCTGTCTGCGCACGAGACGGCTTCGTATCGGTTTCGCATCGGGCGCGGCTGCCGCGAATGCCGCGGCCTGGGCTACAAGGGAAGGCGCGCGGTCGCCGAGCTGCTCATACTGAACGACGATATCCGGGAGCTCATCACGACGCGCGCAGCGGTCCGGCAGATCAAGGACGCCGCGCAGAAGAACGGCACGCGCTTCCTGCGTCAGGCCGCGCTTGCCGCGGTACGAAGAGGCGAGACGTCGCTGCAGGAGGTGAACCGTGTTACGTTTGTCGCGTGACAGGTTGCTGGTCTCGCTCGCGCCGGCGATGGTGTCGTGGGTGCGCCTCGCGAGGGGATTCCGGCAGCGTGTGATCGCAAAGCGCTCGTTGCCCACGACGCTCGAGGCGGGCCGGGCACCCTGGGAAGCGGCGCTTGCAGTGCTGCAGGAGGAAGCGGAGCACTGGCGGCGCGACCGTCTTGCAGTCACCGTGGTGCTGTCCAATCACTTCGTTCGCTACACCATAGTGCCTCCGCTCGATCGAGGCAGCAGCCGCGACGAAGCGCTCGCGCTCGCGCGCTTCCACTTCGCCAGGATCCACGGTGAGCGCGCGAGCGCCTGGCACGTGCGGCTTGCTTCGCCGCTGTCGGGAAGGACCGCGCTCGCGAGCGCCATCGACGCCGCGTTGCTCGAAGCGCTGAAATCCTGCTTCCCCGCCCAAGGGAAGCCCCGGCTCGCGTCGGTCCAGCCTTACACGATGTCCGCTTTCAACTACTGGCGTCACAAGGTCGGCACGGAAGGCGCGTGGCTGCTGCTCGTCGAGCCGGGCACAGCCTGCCTCGCCCTGCTGGCAGGCAGACAATGGGCCGCGATCCGGAGCGTGCGCAGCGGCCATGCCGCGGAAAACTGGCCTGCGCTGCTCGACCGCGAGAAGCATCGCGCGAATATCCAGAACGTTCCGAAAACCGTCTACACGCGCGCGGGCGTGCCGGCTTCGAATGCGCTCGTCGGGTGCGAGGACTGGCATTTCGTCACGCTCGACGCCCCTGCCCTGCCGGGGCTGACGCAGAACGACCTCGAGCCGTACGCGATGGCGTTGCAGGCCGCATGAAACCGCGCCGCCTCCAGCTCGACCACTACGCGCCGCCGTGGCGTTCGCGCTGGCCCGGCTATCTGCTGCTCGCGCTGGCGGTCCTTACGACTGCCGAAGTCACGCAGCGCTACCGAGCCGCGCAGCTCGCGGCCGAGCGCCATGAAGCGACTCGTAACATGCTCAACTTGCAACAGCCGCCGGTGAAACCCATCCCCAGGAACCGCCTCGATGAGCAGGTGAAAACCGCGCAGACCGTGGTGCGGCAGTTGACGCTGCCGTGGGCGCGCCTTATCAAGACGATCGAAGCGGCCGGCAGCAATGACGTCGCGATACTGCAGCTGCAGCCCGACGCGCAGCAGCGAATGTTGCGGATCACCGCAGAGGCGCGCAGCGAGGCGGCGATGGTCGAATACCTGCGGCGTCTCGCCGGCGCGCAAGGCTTCGCTTACGTTCATCTGCTCAGCCACCAGGTGCAGGAGGACGATCCGCAGCGCCCGATCCAGTTCTCGGCGCAGGCTTCGTTCCAGGCGATGCAGTGAGAACGCTCAGGGAGATCCTCGAAGGGCTCGGAGCGGCCGGGGTGCTCGGCATCGGTGTGCTGTTGTTCTGCGCACTTTTTTATTTTTCGGGCGTAAGACCGCTCGAGCGCGAGCTCACCGCACAGCAGATCGCGGCCGAGCGGCTGAAGGCGCGCGGGCCAGTCCAGTTGATCGCCGCGCGGGATCGTGCCGAGGAACTGCGCCGGTTCTACGGCCTGTTCCCGCCTGTCGAACAGTTGCCCAACGAGCTCGCGCGAGTCTATGGGCTGGCGCGGGCGGCCAAGCTCCAGGTGCAGCAGGCCGAATACCGGCTGGAATCGCGCGACAGCGGCTTGATCGCCTACCACATCACGTTCCCGATCGGCGGCACTTACGGCCAGATTCGTCAGTTCGTCAGCGCTGCGCTCAAGGACATGTCGTTCGCCTCCCTCGACTCGCTGCGCTTCGAGCGCAAGAAAGTGGGCGATACGCATCTGGAAGCGCAGGTACAGCTGACCATTCATTTCCGGCCGGAGAGCGAAGCGAATTTACGCCCCCTGGCCCAGAGCGGAGAGGCGCGATGAAGCTCGGGGTGTTCGGATGGGTCGTCGTGGGATTGCTCGTCGCGATGGCGACCGGCTGCGCCGACATGCCCATATTCGGCGATTCGACACTGCGGGACGCGCGCAGGCTCATCGACCAGGAACAAGGCGAACAAGGGCTACTGCTGCTGGAAAAAGCAGCCCGCGACAAACCCCAGGTCTACGTTTACCGGACCGAATACTTCCGGCAGCGCGACCTGCTCGTCGTGCGCTGGATCGCGCAGGCGCAAGCGCTGCTCACCTCCGGCCAGTACGAGCTCGCCGCGGAACCGTATCGCCGGGTGCTGAAATACGACTCCGGCAACGCCCGTGCAGGCGCCGGGCTCGCGCGCATCGAGGCGGAAAACCGCCACCGCGCGCTGATCGCCGCGGTGGGGACGCTCATAACTCAGGACAAGTACCTGGAAGCCGAAAACGTATTGCGTCCGGTGCTCGCCGAAAACCCGCAGAACCGCGACGCCCGGCGGCTGCAGCGCCTGATCGAAGAGAAAACCGTGAAGCCGGCGATCGTCACGCCGCGGCTGACTCCTGCTGCGCTCAAACCGCTCACGCTGGAGATGCAGGACGTCCCGCTGCGCGCGATTTTCGACGTGATCTCGCGCGCGGTCGGCGTCAACTTCATTTTCGACAAGGATGTGCGAACGGACCAGAGGACCGGCCTCGCCATACAGGACGCGCCGGCGGAAGAGGTTATCCGGCTCATCCTCAGCACCAATCAGCTCGAGCAGAAAATCGTGAACGAAAGAACGATCATCATCTTTCCCAATACGAATCAGAAGCTGAGGGAGTACCAGGAGCTCGTCGTGAAGAGCTTCTATCTCGCCAATGCGGACGTGAAGCAGACTGCGAACATGGTCAGTACGCTCGTGAAGACGCGTGACATCTTCGTCGACGAGAAGCTGAACCTTCTGATCATCAAAGACACACCGGGCGCCGTGCGTATGGCCGAGCGGCTGATCGCAGCACAGGATCTCGCCGAGGC
>JAQGMV010000504.1 GCA_028292225.1 Betaproteobacteria bacterium
ATCGGTTTCGGTGACCTCGGCCAGGGCGCCGGACGTGCGGCGAAGAAGCTCGGGCTCAACGTGATCGCTGTCACGCGCACCGGCAAACCGGTGCGCCCTGCCGACGTCGTCTATCCTGTCACGCGCATCGAGCGCGCACTGCCGAAAGCGGATTTCGTGATCGTCACCACGCCGCTGACGGCGCAGACCCGCGGGCTCCTCAACCGCGAACGACTGGCGCTGCTCAAGCCTCATGCCGGTCTGATGAACATCGGGCGCTCGCCGGTCGTCGACTACGTGGCGGTGATGGAGATGCTTGCGAAGGGCAAGCTTTCCGGCGCAGTGCTCGACGTTTTCGACCAGGAGCCGCTGCCGCCTGCCTCCCCGGTATGGACGACGCCGAATCTGGTCATCCTGCCGCACATCTCCTGCGACGACCCGCGCTACATCGACCAGCTCTTCGACACCTGGTTCGCGAATCTCGATCGATTCATTGCGGGCAGGAAGCTGAAGAACATCGTCGATCGAAAGCTCGGGTATTGAGGGCAGTGTTGAGTGTTGAGCCTGAACGCATGGCACACGAGTTGAAAGTCGAGCAGATCGCTGCCGCACAGGTGCCTTCCGCAGGCGAGCTCACGCTCGACCACGTCGCGCATTTCGTTCCTGACATCGGCGCCGCGAGCGCCGCGCTCGAGCGCCTCGGCTTCACGCTCACGCCTTTTTCCGAGCAGTCGCACCGGCTCGAGCCCGGGGACCCGCCGATTCCTGCCGGGACCGGAAACCGCTGCGTGATGCTCGAGCGCGGCTATCTCGAATTCCTCACGCCTTTTGCCGAGACGCCCGTCGCGGATCAGTTGCGCGAGGCGATGCACCGCTACGTCGGAGTGCACCTGATCGCGCTCGGGTCTTCCGCACCCGAGGCCGACCACCAGCGCCTGGTTACCGAGGGTTTCGATCCGCTGACGCCCGTCGCGCTCCAGCGGCCGATCGAAACCGCAGCCGGGGAGGAGACGGCGCGCTTTACCGTCGTCAGAGTGCCTCCCAGAACGATGCCCGAAGGACGCATCCAGTACTGCCGGCACCACACACCGGAGTACCTGTGGCAGATGCGCTGGCTCGCGCATCGAAACGGCGCGCGCGCGCTCTCGTCCGTGCTGCTGTGCGTCGGCGACCCGGAAGAGGCGGCCCGGCGCTACGGCCGCTTTACCGGGCTGGTTCCGGTGGCGGCAGGCCGCGCCCTGCGGATCGACACCGCGCGAGGCGCGCTGGTGTTCGCCTCTCCGGGAACGCTGCGCGACACGCTCGGGCTCACGGCGCCTGCCGTGCCGTGGATCGCGGGCTATGCGATCGAAGTAAGCGACCTCGAAGCGACGCGAGCTTTCTTCGCTGCCTCGCGGATCGAGGTCCGCGATCTCCCCGACGGCCGCCTGCTCGTCGCACTGCCGGAGCACACCGGCGGCGCAATCGTGTTCGAGAGCGCCGGCCAAAAACCTCTGACGCTCGATCCGGGCGGGAAGCTTGCAGAGGCTGAGCGCATGGACGCCTTGCGAGAGCTACGCGATACGCGACAGGTCGCCGGGGAGCCGCGGCGGCGCTGGTTTTCATCTGCCGACCTCGATCTGATCGTCTGGCTCGACGAGACCGGGAGCGTGGTCGGATTTCAGCTTTGCTACGACAAGTCGCGCGGGGAGCGCGCCCTGACGTGGCGCGCCGGGCGCGGATACGACCATTCGGCGATCGACGACGGCGAGGGCAACCCTGCGCAGTACAAGAGCACGCCCATACTCGTCGCTGACGGGCATTTCGACCGTGAACGTGTCGCGGAGATCTTCCTGGAATCCAGCGAAGACGTCCCCGCACCGATACGCGACGCGGTCGCCGACCGCCTTCGGCATTACTCGTGAGAACAGCCATGGACTGGAAAGCCAACATCATCGACGACGCCGCAGCCTTGCGCGAGCTGCTCGCGAGCATCCGCACGATCGCGGTGCTCGGCATCAAGACCGAATCGCACGCGGGACAGCCCGCGTTCTACGTCGCTCGCTACATGGCCGATGCGGGCTACGACGTGATTCCGGTGCCGGTGTACTACCCCGAGGTGACCGAGATTCTGGGCAAACCCGTGTATCGCAAGCTCGCGGATATCCCGATCGATGTCGACATGGTCAACATCTTCAGGCGCTCGCAGGACGTGGCGCCGCATCTCGACGACATCCTCGCGAAAAAACCAAAAGCCGTGTGGATGCAGCTGGGCATCCGCGACGACGAGGTCGCGCGCAAGCTTGCCGAAGCGGGAATCAAGGTCGTGCAGAACCGCTGCCTGATGGTCGATCACCGGCAGCTCGCCGGGCGCTGAGCCCCGCGGTTGCAGACCGCGGGATGCTCCATCTTCTGGAATTCGTGGGCGTCGCCGTGTTCGCAGTCAGCGGCGCGCTGGCGGCCGGCCGTAAAAAGCTCGATTTTCTCGGCGTCGTCGTGATCGCGACCGTGACCGCGATCGGCGGCGGAACGCTGCGCGACCTCCTGCTCGATCGCCACCCGGTGTTCTGGATCGCGCAGCCCGGTTACCTCTACGTGACGCTGGCGGCCGCGCTGCTGACCGTCCCGTATACGCGGCGCTTTCGCGCGCCCGATCGCAGCCTCGCCTACGCGGACGCGCTGGGTCTCGCGCTGTTCACCATCAGCGGTTCCCAGATCGCCGAGCGCCTCGGGCTGTCCGCGATCATCGTCGTGCTCATGGGAACGCTCACCGGCGTCGCAGGCGGCGTCCTGCGCGACGTGCTGACCGCCGAGATCCCGCTGATCCTCAGGCGCGGCCGCTTCTACGCCACCGCTGCGATCGCCGGCATCGTGCTCTACCTCCTCCTTGAGCTCGTCATCGACCGCACCGCCGCCGCGCTGGGCGGCATGTTCGCAATCGCCGCGTTGCGGATCGCGGCGATCCATTGGGATCTCACGCTGCCGGTCTATTCCGTACCGGACGAGCCGCAAAATCCACCCCCACCCTGACCTTCCCCCTGAGGTCCCTGCGGGACCTTCGGGCGGTGAACGATGCGGAAGGAAACCAAGGTTTCCCTCCGCGCCTCCTTTCCTTAAACCCACCCCCTGAGGGGGAGGCAATGTTTTGGGTGATCCCCGTTATCGGGAGATAGCCGAAGGAGGGCAGGTTTCGGAGGGAACCTTCGGTTCCCCTCTGTTCGTAACATCCGGCCGAAGGCTATTTTTTGTTTGAAGCGCATCGCGCTTCAGACAAAAAAATAGCCGGGGGCGACCCGGCTACCAACCTATGACGCAGCTTTATGTTTGGACCTTGGTACTGCGTCAAACGAACCCTGCTCATGTTGCTTGACTGCTTATGTCTCCCTGCTTCCCCTTACCGCCTATCCACGTGCCTTAGAAATTGTGCTGCACTTTCAGGCCGACGACGTCCTGTCTGCTCTTGGGCTGAAACACGTTGAACAGACTGGTGCCGTCAGTCACCGCGACCGTGTTCGATTGTTTGAAACGGAAGCTGTCGTAGTAGCCGATGACGTCCCACGAGGGGTTCACGCGATAGCCGAGGCTGCCATACAGGCTGAACGTGCCTCGCGGCCGCAGCCTCGGGTTCGTCTGGAAACCAAGGTCGGTGAGGTGCGCGTTCTCGCGCACGTAGACCGGGTACTTGACGCCGGCGCTGGCGAGAAATCCCTGCTGCACCTTCGCGCCGATGATGCCGCCGAGCCTCACGTAAAGCGCATCGTAGGACTCGGTCTGTGCGGCGCTCAGATCGCGGTTCCAGTGATCCCACCCTGCCGCGAGCATGAAGTCGACGCTGCCCGTCGTGCGGTAGATCGACTGGATCTCGTTGGTCAGACCGCGATAGTGGGTCTCGCCGCTGATCGGTGTGCCGCTGCCGAGCGTCGCACCGGTGTAGTCGACGTTGCCGGTATAGGTTTTGATGTTGTAGGCGACTGAGAGCCCCGGCTCTTTGCTCTGGGTCCACGTGAGGTCCAGCGCCCAGCGCAGGCCCGACTCCTTCACTGTCGGAGTCGTCGACTCCTTCCAGCGGAAATTCTCGAAGCCGCCACCGACGGACCAATCGGCCCTGGCGCCGCTCATCGCGGTCAGTGCTGCACACGTGCTCAGTGCCACGGCCAAGGCGCGCTTCATCGGTGTCCCTCACGCTTACACGTCGTCAACCCAAGGGCAGAGTAAAGAAAAGGCTTTAACAAGTCGATATAAGCCCTTTTGCCGAGGCATAATATTTGCCATGCTGTTGCATTAAAGCAACACTCCCACACGTTCGCATCGGAGGACGCATGAAGGTAACGAAGTCGACGAGCTGGTTCTCGAGCTTTTCAAAGTGGATCTCACGCACGACGGGCAGCCCTCTCGCTTTCGGTCTCGCGCTTGTGACGATCATGGTGTGGGCGGTCACCGGACCGCTGTTCAAGTTCAGCGACACCTGGCAACTCGTCATCAACACGGGGACGACGATCGTCACTTTCCTCATGGTGTTCCTCATCCAGAACACCCAGAACCGCGACGGCCACGCGATCCAGGTCAAGCTCGACGAGCTCATCCGCTGCACGAGCGGCGCGCACAACTCGCTGCTCAACCTGGAAGAGCTCGAAGAAGACGAGCTGAGAAAGATCTGTCAGGAGTACACGAAGATCGCCGAGCGCGCACGCGTCGCGCTGCGTCACGGCAAGAGCGACACCGGCACGCCCGAGGTGCGCGGGCGCAGTAAACGCTGAGGGCTGTGGGGGCTCGATGCCTGCGGCATAAGCCGAGGCATAATCCTTGCAGCTGTATCGGTCGCAGTCAGGAGTCGCCGATCAACGACCCGGAGAGGATTACATGGCGAAATACGGAAAAAAGGCTGGAGACAAAGTGAAGCGTGCGATGCACGAGCGCAAGCGCGGAACGCTCAAGAGCGGCTCGGGCAGGCAAGTGAAGAGCAAGGAGCAGGCGATCGCGATCGGCCTTTCCGAAGCACGCAAGGAAGGCGGCAAGGTCCCGGCGAAGAAGTCTGCGCGCAAGAAGTCCGCGACGAAGAAGTCTCCCGGCCGCAAGAGCGCGAGCCGTAAGTCCAGCAGCAGAAAATCCACCAGGAAGTCCGCGGGCCGCGAAACGGCCAGCCGCAAGAAGTCGAGCAGCCGCAAGTCCACGGGCCGCAAGTCCACCGCCCGGAAAGCCACCAAGAAAAAGTCGTCAACCAAGAAGTAGCACGGCCCCGAACGGGGCGGTGAACGAACGGGGGAAACCACGGTTTCCCCCGTCGTCGTTCTGAGAACGCCAGGACGCGAGCGCCAGGCGTGGCGCCGACCTTCGTCCGGACGACCGGGGTTATGGACGACGGACGAGGATCGGCGACCAGAGCGCCCGCTACGCGAGCCGCCTTTGACGTTCAATGCCGCTTAAAGCAGGCTCCCGGCCCGGGCTTGGCGTTCTCTGACGTTACGCCGGAGCGGGCCGTTCGCGATGATCGGCGTGTGCCGCCCGGTGTTGTTTCACAAACCATCTGCGCACCACGAGGATCAGCCCGACGAAAAAAACCACCACGCCGCCCACGAGCCAGTAGTTGATCTTCGAAGGGTCTTCGAGCGCGGTCTGGATCTGCTCGCCGAAGATCGTGGTGGTCAGCGTGCCGGGCAGCATGCCGAGCACGGTCCCGAGCGCGAAATGCCAGAGCTTGATGCCGACTGCGCCGGCGACCATGCCTTCGATCGCAAAAGGCGCCACGGGCACGATGCGCACCGCGAAGATCGCCAGCAGCCCTCGCCTTATCAGCACCTCGGTCATTTCGTTCAGCTTGTCTCCCGCGAGCTTGCGCACCGTATCGCGCGGCAACGCGCGCCCGACGAAGTAAGTCGCGAGCGCTGCGGTCACGATCCCGAGCAGGCTGTAGACGAACCCGAGCACCGGTCCGAATGCGATCACGGCAAACAGGGTGATCAGCGGCCGTGGAAACATGACGAAACACGCGGGCGTATAGGCCGCCATCACCACGAGCGGCGCCCACGCAAGCGTGCCGACGCTTTGCGCCCACTCCATCACCCGCTCGGGCGTGACCAGCCCCGACAGCGGCGTGTGCCGCCACAGCGCCGTGAGCGCGGCGAATACGACCGCGATGGCGGCGATCCTGCCCCATGCGGGTCCGCTCTTGTGCTCCGCGAGGTCCGGAGAGAACTCGTCGATCAGGCGATCGAGCGATACCGGCCGCTCGGGATCGGCGACCGACGCGAGGTTGATCACCGCGTCCGACCAGTCGGGAACGTCCTCGAGGACGCGCAGACTGCGTTCGTCGGAGCGGAGCTCGCGCAATGCGGCGTGCAGCGAGCGTGCGCGCGCCACGGTGTGACCGACGCGGTCGATCGAGCAGTCGAGGTGCTCGGCCAGCAGCCGATCGCGGAAATCACGCACGGCATCGCTGACCCGCCGCCTGCCTCGCGCTTCGAATGTCAGATCGCACTCGGTGTCCAAACCCATCGACCGGTTCGAGAGGTTCGCGGAGCCGATGCGCAGCCACTCGTCGTCGATGATCATCACCTTCGAATGGCAATCGACGCACGTCCCGTCCTCCAATCCCGGAATGAAGGGGAAGTACACCTCGAAGCGCCCGTGAGCGTCGGCCGCGCGCAACTGCTTGACGAGACGCGTACGCAGGACGTGCATCGTGTGCTCTTCGAGCCAGCCGTGGCTCAGCAGGCGCGTGACCAGCACGATCTCGGGCGGGTCGGACTCTTTGAGCCGCGCAGCGAGCGCGGCTCCGATCCTGTCCGAGGTGAAGTACTGGTTCTCGATATAGATGTAGCGCTTCGCGCGCGCGATCATGTCGAGGTACAGCGCCTCGACTTCGCGGACCTCCCGGGTAGCGTCGGTGCCCGGGACCGTCCGCGAGACCGCGACGTCGACGTCGGTGACATCGGGCTCGATCGAGGACGGCCATGGCTCTGCGGGGCGCGACACCTTCGGTATGACCTCGCCGGTAGCGAGCGTCCATCGCGTACGCGCGATCTGCGCCAGCACCTGCGCCGCGTCGCCGTCGACGAGCGCCATGGTGTCGTGAAAAGGCGGATAAGGCTCGCCGTCGAGCGTGCGTCGCGCGTCCGCCGCCTGGTGCGCGCACGTGTCCCACCGGCGGCTCGCCAGGTCGAGCCCGCCCGAGAACGCCACCGCGTCGTCGATCACTACGATCTTCTGGTGGTGGGAGCCCCCCACCGGATGGGTGTTGTCATAGTGCAGGTGCACGCGCCGCCGCGGGCTCCAGCCCAGACCGTAGAGCGGCCGCATCTCGCGATCGCCGCCGAAGACCATCGGATAGTCCCAGTTCAGCACGTAGACATGCAGCGAGCGGCGGCGCTTCGTCAGGAAATTCAGGAAGGCGCCGAGGTCCGCGGGGACGCCGCTGCTCTCGTCCCACGTCAGGCGCGTGCGGCTGTCGAAATCCCAGCCGACGATCACGATCGAATCGCGTGCGAGCTCCGCCGCCGTTCGAAAAGCTCGGTAGTAGTTTTCAGCGTCGACGAGGAATGCGGCACGCGCCGCGTGCGTCGCGGCGTAGCAGTTCTCGCCGGGACGAAACAGACTCGCGCTGCTCGCGCCTGCGACCACCGCTTTCGGTGCAGCGACATCGCCCATCATGACCTGTCGGCGGCGCCGGCTCGCGGTTGTCGACCGTTACGTGCGGCGAGTCGCCTGCGGGCGCGTCCTGGATGCAATATAGCTGTGAATTCTGCAAGCGCTGTGCCGTGCTCGGCTTTCAGGTTCACTTATTGCTCGAGCGACGCGTCGAGCACGAATAAAAACTCGCCTCGCCGGAGGACCAACCATGGCAAAACGACAGTCCCACCCGCTCGCGATCTTCGGCCGCATATTCCCCATCGGTCACTTCGTGATGAGCGTGCTTTTCATCGTGTGCGCGTTCACGCTCATCGGTTTCGCATGCGTGCTGCTCTGGCAAAGCCTGCAGCCCGGCGGGATGACGCTGACCGAGCGCCGCGACGGCGTGCTCGAAGCGCTGGCGCTGGTCACCGTCGGGCTCGCGGCCCTCGAGCTCGGCGAGACCATCCTCGAGGAAGAGGTGCAGCGCGAAGCACACATGAGCGCGCCGACCCGGGTGCGCCGCTTCCTCTCGCGCTTCATGGTCGTGCTGGTAGTGGCGCTCGTGATCGAGGCGCTCGTGCTGATCTTCAGGTTCAGCCACAGCGCCCCGGAGAACATGCCTTATGCCGCGATGACCGCTTTCGCCGCCGCCGCGCTCATCATCGCCTGGGGCGTGTTCATCCGCCTGAACGTAGCCGCGGAAGAACTCGAGCCCGAGGCGATGCAAGAAGCTAAAGACGAAGACAGGAAAGTCAATGTGAAACGATGAATGCGGAATGCGGAATGAAAACCACTGCGCCTTTCATTCATCATTCATCATTCATCATTCCGCGTTCGCCGTAGCAGAGGCTCCGCGCCGCCGCGCACCACGCGGATGCGATTGACGACGTCGAACACGCCGCGAATCGCCGCGGCGGTATCCTCGATCGCGTGCTTCATGCGGCGCTCCGGAACGATGCCTTCGAGCGTGACGTCGCCTTCCCTCACGTCGACGGTGACTTCACTCGAGTCCAGATGCGTCTGGGCCATCAGCGCCTCGCACAGGTCTTCGCGGATGCGCTCATCCGAGCGCGTGTAGTTTTTGGGTCCGCCGCGCTTCGACTCGAGCTCCGCCTCGACCTGGCGCGATAAGCCGCTGTAGCCGTGACCTCCGACGAGTTGCTCGCCGTCATGCAGCTCGCGTGGTAGCGGCGCCCCGTCGTACATTTCGTAGCGGTAGCGCCCCGGCGCTAAAGGATCGGGCCGGGCATCCGGTCCCGTACGCGGCCCGCCCGCCCACGACTCGTGGGCCCCGGTCCTGCCCGCGGCGTACGCCAGCGCACCGTAATCGCGCGGCGCGTGCCAGTGATCGACATCCCATCCCGCGACGACGTCCGCCGGCCCCCCAGGTGTCGCGGGGTCGCCCGGGCGCTCGCTCTCGCGATCGCGCGCGGGATCTTCGGTTACAGGGTGCCAGCGATAGGGTTCAGCCATGGCGTCTCTCCTTGTAGTCGGCAGGACTGCTGCAATCCGCGCGCCCTCCTCCCCTGTGACCGGCGCCGGCGCGGCGCTGCGGCACTCTCCTTGCTGCGCTCGCGGCTTGCGGCACCTTCACTTCCGCGCAAGGATTTCCGTGGCTCAGAGCCCCCCGGGCGTGTCTCATCCCGCCAACGTTCTCTGGTGGCAGCGCGGCATCGTCTACCAGATCTATCCGCTCTCCTTCCAGGACAGCAATGGCGACGGTAAAGGCGATCTCGACGGCATCCGCCAGAGACTCGATTACCTCGTCTGGCTCGGCGTCGACGCGGTATGGATCTCGCCGATCTACCCATCGCCGATGAAGGATTTCGGCTACGACATCTCCGACTACTGCAGCATCGCGCAGACCTTCGGCACGCTCGACGACTTCGACCGGCTCCTCGCCGAAGTGCATACCCGCGGCCTCAAGCTGATCCTCGATTTCGTGCCGAATCACACTTCCGACCAGCATCCGTGGTTCCTGGAGAGCCGTTCTTCGCGCGACAACCCGAAACGCGACTGGTATCTGTGGCGCGACCCTGCCCCGGGCGGCGGCCCGCCCAGCAACTGGCTTTCGCAGTTCGGCGGCGGGGCATGGGAATACGATAAACCGACCGGCCAGTACTACTACCACGCGTTCCTCAAGGAGCAGCCCGACCTGAACTGGCGCAACATGCTGGTGCGCGAGGCCATGTACGACACGCTCAGGTTCTGGCTCGACCGCGGCGTGGACGGCTTCCGGATGGACGTCCTGTGGCATCTGATCAAGGATGATCAGTGCCGCGACAACCCCCCGAATCCGGGTTTCGGGCCCGGGGATTCCGAGCACCGCCGCCTGCTCGAGCTCTACACCACCGACCGTCCCGAGGTGCACGAAGTGGTCGCAGAGATGCGCGAGCTTTTCGAACGCTACTCCGAACGCCTGATCATCGGCGAGATCTATCTGCCGGTCGAACGCCTCGTCGCGTACTACGGGCTCGAGCGCCCCGGCGTGCATCTGCCGTTCAACTTCCAGCTCATACACGCGCCATGGAATGCCTGCGAGATCGACCGCATGGTCCGCGAATACGACGAGCGCGTTCCCGAGGAAGAGTGGCCCAACTGGGTGCTCGGCAACCACGATCAGCACCGCATCGCGACCCGGATCGGCGAGCAGCAGGCGCGCATTGCTGCGATGATGCTGCTGGCGCTGCGGGGAACGCCGACGCTGTACTACGGCGACGAGATCGGCATGCGCGACGTCGCCATCGCCCCGGAGCGCATCCAGGATCCGTACGAGAAAAAACAGCCCGGTCTCGGGCTCGGCCGCGACCCCCAGCGTACACCGATGCAATGGGACAACAGCATTCACGCGGGCTTCAGCACGAGCGAGCCGTGGCTGCCGCTCGCGGAAGACTTTCACAGGCGCAACGTGAAAGCGCAGGCGCAAGACGCGCACTCCATCCTGACGCTCTACAAGCGGCTCATCGAGCTGCGCCGCAGGCACAAGGCGCTGAGCATCGGCCAGTACGCGCAGATCATGTGTGAAGGCCAGGTGCTCGCGTTCGAGCGGTTCGACGCCACGGAGCGACTGCTGGTCGCCCTCAATCTCGGTCACGAAAAGGTGGCGCTGCCGCTCGCACTGAGCGCCGGAACGATCCTGCTGTCGACTCACCTCGACCGTGCGGGAGAAACCCTCTCCGGGCACTGCGAGCTGCGTCCCGACGAAGGGCTGATCGTCGATTTAAGCTGAGTACCGGGAGCGCGATTTCGGCGCGGGCAAACCCGTGTTCGCGCGAGCGCTGCCGAGCACCAGAGGCCACCAGCGATGGAAATTCGCCCGCGTGCCTCCGCCTTCGACGAAGGCTTTGTAGGCTTTGATGCGCGCGGTGCGCTCAAGTGCGCGCATCGCGCTCTCACGCGCGGCATCGACCCGCGACAGCGCGTCTGCCGCGCGCCGGGTGAGCTCTTCATCGATCGCCTGCTCTTCCGCAACCTTCGCGCGCGTGCTCTCCACGTCCGCGAGCTCGAGCCAAACGATGATCTGCCCTTGCAGCACCTGCGCATCGATCGGCTTGCCGAGATAAACATTCGCGCCGGCTCTCATCGCGCGTTTGCGATCTTCATCGCGCTCGGCATGCGTGCAGAAAATCACCGGGCCGTGCGGATCTATTTTCCGGATCTCGCGGCAAAGCTGCACGCCCGACCAGTCCGGAAGCCAGTAATTCAGGACGTACATGTCGTAGACGCCGGAGTTCAGCGCGCGGATACCCTCATAGGCGTTGCTCGCGAAGGTCGCATAGTGGCCGGCAAGCACTTCTGAAAGGACTGCGCGGGCGCTCGGATCGTCCTCGACGCACAGGACGGAGCGGGCGCGAATCGAGAGGTCTGTCATACGCTCTCCACGTCGGTGATAGCGGGTTTTCGAGACCAGAGTAACACGCGACTCTCCAATGATCTGTCGCGTTCCTGCTGTGAAGAGACAGGTTCCATGCCAACGCGAACGCATCGCCGCAGGCACGCAAGTCGCGTAGACTGGAACACAACACCGCAAGCTCAACCAGCGGATCCGAGCGACGCACGCGGATCCGGGCGCGCGGTCCGGCTCCGGGGGTCCCATGACAGACGTAACGCGACGCATACTTTATGTGGACGGCGACCGCGAAGCAGCCCTGATGATGAAGGAGCTTCTGGCTCCGCATCAGCTCGACGTCACCGGTACCGATGAAGAAGCTCGCGTGCTCGCACGCCGGCACAGCTACGACGTGTACATGCTGAGCGGCGGCGCGCCCGGCTCGACCAGCGTGTCGCTCTGTGCGTGGCTGCACCGCATCGACCCTCGCACGCCGATCGTCTACTGCTCGTCGAACGGCACCATCCAGCACCAGCAGCTCGCGATCGCCGCCGGCGCCCTGCGTTACCACGTGAAGCCGCTCGATCCGGGCCTGCTCAAATCGACTCTCGGCCTGCTCCTGAAGCTCGGGGAGATCGAAAGCCGCCGCGCGATGCTCGCCGAGGAAGAGGCGATACACGACGAGTTGGCGCAGCGCTCGAGCCGCGCGCGCGAAGCTGTCGTTTCGGCGCGCCAGCGCGCGCAGCATGCGATGGACTGCGCGTTGCGCGTAAAGGCTTATCGTGCATTCCGTGACGCGGGCGGCAATCGCGCGAACTTCGAGCGCATGTGGCCGATCGTATCGGGGCCCTGAAGCGTCGTCTTCGTAGATCGCACGCACCGTCTCAGGCGACGCCGGCAGCACGATCGGGACTAGTCGCCGTGCAGTGTCGCCAGATACGCTGCGATGTCGAGCGCATCCTGCTCGCGCAGTCCGAGATCCGGCATCGCGCTGCCGGGGCTCACCTGCTGCGGGGACATCAGCCAGCGAACCATGTTGCGCGGCGTGTTCGCGAGCACGCCCGCGATGTAACTGCGGCTCGCCATGCCTCTGAGAGGGGGCCCGACCTGCCTGGTCGCGCCCGTGATTCCCGGAATGACATGACACGTCGCGCACGCGTACTGGTCTATGGCGCGCCGGCCCGCAGCGGCATTGCCGACCCCGCCTTCGACGCCTGACGGGCGCGCCCGGGCGGCGGGCGCGGGCAGGTTCGCCGCCGCCTCGCGGTACTGCGCCTGCGACAGATACTGGAGCCCGTGTTTGACGAACGCGGCGACTTCCCACATATCATCCTCGCTCATGCGGTGTTTCCACGCGGGCATCGCGGTCATCTTGATGCCGTTCTTCACGACCCAATGGATCTGCGCCGCAGTCCATTCGCGCCCCACCGGCACGAGATACGCCGGCACCGGCATCATGCCGAGCGCGGCCGGTTCCGGCGAAAACCCGGGTCCGCCGTGGCATTGCACGCAGTTGCGGTGGTACAGCGCGAAGCCGCGCCGGACGACTTCGGCTTGCGCGAGACCGGCGGGCGTCTCGCTCTCGTCTGCACGCACCGCGACCGCGCGCCGCATCATGAACTGCATCGCCCAGTACACCGGCGGTGTGTGCTGGTCGGTGGCCGAAATATCGTACGCACCGGAATACACGAAGATGCCCGCGCCGCCTGCGGCTATCAATCCCGCCGTCATGATGCCGAGCGCCAGCCTCGCTGTGCGTCTCATCGCAGCGGATATCCGACCAATCCGATTCGCCACGCGATCATTTCAACGTGTACAGGTAGGCCGCCACGTCACGCGCTTCGTGCTCCGGGATCCCGAGGTCGGGCATCGCAGAGCCGGGCCTGACCTTCTGGGGCTGGCGTATGAACAGGACCATGTTGTCAGGTGTGTTCGGCAGCGTACCGCCGATGTAGGAGCGATGCGCAATGCCGTCGAGCGGCGGGCCCACCTGGCCTCGCGCGCTTCCTGTTCCGGGCACGACGTGGCAGGTTCCGCACCCATAGCGATCGATGAGCTCGCGACCGCGCCGGTCGTCGCCGCCCGGGAGGAGCACCTGCCGCTCGTGCCTGGCGCACGCACCCAACGCCAGGCTCATCAGCGCCAGCATGAGCGCCGCGCGCCGGTCGCGGTTGATACGCGTCACCTCTCGCCCTCACGCGTCACGCCTGGAGCCTGCCTGCGAGGTACTGATATTCCCGGTTCATCCCGCGCTCCCCGGTTCCGAAATGTCCCGATCACCCAGCACATCCTCGACATAAATCCGCTTGACCAGCACCAGCGCGCACGCAGTCAGCGGGGTGGCGAAAACGACGCCGAGCACGCCGAGCATGGTGCCGAGCACCACCTGCGCGCTCATCGTGACGAGCGGCGGGATGTCGACGCTGCGCTGGAACACGAGCGGGCTCAATACATAGCCTTCCACCGACTGCACCCCCCAGTACAAAAGCACGACGAAAAGAATCTCCTGCGTTCCGATCGTCGAGGCGATCATGATCGCAGGCAGTGCGGCGAGTATCGGCCCCAGATACGGAATGAATTCGAGGAAGAACATGATCATGCCCAGCGCCAGCGCGAGCGGGATGCCGAGCAGCGTCAACCCGATCGCGACAGCGATGCCGACGACCGACATGAGGAAGAGCGTCCCCATCAGCCAGTGCCGCAGCGTCTGGTAGAGCTCGTGAAGGATCTGCGTGGCGCGGGGGCGGTAAGACAGCGGCACCAGCCGCAGCAGCCCGCGGACATACAGATCGGGGCTTGCGGCGACATAGAGGCCGATGATGACGCTCAGTACGAGTCCCGACACGCCCCCGACCGTGGCGCCGATGACTTTTCCGATCGTGCCTACGCTGTCGGGGGACAGGTGGTAATCACCGAACGTCGCGAGGGCGTCGCGCCCCCACGAATATTTCTGGAGCTGCGCTTGCGCCTGCTCCCACATCTGGGTGAGGCTTCGCCCGAGCTCGTCGAACTGCCCTGCAAGCTCGCCCGACAGATACCAGCCGCCCCACCCGAACACCGCGAAAAGCAGCACCGCGACGAGCAGCACCGCCCATCCCGGCGGTATGGGGGTGTGCTCGGATACGAGCTCCCCCAGCCCTCGCAAGAGCACCGCGAGCAGCACGCCGCCGAAGATGAGCAGCAGCACGCGCGACACCATGTATACCGCGAGCACGAGCAGCACTGCGAACGTCGCAACCGCGACGGCAATGACGACTTTTCTGGTATAGGCGCTGGCGCCGCTAGGCATGTAAATCCCGGTTCCTGTTACCGGGCGGCTGCGGCCGACCGGCTTTGGGAAGCGCAGGACGCAATTGGCATGCCTCTTCGCCGCCCAGGCGGAGCGAACGACAGAGAGCCTAAGGAAAGGAGATTCAAGGAGGGAAACCTTGGCTTCCCTCCCTGGCGTTATTGAGCCGCGCCCGCGGGCGTTTCATGCCCATCTGGCTTCATCGCCGCGGCAGTTACTCGAGCTTGATATTCGCAGCCTTGAGTACTTTGGAGTACTTGTCGATCTCGGTGCGCACCAGACGCTCGAGCTCGATGCTGGCCGCGTTGTGCGCGGGCTCGGCGCCATTACGCTCGAGCTGCTCCTTCATCTCGGGCGTCAGCACGATCTTCACGAGCTCGCTGTGCAGCCGGTTGATGACCGGCGCCGGGGTGCCGCGCGGCGCGAAGAAACCGAGCCACAGCGACACTTCGAATCCCGGATAACCCGATTCGGCGACCGTCGGCACATCCGGCAGCGCGGGCGAACGCTTCGATGTGCCGACCGCCAGCGGCCGCAGCTTGCCGGCTTTCGCCTGCGGCAGCACCGCCGGCATGCTGCCGAAAAGCGCCTGCACCTGGCCGCCGAGCACGGCCACACCCGCCGGACCGTTGCCGTTGTAAGCAACGTGGACGATATCGAGTCCCGCGGTGTGCTTGAGCATCTCCATCGCGAGATGGGTCGTCGAGCCCGCGCCCGCCGACGCGTAGTTGAGCTTGCCGGGCTGCGATTTGGCCAGCGCGACGAATTCCTTGAGCGAGCTCGCTTTGACACTCGGATTGACGACGAGCAGGTACGGCGTCGATGCGACGAGCGTGATCGGCGCGAAATCCTTGACCGGGTCGTATTTGACTTTGCTGAACGCGGCCGGCGCGATGACGTGAGTGCTCGTCGTGCCCATGGTGAGCGTGTAGCCGTCGGGGGCTGCCCGCGCGGCGATCTCGGTGCCGATCATGCCGCCGGCGCCGCCGCGGTTGTCGATGATGACTTGCTGCCCGAGGCGCTCCGACAGGCGTTGTCCGACGAGGCGTCCGATGATGTCGGTCGAGCCCCCGGCCGGGAAAGCGACGATCAGGCGGATCGGCTTGGTGGGATAGTTGTTTTGTGGCGGAGCCTTGCTTTGCGCGATAGCCGCGACAGGCGCGGCAACGGCGAGTACAGCGGCGGCGGATGCCGCGCGGCGCAGTGAGTTTTTCATTTTTCCCTCCTCGATGGAGGCGAAAATATAACCTATTACGCAGCGCCGCGTGGCGTCTGACCCCGGTTTACTTCGACGCAGCCTGCCCCTCGCTCGCGATCACCCTCACTCCGAACTGACTCTCGATGAACCGCCGCAACTCTTCAGCCGAGACCATGCCGTCGCGATTGATGTCCATGTCGTCGATCCGCGGCAGGAAGTTCAGATCGCCCTGCGCCTCCTCGCGCGAGACGGCGCCGTCGCCGTTGCGGTCCAGCGACTGGAACAGCGCCGTGTATCGCTGCGCCGCACGCCGGTCGTAATCGGCCTTGTCGTCAGCCGCTGCAGCGCCGACGCCGCAGAAGAGCGTCGTCAGTGCGACCGCTTTGCAGAGCGCCTGCTTGATCATGGAACC
>JAQGMV010000525.1 GCA_028292225.1 Betaproteobacteria bacterium
CTGAAAAGAAAACAGGGTCAGGTCCACTTTTCCGCCGGAAAAGTGGACCTGACCCCGTATTTCACGCCTGTTCTTTTACCTGAATGATCGGGATCACCGAAGCCTTGATCTTTCTCTGCTTCTCGGCCACCGCTTTCGCGGCGGGGGTGTGCGTGAAAAGCTCGAGGGCTTCGATGTCGTGCTCGTTCACCGGCTGCATCGCGACGTCCTCGTGCGGCGCATCGTCGCGCAGCGCGCGCTTGAGTATCTGCGAGTGCTGCCGGTACATGCGGGCGAAGTTGACGTAGGTCGCCGCGACGCTCCAGAAGTAGCGCCGGTAGAACGCGAGCACGCTCTCGCGCGGCATCGTCGGGCGCCGGTCGCGGCGATACTTGCGGCGGACGAAACCGGACTCGAGCGGATGCACCCCTTCGAGCCGCCACGAGGCGTAGAAGGTGAGGAGCTTCAACATCATTTCGTGAGACCTGAATCCCCACGCCTTGGTGCGGCGGATGATGCGCTCGACGTGCTCGGGCGAGTAATAGAGGTCCCACGCCTTGTTGTAGACCTCGAAGAGCTGATCGGCGGACATCGTCTCGTGCCCGGTCGTCACGTGCACGAGGTCGTACTTGTTGAGATCGGCCTCCATCGGCACGCCCGCCGCGTGCATGCGCTTGTGGTCCGCGGAGCCGGGAAGCGGTGTCAGCAGGAAGAACTCGAGCAGATCGATCGGCAGCTCTTTCTGGATGATGCGGATGTCGCGCTCGATCGTCTCCGGCGTGTCGCCGGGGAAGCCGAGGATGTAGCCGGCGTAGGTGAGCGTGCCGACGCGGTGCCACGCCTGCAGCATCGCGCGATATTCGGTGATCCGGTTCTGCCCCTTGTGCGCTTCCTTGAGCGATTCCGGATTGATGTTTTCCAGACCGATGAACACGCGGTTCACGCCCGCGCGAGCGGCCTTCTCGATGAAGCCGCGGATCTTGTGCGCGGCGGTGTCGACCTGCGCGATGATGCGAATCGTGAGGCCTTCCTCTTCGCGCATGCTGATGAGCCGGTCGAAAATCGGCTCCCAGTTCTGGTTGCGCGCGAGGTTGTCGTCGGTGATGAAGAAGCTGCGCACGCCCTGCGCGATGTTGGCGCGCACCAGCTGCTCGACGTCGTCGGCGCTGCGCGAGCGCGATTTGCGCCCCTGCACGTTGATGATCGTGCAGAAGCTGCACAGGAACGGGCACCCGCGCCCCGCATCGAAGCTCGTGCGCATGCCCGCGGTGCGGCGCACCACCTCCGCCGACAGATACGGCGTCGGCGAGCCTTCCATGTCCGGAAGGTCCTTCATGTAGTTGTAGAGCGGTTTGAGCTCGTTTCTGTAAGCCGCTTGAAGGATCTCGTCGAGTCGCCCCTCGGCCTCCCCCGCGAAGAGGGTGATGCCGAGATCCATCGCGTCCTTAAGCTCCTGCGGAACCTCGGGCAGCATAGCGATCACGCCGCTCACGTGGAAACCGCCGATTGCCACCTGGATGCCGGCCTCGCGCAGCGGCCTCGCGATGTCCATCGCCCGCGGATACTGGTTCGTCTGCACACCGACGAGGGCGACCAAGCCTTTGCCGCCGCTTTCGCGGATCTCGCGGATGATCCTGTCAGGCCGTATGCGGGTATTCGTCTCGTCCGCGCAGATGATGCGGATCTCGACATCCTCGCCGAGCACCTTCCGCTCGGCGCAGTCGAGCGCGAGGCCATTCAGCGCCGCGAGCGTGTTCGCGGGGATGAAAGATCGGAACCACTGGATGACGTAGCCGTCATTGTCGTAGTGAGAAGGCTTGATCAGAAACAGACGAAACACGTTTCGCATGCTGATTCCCCTCGGGTGACGGTCGGGTGACGGTCGGGCAGGGTCTACTTTACGCTTTATTGGTCGGGTTGGAGAAGCGGGCCCTGGCAGGTCGGGCGCCGTTCGTGCAGGGCTTGTCAAAGCAGGAACGCCCTGCAGCGTTCACGCTCAGGCGCACAGTGGACGATCAGTATTGGGCCAATTCCGCTTACAGCGGATGGCTCCGAAGGACCGGCTGCTTTCGACCGAGACTGTGTGAAAACCCGATGCCGGCGGGCTCCCGAACCCATCTCAGGTATTTCGAAGCCCGATTCGGTTACGGCCCGATTATCTTCGCGCGCCCGTTCGTCTATGGTTGCGAACCGCTGAGAACAGTGCAGGTTGCAACAGTCGGCGGTAACCATTCAACCAACAGCAAGAGAGGGTTTATGAGAATCGTAAGAAAGCAACAGATTGCGCTCGCGGTAGCGACAGCGCTCGGGCTTACCGCGATCACAGGCGCCCATGCAGCCGGTTCGGCCGTGCAGTCGTTCAACGTGGCGGTGGCGGCGATCAACGAGCTATCGGTCAGCGGCAACCCGGGCACCTTGACGGTGAACAGTGCGACGGCCGGATCCGCGCCTAACGCTGCCACGGACGCGAGCACCACGTACGCCATTACGAGCAATGAAACCAACAAGAAGATCACTGCCCAGCTCGACGTCGACATGCCGTCAGGTATCACGCTGGGCGTTTTACTGGCCGCTCCGACTGGCGCGACCGCGACTTCGCAATCGTTGAGTACCGTGGCGGCCGACGTAGTGACGGGCATCAGCAAGCTCAACGAAAGCGCCAAGAGCATCACTTACACGCTCTCGGCGACGGCTGCCGCAGGCACGCTGACATCCGCCGGTAAGCAGGTGACTTTCACGATCATCGATGGAGGTGCGTAGGCACGCAGGGCTGGAGGGCGGGGCGCGATCCCGCCCGTTTCAGGCCTGCCTTGCCTGCGGACTCCCATGCAGATGCGCTGGATGTGTTGCCTGCTTCTGTGGTGCTCGTGCCAGGCGTTCGCTGCCGACATAACGGTCACCGGGAACTGGTCGGCCGCGGTCACGCGCGACGATCTCACGGGCGGCACCGGCACCGATCTGCGCTCGCCGATCGAAAGCAATTCGGGACAGGTGACGCTCGACATCCTCAACACAGGCGGAGCGACCTGGACGGTGACGGTCGCCAGGAACGATATCAACTGGCCTGCGGGTGTCGCGCTGGCTTTGAGGCGTACTTCCACCGGCGCCGGTACCGGAACTATCTCCGGCGGCGCGGCTTACCTGTCGCTCGGACCCGGCGCGCAAACGTTTTTGACCGGATCAGGTGACCGCACCGGTATTCAGATCCAGTTCAAAAGCGACGGCATGTCGGTGAAAAACATTGCCGGGCTCTATAACGGCACCATCAGCTACGTAATCCAATGATGAACCCATTCCACAAAACACGCGGCCTCTCCTTGTTTATCGCACTGTGTGCCGCGCTGTCTCACTTCCACGCCAGCGCTGCGATCCTGCCGGAAAGCCGCACGACACAGATCAGGAACGCCGCGCCGGGAGACACATATCAGGAGGTGATCGGAATCCGAAACACCGGACTCACCGCGGTGGACGTCAAGATCTACCAGACCGACTACTCGTTCTCGGCTGACGGTCTCAACGATTACGGGAAACCCGGCAGCCTGCCGCGATCGAACGCGAAATGGCTGCATCTCGGACAGGGACAGGTCACGGTCCCGCCAGGCGGCGTCGCGAACGTGCGATACGAAGTCTCGGTACCGCGGGACACAGACCTCAGCGGCACGTACTGGAGCCTGCTCATGATCGAGCCGGTGAGCGGCCAGGAAGCGGCGGGCGCACGCAAAGGCGAGGTGAGCGTGACCCAGGCCGTGCGCTACGCCGTCCAGGTCGTCAGTGAAATCGGCAGCAGCGGCAAAGTAGAGCTCGCATTTCGCAAGCCCGGTGTCCTCGCCAGGGACGGCAAGCACCTGTTCTCGATAGATCTCGAGAATACCGGCGAGCAATGGCTCAGGCCGCAGCTCACGCTCGAGCTTTTCGATAGCGAGGGCCGGTTGTCGCGCAAGCTCGTGCAACAGCAGCAGCGCATCTACCCTGCGACCTCGGTCAGGTATCGCTTCGACCTGCATGACGTGCACCCCGGCAGATATCGCGCGCTCATCGTCGCCGACAGCACCGGCGACGATCTCTTCGGGACGCAGGTCGAGCTGATCGTGCCTTAGCAGTCCACCGTGACGCGTGGCAGGAAAGGCCGTCCCTGGGCCGGGGCGGCTGCGCCCGTTTGCTGGCTCGCCTGGATTTTCCTGCTCTCGTGGGCGTCGGCGCCGTGCGCGCAGACCCATGGCTTATCGGTGCGCCCGGCACGGGCCGAGCTCTTCGTCGAAGAACCGCGCAACGTGACGACCGTCCCGTTCACGGTCGAGAACCGCACCGGCCGTAGCGCACTGCTGGAATCGCGTCTGCTCCTGCCGCCCGGCTGGAGACTCATCACCCCCGAGCTCCCGTTCGAGCTGGCAAATGGCCAAAGCGCGGTGCGCCTCGTCAGCTTTCTGATCCCGGAAACCGCGCGCGGCGGCGATTACGAAATAAAGTATGAAGTACAGGATCGGCAGCAGCCCGCGACGCGCGACGCCTACAGCATCCGCGTGCAGGTGCTGGCGCGGCCCAGGCTGAAAATCCAAGTGCTCGAGGCGCCCGAAATCGCGGTCAACGCCCAGCCGTACCGTGTCGTCTTCCTCGTGCAGAACAGCGGCAATGCGGGCGTTACGGTCGATTTCCAGGCACACAGCAGCGAAGGCAACGAGCTCGAGCCGCGCAGCGGCGCTTTCGAGCTGCAGCCCGGTGAAACGACTAACGTGGCGATCCTGGTCAAGCCGGCCGCGATACGGCGGCCACAGCAGGACAATCTGACTCTGGCGGTGAGCGTGCGCGGGGGCACAAAGAAGGAAAGCGCGAGCGCGGCTGTCCGTGTAGTGCCGCGCATGGGTGCGGCGGCAGACGCCTACCACACCATTCCGGCCGGGGTTGCGACGAGCTTCGTCGCCCGGGAGGCCGGCGGCGTCCGCAAATACGGGTGGCAAACCGATGTCTCCGCTGCAGGTACGCTCGACGAAGAAGGGAAACGATCGGTGGCGTTCCGGTTGCGCGTGCCTGATCTGCGGGGGCGCAGCACGCTGGGAACGTATGACGAACAGTGGTTCGCTTACAGCGATCCGAACTTCGCCGTGCACGTCGGAGACGGCATTTATGCGTTGTCGCCGCTCACCGCGTACGGCCGCTACGGTCGCGGCGCACGAATCTCGCATGAGAGCGGCGGGTGGCACTGGTCTGCTCACCGGATGTCGGACCGCTTTGGCGACGAAAACAAAAGCGAGACCGCTGTGAGCGGGGGATACGATCTCACGCCCGGCACGCGCATCGACGTCAATTACCTCGATCAGCACGGTATCGTGCCGAGCAGCGTTTACAGCTTGCGAAGCCGCACGAAATGGACAGGCGGCCTCGATTCCGACATTGAGGTCGCGCGCAGTGACGGCGGGGGCGAGCATGGCTACGCGTATCGCGCCAGCGCGTCGGACTTCAGCAATCCCATTCGTTATTACGCTTCAGCGTGGCGTGCGGACGCGAGCTATCGCGGCCACTTCAGAGATGAAGCGTACGCGATAGCCGGCTTCGACTATCCCCGCCATGGGCAGTGGGGACTGCGCGGCCACTATCGCATGCACAGCTCTAATCTGGACGCCCAGCCGACGCGGACGGCCCCGCTCGAGCACGAGGCCACGATCGGCACGAGCAGAACCTTTGCACCCGGCACGAGCATTGGAATCGATTACACGCATCGTGACCGTTCGGACCGGCGGCCGACGCCGGATTTTCGGCTGACACACGATTCTGCGCGCGTCAGCGTGGGCCGCACGCTCGGCACCGTGAGCGTGCATGGCAGCGCGGAGCTCGGCTACAGCGAAGAGGCCGTGAAAAACCTGCGCTTCGGCACGTCTCTCTACCTGCTTTCAGCTTACTGGCAGGCGACCGCGTCTCAATCCTACAGCGCGTACGCGTTTTACGATGACAGCGCTTACGCGAACGAACACCAGTCGGCACAGACCACTTTCGGGTTGAATGCGAACTATCAGCTCTGGCGCTCGACGCTCGTCGGAATGAACGTCCAGCACACGGAGTCCGCGACGGCAGGCCACGACGCCTTCAATGTTTCACTCACGCACCAGTTCGCAAACCAGCACCGGCTCTCGCTGACCGCACGCCGCACCGGGGGACTGGACGGGCAAACGGATCTGATGCTGACCTACGCCGCTCCACTCGCCCTGCCAGTCCGCCGCAAGAAGGATATGTCGTCGCTGATGGGACGCATTTACGACGCCGAGACCGGTAAAGGCCTGGCCAATGCCGTGTTGAGCCTGGGCGCGTCTGCCGCCGTTAGCGACGAAAATGGCGAATTTTCGTTTCCCGCGGTGACGGCGGGCACGTATCACCTCGCGATCGATCGCTCCGATACCCTCGCGCACAAAGTGCCGGTGCATAAGCTGCCGCTGCAGGTGGCAGTCGCCGCCAATGCGCCCAGCCGGGTCGACATACCGCTCGTGCGGCCGGTGACGCTGAGCGGGCATGTCGCCGTTCATGAGAGCACCGGCGCCGCCGATGCGGCGTCCGGCGATGACGCGTCGAGCCCGGCCGAATCGCGAAATGCCTCGGCTGCCGGTGCACAGAATATTCTGGTGATCATGCAAAACGGTGAGACAGAATTCAAGCGGCTTACCGACGCGAGCGGCTCATTCAGCCTTGGGGGTCTGCCTCCCGGCCGGTGGACCATCCGCATCGCAGATGATTCGATCCCGGCGGGTCACGACCTCGACGCCAGGCAACGTGTTATCGATTTGGCACCCGGCGAACGGACGAATCTCGAGTTCAGACTCACGCCCAAGCTGCGCAAGATCAAGATGCTCGAAGTGAAGTGAGCAAGCCGCGCTACGCTTCGACGACCCGGTCGCGTCCCTCGCTTTTCGCGCGACATGAGCCCTCGGGGGTGGCCCGGAGCGGCGGCTCTATCTCCTGGGTCGTTACGATCTGCCGCAATCCCGAACGGAGATGAACGGCGGCAGTCGACGCCTGTCCTGAGCTTGTCGAAGGGGGCTCAGGACGAACGCATGTCCTTCAGCGGGCCCCAAGCCCCATTACGAGCTTCTGCTCCAGCCAGTTCCACATCTCTGCGACGCCGAGCGAGAGGTAATCGCGCATGCAGTGCGTGAACGAAATAGGCCGGCAGGCTCGCGCCTTTCGTATGGGGCTTCGACGATGTCGATGGGGACGTCGGAGAGCCGCGAGAAACGATGGAAACACTCGACGGACTTACGATAGGCCTCGAGCGCCGCGTGAATTTATGGTTGAGTTTGCGGAGGCATATTGCGCCGCCGCACTCACGGAGTTCGGTGCGACATTTTCACTGCCTCATGGCGCCGTAACAATTCGCGTCACAACCAACGAAATCAAAGGCGCTGGTGATGAGAGCCGCGAATCGCTTGGCCTTGGATTAATCGCAGCTGCGATATCCAGAGAAATTGGCGCGGGTCCTCACCTGCGCCGTTACGTGGCAACGCTTAGCGGGCAAGTGACTGGCCGGGCGGGAACGTTTCAACTAACTGTAGATATCCTTAACGCTGCAACCAGCGCCATACCGGATTCAACGAGAAAGACCGAAGGCTTGCTTATTATCCAGCCGGATCTGCAAGTGATTAAGCTTCTCGAACGTGACAAAAACAAGACGCAAGTTGTCGTAGCACCCCGAAAAATTGACACTACAGCAGTTGGGACGCTATGAACCTGTGGTGTTCAACCGTTCGGGATCAAAGGGGTCAGGGGCGCACTTATCGCCCAAAGTCGCGAACCAGCGCTCGTCGGAGCGCATCATCAAAGAGAAACTCCACGCTGGCCCCTTAACCCCTCAATAAACCGAGGAATGGTTCGGCTGTTGATCTGGTATATTAAAAAAAAGCGGCCCCGTGAGTCATCACGGAATGATGGGATTGTTCCCGCCGGCCCGTGGCTATCCACCCGAAGTGGACGTCAACGTCTGATAACGGCGGCGCGTGCAATCTGCTGCCGACCCAATAGCAATTGTCATTCACGGAGAAGAACCATGGTCAGGCTGGAATTTCACGATCCGTCCGGCGTGCTCGATGTGACGCAACCGCACGCGCAACGGCTCACCGCCCTCGAAGGCAAACGCATCGGCTTCGTCAGCAATGAGCAATGGCAGGCCTTCCGCATGCTGCCGATGCTGAAGGCCGCGCTCGAAGTGGATTTCCCCGGCATTGAGGTTCTCCCGATCGAAACGTTTCCTCAAGGCAATGACTTGATCGGCACGGCGGAGACCGCGGCACTGGTGAAGAAAAGCGGTGTCGACGCCGTCATCGTCGGCAACGCGGCTTGAGGGTCGTGCACAACAGCATGCGGCCGTGCAGTCGCTAGAATAGAAACGCTGGGCATACCGACCGTCACTATCGTGAGGTCGGATTTCGTCGGGATCATGAAGAATGCGGTGGGCGGGCTCGGGCTCGCGCCGGACGCCGCCATGGTGACTTTTCCAATCAACATGTTTCTGCCAGGAGGCGATCTCGCGGCGCTCACGGCGCGCAAGCGCGAGATTTACGATGGCCTTACCCGCTGGCAATCCGGGCATACGCAGTCCGCGCCGGGCGCAAGCAGCATGCTGAGTATTGAGGGCGCGACGTATGAAGACGCCCTCGTCAAGGCCAATAATCTTCTCATCACCAACCTGTGGGGCGACGGCTTGCCGCTGTGGCCGGCGACACGCGAACGCGTGGAGTGGATTCTGCGCGGCACACCGCTTCCGCGTGCCCATGTGATCGGCAAGTTCCCGCCCCGCGGCGGCGTCACGACATGCGAAACCTGTGCCGTTGCGCTTGCCATGGCGGGCGG
Source organism: Betaproteobacteria bacterium (assembly GCA_028292225.1). Lineage (GTDB taxonomy): Bacteria > Pseudomonadota > Gammaproteobacteria > Burkholderiales > SG8-41 > JAQGMV01. The sequence goes on from JAQGMV010000525.1 coordinate 8,809, forward strand.
CAGGCCCGAATACCTGCCGGTGCTGTTGGCCGCAGTGGAGGCTTTTCTCGATCCTGCGCTGAACGCTGATCAGTTGCAGGCGGCCTCGGGCAGTCCGTTTCCGGCAATCATCGTCAATGGCCCTATCGCCAAGCATATCCGTCTCAATTCGGGCTTTGGCTGCCTCGGACCGGATCCGCAGCATCCCGCCGGCGCCAGCATCGGGCGCGCATTGCGCCTGCTGCAGCAAAATATCGGCGGCGCGTTACCAGGAAGCGGGACGATCGCCATCTATGGCGGCATGCGCTATACCAATGCCGTCTTTGCCGAGGACGAGGAAGGCCTGCCGCCGGGCTGGCAGCCGCACGCGACCGCACGTCACGGCTATGCGCCGGGCACAAATTCAGTGTCGGTCACGATGGTGACCGGCGCCACCAATATTCGCCGGCGCAGCGCGAAAAAGGAAACTCCGGAAGAAGACGCGCTGCAGGGGATGCATCGCATGGCGCAGTTCATGCGCACTCCTAATCTGGGCGCTCTTTCGGGCTACGAAAACGGCACGCCCGGCATCATCATGATCCCGCGAGTGGTGGCGCAGGCAATGGCCGGACTAGGCTGGACCCAGCAGTCGATACGCGAGTTCCTTTGGGAGCACTCGAAAATCCCGGCTGCACAGTTGCGCATCGCCGGTGTGCCCGCCTGGATCGAGATCGATGCGAATCCGGTAACTCGGGCGAGCGTTCAGCTCGATCCCTGGCCCATCACTTCCAGGCCCGATAATATCGTGTTCATCGTGGCTGGGGGATCACATCCGACCGGCAGCTATTGGCTGCAGGGATTCTGCCCGAGCGTGGTCGGACGCCTGATCCGCATCCCGGAGACATTTGACCGGCTGCTCGCCGATGCCGACAGGGATCTCGGCTGCGGATCGGATGCCTGCCTGATCTAAAACCGGTCACCAACTGGAAGCGACAATGAAGATCATATTGCGCCGCATGTATGACGTCGGCATTGCGGTTGTACTGTTGTTCGGGATTTCCGGCATCGGATGGTGTCAGGTATTTCCCGCCAAAGCGGTGCGTTGGATCGTGGCATTCGGCGCCGGCGGGCCCGGCGACGGACTTGCGCGCGTCATGAGTCCGGCACTCTCGGAGCTATGGGGCCAACAAGTCATCATTGATAATCGCCCGGGCGCCAATACCATCCTCGGCACAGAGCTTGCCGCGCGATCGGCGCCCGACGGTTACACCATGCTGCTCGTATCTTCCGGTTTCACAATCAATGCCACGCTTTATCCAAAGCTGCCCTATGAGTCCGTACGCGATCTGGTGCCCGTCACGCCGTTCGCGTTCGGCCCGGCGATACTGGTCATGCACCCGTCCGTTCCCGCGAAGAATTTGAAAGAACTGATTGCATTGGCAAGGGCCAAGCCGGGCGCTCTTACGTTCGCATCCGGGGGAAGCGGTGCATTTAGCCATCTTGCCATCGAACTGATCAAGACCATGGCCCACGTCAACATCGTCCATGTGCCCTATAAAAGCATGCCCCAGGGCATAACCGGCGTGATTGGTGGCGAAGCCCAATTGATAGTTCCAACGATTCCTGCCGCTTTGCCTCATATGCAAGCACGACGGCTGCGCGCCCTTGGCGTTACGTCTGCCAATCGTTCGCCTGCCTCCCCGGATACGCCGACATTGGCCGAAGCCGGACTGCCTGGCTATGAAGCCGACAACTGGTACGCGGTATTCGTGCCGGCCGGAACTCCAGACAAAGTCGTCAACAAGCTTAATTCAGATATCCGAAGCAGAATTGATCTACCCGACGTCAAGGAGCGTATAGCCCGACTGGGAATGGATGCCCGGGGAATGTCAGCCAGGGAGTTTTCCCCTTACGTAAAATCGGAAATCGCCAAATGGGCGAAGGTCGTGATCGCCTCAGGCGCCAAGCCGGAATGATTTCACGATCCTCTGCTTCACCGGGCCGAGCGTTCAGTGGGATGCGCCTTCATGGCGTTCTCTTTCTCCCCATGAGCCACGCCGGGATCAACGACAGCAGAAACACCAGCGTGACGATCATGAAGCAGTCGCGAAACGCCAGGGTATAAGCCTGCGCATATACCACGCGCCCCAGGAAATCCAGCGCGCCCGAGGACTGCAGGTTGGGCGGCGCTCCGGCCTGGGCCAGCAGCCGTCCCATCGCGTCCAGCAGCTCGGTGGTGGTGCCATTGCCCGCGCTTTGCATGCTGGTCAGCCTGTCGCTGTAGAAGAAGGTGTCGCGATCGAGCGAGACCGACAGCAGGTTGACGCCGAATGCACCGCCGAGCTGCCGGAAGAAATTGATCATGCCCGCGCCCTGCCTGAGTTGCGCCGTCTGCAGCGTGCGCATCGCGGTGGCATTCAGCGTCGGGTTGATCAGCGCCTGCCCGAGGCGACTGACTGCTACGCTGGTGAGTATCCACCAGAACGCCGTATTCACGTCGACGTTGCGCAGCCAGTACGTCGACACGGCAAAGGACGACAGGCCGATCATGAGCAGCGCTCGCGCCGGCAGCCGGTCGCACAGGTATCCGCCAATGGGCATGAACAAACCCAGGAGCAGAGCGCCCGGCATGAGCAGCAGCCCGGCATCGAGCGGCGTCAATCCCTGGACCGTCTGCACGAACAACGGTATGAGAAAGGTCGTGCCGAACTGCCCGATTCCGAAAACGACCGCCACGCAGGCCGCCGCGGCAAACGGGCCAACCGTCAGCACGCGAAGATTGACCAACGGGTGCGGCGCGCGCAGCTCCCAGACAATAAATGCGATCAAAGCGACGGCGGCCAATGCCAGCATTTCCACAATGAAATCGGAGCTCCAGCCTTCGCGCTGCCCGTTGGACAACCCGGTCAGCAGTGACGACATCGTCATGCACAGCAACGCAAAGCCCAGCCAGTCGAAGTCCGCACGCCTGGCCGTTTCCTCGCGCTGCGGCATGAGCAGGCTGCCGAACAGGATCCCGACGACGCTGAAGGGCAGCCCCATATAAAAGACGGAGCGCCAATTGAAGTGTTCGATCAGGATGCCGCCGATGGTCGGCCCGAGGGCGGGCCCGAGAATCGCGTTGATGCTGAAGAATCCCATCGCCAACCCGCGTTTGTGCGGCGGGAACACGCTGAACAAGGTGAACATCGTCAGCGATTGCAGCACCCCGGCCAGCAAGCCCTGGACGATGCGTGCGAAAGTGAGCACCACTTCGTCCGGGGCCAGCGCGGCCACCAGCAGCGAACCGACGAAGATGCACAGCCCGCCGACGAAGGTCTTGCGCTGCCCGAAGCTGTCGATCAGCCACGCGCTCAGCAACTGTCCGACCGTCTGTCCCGCGAGGTTTCCCGTGGATATCCACTGCACCCGATCCTGGCCGATGCCGAAGGATCCCATGATGTCGGCGAGCGCGACGTTGACCGTGGTCGTGGTTACGACGGCGGATATCGTTCCCAGCAACGCCACTACCGTCACGTAAATGCGATAGCGCGGCCCGTAGCGGGCGAACAAGACCTCGGTGGTCTCGATGGGTCGAGACATCAATACTGACTTTCGCTTTTTCTTCGGTGTTTTGTAAGAGCGAGACCGCACACTTTCTCGGAGCGGCCTCGGGCGACCCCCACGGGGGCAGTATGCACCTTATGCATCGCGCCGCGATCGCGAGAGCGCGTGCCGCACGGTTTGGCTTGAGCGCGACATCGCGAACGACCGCCTCCGGCCGACAGCAGCAGATGGGGCGGCTCCGACGATCAGGACAGCAGTTGCTGTGCGCCGCTCCAGAGATGCGCAACAACATCTGCAGCGGGTTCGGCACGCGCCATGGCAGCCGACTGACCGGCCCAAACTTGCATCCTTTGCAAGTCGCCACTCTGCTGCGCAGCTTGGCGCATCGCGGCGGTGAGGCCGCGCTGAACCGGATACGGCGCGGGATGCGGCGCCCCTGCGTTCGCCGAGCTGCGCACGTACTGAGTCGCGATGCTGCGACCTGCACGTCCGCTGAATGCGCGCGTGAGCATCGTGCCCTCGGGCGGCGTTTGCGCAAGCGCCTGCGCCCAGGCCGGGTGTATTTTGGCCTCGGGACAGCGCAGAAAGCCGGTGCCAACCTGCACAGCGGTCGCTCCGAGCAGGAAAGCGGCAGCTACACCACGTGGGTCAGCGATCCCGCCCGTTGCAATCACTGGCAGACGCACCGCATCAGCCACCGCGGGCACGAGCGAGAAGAGGCCTACCTGCTGCATTTCCGCCAGGCGGGAATCAAAACATCCCCGGTGACCTCCCGCCTCCATGCCTTGCACTACGACCGCGTCCGCGCCTGCAGCCTCTGCGGATTTCGCTTCAGCTACGGTTGAGACGTTAGCGAACCATGCGATTCCCCGAGCTTTGAGCTTTGCGATGAACGCCGGTGGATACAGTCCCATGACTGACGACACAATGGGTGGATTGCAAGCGCACACCGCCTCGAACTGCGCCTCAAAATCCGCAGGCCGTGCCTCCGCGGCCTCCGGCGGCACGGGCGGGCCCCAGTTCGCCAGAAAGGCCCGCACCCGTGTTTCATGTTCAATATCACGCACCGGTTCCGGATCCGGAATCCATAAGTTGAGCTGAAATGCACCCGTGGAATGCGCCCGCATCTCAGCCACCCACGCGGCGATGTCGGTCGGCTGCATGAGCAGTGCGCCACACGCGCCGAGCCCGCCGGCATTCGCAACCGCTATCGACAGGGATGGCGGACACGCGCCCGCCATGGGGGCCAGGAGGATGGGCGCGCGTAGTGCGTACCGCTCGCAAAAGGCCCCGCTACGACTTGAAATGCCGCTCATGCATGGCTCCCGTGGTTCGTTGGTCCTGCCAAGAGCCTAAGCCGCCATCGGGTTCTTGTATAATGAATTTTATGGAACTCGACGTTCTCGATAGGAGAATAACCGGAACTCCGCCATCCTGTTGATTCAACCTGCCAGGGGAGGCATACGTGGAGCTCGGCGATCTACATATCTTCAAGACTGTCGCGGACGAAGGTGGAATCATCAAGGCCGCCCGCAAGCTGCACCGCGTGCAGTCGAGCGTGAGTACGCGCATCACGCAGCTCGAGTCGTCGATCGGCACGCCGCTGTTCCATCGCGACAGTCGACGCCTGACTCTCTCTCCGGCAGGCGAGCGGCTTCTGGCCTATGCGGACAGGCTGCTTCGGCTTTCGGAAGAGGCGCGTAGCGCGGTGTCGGGATCCGCTCCCTGCGGGGTCCTCAGGCTGGGCGCGCTGGAGAGCACTGCAGCGAGCCGCCTGCCGCGGATCCTCGCGAGTTATCACCGAGCTTATCCTGCAGTTTCGATACGGCTCACCACCGGGACGAATGATGGACTGACTGTAGCCGTTGCCGCGCGCGCTCTCGACGCTGCATTTGTCGCCGAGAAGCCATCTAATCGGGAGCTGTCTTCCGTAGCGCTTTTTGCCGAGCGCCTGGTGATCATCTCTTCACTCGCACATGGCGCCATTCGCCGCCCCCAGGACACCGAAGGCGATTCGGTCATCGCGTTTCCGGATGGCTGCGCCTATCGCAGGATCCTTCAGCGCTGGCTTGGCGCAAGGCGACTTTCAACCATGCCCCTGCTCGAGCTGAGCTCCTATCACGCCATCTTTGCATGCGTGGCTGCGGGTGCGGGCATAGCGGTGCTTCCCGAGTCCGTGCTGGCGACAATGCAGCACGAGCAGGTAGCGCGGCACCCGTTGCCGAAAGTATACGCACAGCTGACTACGCCGCTCGTATGGCGCACCGCCGAGCGTTCCTTCGCACTCGGCGCTTTACAGGAAATGCTTCGAAACCCCCGGCCAGAGACCAACGGCGGAGCCAGCGCGCGTACGACCGCATGACGCCGCCGTCAGCTCGACCGAATAGTGGAGACGATGGCCGAAGTGCCGCTCATGGCCGATTGCTGCCCTTCACGGCAATACGAGCCGCGCTCTACCGACCAAAGTTCTTGTCCACCTCAATCCCGGACGCATCCCCCCTACTCCACCGCGATCTTCGCTTTCTTCACGACTTCCGCCCACCGCGCCACGTCGCGCGTAACGCGGTCGCGAAACTCCGTCGGAGTCGATGCGCGCGCCTCGAGCCCGGCGGCGAGGAGTCGCTCCTTCATGTCTGCCGTGGAGAGCAGTTGCCCGAGGTCGCGATTGAATCGTGCAACGACCGCGGGCGGCGTCGCAGCGGGTCCGAGCAGGCCATACCAGCCGTCGACCTCGTAGCCGGGCACTCCCGCCTCGGCGATGGTCGGCACGTCGGGCAGTGCGGTGCTGCGCCGTGTGGTGGTGACACCGAGTGCGCGCAGCTTGCCGGCTTTGACTTGGGGGGTTCCCGAAGACACGCCTGAAAAGAAGGCCGAGACGTGGCCGCCCATCACGTCGGTCATCGCCGGGCCGCCGCCCTTGTAGTTCACCGCCGTCATGTCGATGCCCGTGAGCACCTTGAAGAGCTCACCCGCGACGTGCGTGGCATTGCCATGGCCGGTGAACGCGTAGTTCAACTGGCCCGGCCGCGCCTTGGCGAGTGCGACGAACTCGCTCACGCTCTTCGCCGGCAATGACGGGTTGATCACCAGCATGTAGGCGCTGTTGCCGATCAATCCGATGAAGGCGAAGTCCTTCACGCTGTCGTAAGGGAGCTTCCGCATAACCGAAGGCGTGATGGCGTGTCCGGCCGGCACGATCAGGATCGTGTGCCCGTCGGGCACTGCCCGGGCGGCGAGTTCGGTTCCGATGATCGCGTTGGCGCCGCCGCGGTTGTCGACGACGATCTGCTGCCCCAGCCGTTCCGGCAGGCCGGTAGCGACGATGCGTCCAATCGTGTCGACAGCCCCGCCCGGCGGGAACGGGACGATCATGCGCACGGGTCTCTTGGGCGCCCACTCCGCGGCCGGAGCGCCGACGGATGCGATTGCGAGGAGTGCAGCGCAGAAGGTGCGTCGATGAGCCCAGGTCATCGCGACATGTTAACCGGTCGAGCACCGTGACAGGCGACACGCGCCACCTTGCGGCACGCATCAAGACTGATAGACCGCCGTGCTAGCATCGAAGCCGCCTCTCCACCGGAACAAATCCCCTCATGCACAACCGCACGCATTGGTCGTCCCTCGCCACCCTTATCGCATCGATGGTCTTCGCCGCTTCGGCGTCTGCGCAGTCCTTCCCCTCCAAACCGATACGCATCATCGCCGCAGCCGGCGCAGGCGGCGGCGTGGACGCGAGCGCACGCATCGTCGCCCAGAACTTTCAGCAGGCGCTCGGGCAGCCGGGCGTCGTGGAGAACCGGGCGGGCGGCGGCGGCGCAGTCGGGAGCGACTTCGTTGCGAAGTCGGCGCCCGACGGCCACACCCTGGTCGCGATCTCGATCAGTCACGCCGTGCTGCCGAGCTCCCACAAGAACCTTCCCTACAGCCCTGAGCGCGACCTCACGCCGATCGCCGTGATGGTGAACTCGCCGAACATCCTGGTGGCGCATCCGTCGCTGCCGGTCAAGTCGATCAGGGAGCTGATCGCTTATGCGCGCAAGCGCCCGGGCGAGATCAACTACGCGTCCTCCGGCAACGCGAGTCCTTCGCATCTCGCGACCGAGTACCTGAAGCTGCTTACGAAGATCGATCTCACGCACGTGCCGTACAAGGGCACCGCCCCGGGCCTGACCGACGTGCTCGCCGGGCGCGTATCGCTGATGTTCACGAGCATCATCTCGGCGCGCCATCACATCGATGCGGGCAAGCTTCGCGTGCTCGCGACTGCGGGTGCAAAGCGTGCGGCCGCCGCGCCGGACATTCCGACGATCGCCGAGGCCGGCGTTCCGGGCTACGCGGTCGACGTGTGGTACGCCTTGCTCGCGCCGAGCGGCACGCCGCGGCCGACTCTCGAAAAGCTCAACCAGACCGTCGCGAAGATCCTCCACGCCCCCGACGTGACGAAGAAGCTCGCGGCTATGGGCCTCGAGCCGGTGGCCGAGAATCTTGCGGCGACCGACGCCTACATCAAGTCGGAAATCCGCAAGTGGGCGCCCGTGGTGGAAGCCGCGAAAATCACCTCCGCCGACTGAGCACGGAACCCCATGCATCGAAGCCCACACGCACTCGACTTTTTCAAAGCTCGCGAGCAATTTCTCGCAGGCGCCGACACCCCGAGCGATTACCTCGAGCGCTGCATCGCGACCATCGAATCCCGCGACCGTGACGTGCACGCGTTCGTGACGCTCGGCCTGGAGAACGCACGCCGCGCCGCCGACCTGGCGACGAGCCGCTACCGCGCAGGCACACCGCTCTCCCCGGTCGACGGCATGCCGATCGGCGTGAAAGACATCATGGACACCGCGGACCTGCCCACCCAGATGGGCAATCCGATCTATAAAGGGTGGCGGCCCCGGTGGGATGCGGCGTGCGTCCACGCGCTGCGCTCCGGCGGCGCGATCGTCGTCGGCAAGACGGTAACCACCGCATTCGCAGGCGGCGCGACGAACGAGACGCGCAACCCGCTGGACGTCACCCGCACGCCGGGCGGCTCCTCGAGCGGCTCGGCCGCAGCCGTCGGCGCCGGCATGGTGCCCGCGGCTCTCGGGACGCAGACGCAGGGCTCGACACTGCGGCCGGCGGGATTCTGCGGCGCTTTCGGCTTCAAGCCGACGCACGCGGCGCTCACGATGCAGGGCATCCACCCGATCACCGTGACTCACGACCATCTCGGGGTCATCGCCGGCAGCCTGGAGGACTTGTGGTCGGTCGCCTCGCGCGTGGCGATGGCGTCGGGCGGCACACCGGGCTCGGCGGGGCTGCACGGCGCCGGAGAAACGCTCCCGCCGCCGCGCCGCCCCCGCAAGCTCGTCGTGATGCACACCGAGGCGTGGAACACCGAAGTCGACGAAAGAACGCGAGCGTCGTTCGACACGCTGTGCTCGGCGCTGCGCAGCCGTGGGGTCGAGGTGATCTCGAGTCGTGACGACGCCAACTTCGCCTCGTTCGAAGACGCCTTCTTCGGGCCGTTCGCCGAGCGCTCGGTCGATATCAGCGCCTACGAAATGAAATGGCCCTACGAGCAGTACCTCGCCACGCACCCCGACCTTCTCGAAGCACGCCAGAAACAACGGCTCGCTCGCGCTGCCGAGATGACACCGGCGATATACGCCGAGCGCCTCGCCGAAAAAGCCGCGATGAAGGAGCGTGCGAAGCAGGCCATGGCTGACGCCGACGCCATCCTCACGCTGTCGTCCTCCGGACCCGCGCCGGTCGGACACGCCAACACCGGAAGCCGCACGTATCTGCTCTTCGCGAGCTTCCTGCACCTGCCGGCGTTCAGCCTCCCCCTGCTCGAATCTCAAGGCATGCCGGTGGGCGCGCAGCTCATCGGACACGCAGGCCGCGACGGAGACCTGTGCTCGGCTGCGCGATGGATCGCCGAAGCGATGAGCTGAGCTGCGGTCCGCGCCATCTCGGGTACATTACGTCCTCCAGGGAGGAGACGATTCAGATGAGAACGATCGATATGCACGCCCACGTCATCCCGCGCTCGCTGTGGAACGCGGTCGACGCGGGAAAAGAGTGGTACGGCTTTCGTCACGAGGCGGGCGCAGGCCTCGGCACGATCATGGGTTGCGGCAAGCGCACCACGCTGCCGACGCCGAAGATGCGCTACACGCCCGAAGAGCGGATGAAGGACATGGATGCTCAGGGCACCGATGTGCAGGTGCTCTCGCCCCATACGCCTTTCATGGGTTATCACCTCGACGTCGCACAGGGGCGCGCGCTCGCACGCGACGTGAACCAGGAGATCTCGGAGATGGCGCGCGAATGGCCGACGCGCTTCGCCGGTCTCGCCACGCTGCCGATGCAGGACATCAAAGCCGCCATCGACGAGCTCGAATACGCGGTGACCCGTCTCGGGCTCAAGGGCGCCGAGCTCGACACCCACGTGAACGGCGCCCAGTGGGACGAGCCGCAGTTCCTGCCGTTCTTCAAGGCCGCCGAGCAGATGGGCGCGGTGCTCTTCTATCACCCCCAGCCCCAGAACAACTTCCTGATGGAGCGCGTTCCCCGATACCGGCTGTTCAACAGCCTCGGGGTCATATTCGACGACGCGATCGTGGCCGCGGTGCTCATCTGCGGCGGCGTGCTGGATGCGTGTCCGGATCTGAAGGTCTGCATCGCGCACGGCGGCGGACCCACGTGCTACGCGATGGGGCGGCTCGACCGTAACTGGGAAGGACTGCCGGCGGACCAGCGCACACCGCACCCGCCGAGCGCGTACCAGCGCCGGCTTTACTACGACACCGTGACCGGCGACGAGAGAGCCCTGCGTTTCCTGGTCGACAGCGTCGGGTCCGACCGCGTGGTCCTCGGCAGCGACTGGCCTTTCGTGCACTTCGATCCCAGCCCCAGCGGCTGGGTGCAGAACATGAAGTCGCTCAACCAGGACGAGAAGGACAGGATCCTCTGGAAGAACCTCGAGTCTTTGCTGAAATTATAAAAACAGGAGTAGCAAATGAATCAGTCGACGATCTGCATCAGAACTACCCAGGCAGTCTTCCTCGCAGCCCTCTGCTTCTCGGCCGTGTCGGGTAACGCCGCAACGGTGACCGTCGATTGCGACGCGGGAAACACGATCATGGCCGCGTTGGGCAGCGTCAAGCCGGGTGACACCGTGCTGGTGAGCGGAACCTGCAGGGAGCAGGTGAACATCGCGCCGGAAATCGTGCGGATCACGCTCGACGGCCAGAAGAAAACGACGATCCAGCATCCCGGCGGCGCCCAGGCCTCCCCGCATGCCCTCTATAACCGGGGGAAGGAAATCACGATCAAGGGGTTCACCGTCACCGGAGGCGCAGACGGGATTCATCTGTCCGGACCGGCTTCGGCAGTGATCGACGGCAACGTGGTCGTCAAGAATTCCGGGCGCGGGATCCATATCGACAAGGGGAGCGTCGCGCGCATCCTCAACACCACGGTCGAACAGAGCGGGTCCATCGGGATCGATGTCACGGGCGCTTCTTATGCGTATATCGGGATTTTCATCCCGAGGGTGCCGGCGCTGTCGCCCAACACGATCCGCAACAATGGCGGGCCCGGCATCAACATCGAACGCACTTCAGGCGCGTGGATCGTGGGCAACACCATCAGCAACAACAAGGAGAGCGGCATTACCGTCCACCGCAATGCCCAGGCCGATGTCATGGCGAACGTGATCAATGCCAATGGCGGTGACGCCATCACGGTGGGCTACAACAGCGGAGTGAACCTCAACAGCGAGCCCCGCCGCGACGGACCGAACCAGACGACGTCGGCGCAGAATAACGGCGGCGTTGGAATCCGGTGCACGACCGGCGGCTACGTCGAAGGACCGTCAGGAACTCTCGCAGGGGCGAAGGGCGCGAAGGCCTTCGACAACGGTTGCGTCGATCGCATGACGGGTCACTGACCCGCCGCGAGCACCGGTCAGTGGGACGACCAGGAAATAAAGGTGACGAGTATGCAGCCGAGAAAAACCGCGAAGAGGGCTGCACTCGCGATCCGATTGCGTCGCCTGGCGGCTTTTGCCCGTGGGGTGAGGTGCGGGACCTGATTTCTGGATGCCATTGCCTTATGCCGTCTTGCGGCGATTCAAGTTGAAAAGAAAGTCTGCAACATCGCGGGTTTCAACGACAGGTGCAGAGATTCCTTTAACGAGTCGCCCTGCTCTGCGAACACTAACAGCTTAGTTACTTAAGCGCCCGTTCGGTCCCGCCTGTTTCTCATACTGTTTCTGGAGCACGCGACCGGCCGGCTCAGGCGAAGCGCATGTGGAACTTCGGTATCGCCACGAAGTTGTAGCCGCCCTGGTTGAAAGGAACGGTCGCCGGCTGGGCGTTGCCGTTACGGTCCGTGGCGCGAGTCTCGACGACGTAGTCGCCGCCCCTGGGACTGAAAGGAAACTCGAAACGCACCCATGCGTAGCGGTTCGGCTGGGAATCGATGATACGTGCCTCTTCCCAGCGTCCGCCGTTCACTCGCACGTCGACTCGCCTCACACCGGCCTGGGGCGCCCACGCATAGCCGCGAAGGACCTGCGGCCCGGCTTTCATCACCGGCATTTCACCGCGCGCGAGCGGATAGTTCGGCGGAATGCCCGGCTGCTTTACGAGCATCAGGGGCACCGTGAGGGCCGAGCGGCCGGGTTGCCAGGTCACCGGATCGCCGAGCAACTGGTCGGGCCTGATGAAGCGGTATTCGTCGTTCGGGGCGCCCTTGGGCGGCGTGTAGTCCGGGCCGATCATCGTGTGGTCGGTGGTGTTGAGCCGCACCCAGAAATCGTGCGAGGCGATCTTGATCTCGGTGAGCCATTTGGTCGACGCGCCGCCGCACCAGCCGGGGACGAGTGCGCGCACCGGTGCGCCGTGATCGGCGGGCAGGGGCATGCCGTTCATCTTGAATGCGAGACCGATGTCGTTGCCGCGCTCCAGCAATTCGCTGATCGGCAGCGGGCGCCCGGTGTCCGACTGCGTGTTCGCCGCCTTGCCGTCGACGCCCGACCAGAACAGCGCGGATTTCGCGTTCTTCTTCAAACCCACCAGCCCCAGGATGTGGCTGATCGGGACGTACTGCCATTCAGCCTGGCCCACGCCGCCGAGTCCCCACCCGTTGCCCGACACCTTCATGGGGTCGTCCACGAAACCGCCCTGCTCCCAGAAGAGCGATCGACCGTTGCCCGCGCACTGCATCACGCTGATGATCGAGCGCGACGGCATCTTCAGCAGGTCGTCGTAGTTGATGACGAGCTCGCGCTCGATGCCGTCACCGTGGATCTTCAACTGCCAGTGGCGCGGATCGACGCGGCGGTCGAGCTCCGCACGCGGAGTCGGAAAGGCGTTGCGGATGTAGAACTGCGAAACCGGCGTGATGTAGGTGTCGAAGTTCCACCACGCACCGCCCTGGTTCGTGTCGTTGAGGTCCGTCAGCAGCCCGACGTCCTTCACGAATGACGGGGCGAACCGGCTCGGTCCGCGCCCACCCTCGCCTATCGTCAGGCGTCCGCCGGCCGCGGGTGGCGGCGCGACGATCGGCGCCGACCCCGGAACGGATTGGCCCACCGCGGAGGATGTCGCGACCGCGACGCCACTGGCCAGCGTCCGCACGAGAAAGCGGCGTCGACCCGCAGCCGTCGAATTTGAATCGTTTGACATGTCTACCTTTCAAATCTTGTAACAGGCAAGGCCGGCGGGAGCATCACCCGCGCCTTGTCTGCGAAATCGGCAGACGCGTCGCAAGACATTCAGCACAGGAAAACGAGGAAGCGCGCCGCCGGAAAATCAGAGCAACCGGACGACACGCGTGCGGAAAATCAGGAAAGCGGAGGAGGATGGAACAGGAGTGCGAGCTGAATCATTTCAACGAAATTGTAGCGCATGCGCTCCGTGCCCCACCAGTCGGTTCCGGTCTGTCATCCGCCTCTTCGACAGCGGCCGATGCACGGCTTGCGCACCTAAAGTGCGTATCGATCTGCAAACTCCCGCATGTCCGCGACCTCTTCCAGCGCGAGGATCGCGTCGTAGAGCTTACGCGCACGATCGGCGCCCCACACAGGTGACATGAGGTCGAAGTACTTTTTCTCGACGTCCTCGGCGCGATGCGGATTGGCAGGCTCGCCTTTCATGACCTCGCAGCGGCCACGGACCGCGCTGCCGTCGCGCAGATGGATGGCGAGGTCGCAGATCTGCCGGCCGGGATAGGCTTTCGTGTAGGCCGGCTCCTCGCGCACGTCGATCTTGGCGACGAGCGCCTGCACCCGCGGGTTCCTGACCGCGTCGAGATCGAAGCACTCCACGGCAGAGCGGCCGTGCACCAGGATCGTGGCGAGCGCGAACGGGATCGAGAACTTCGCGCCGAAACTCGTCGTGATGTTCGTGCCCGCGAGTAGCGCCGCCATCTGGAATGCCCTCACGTCGATGCGCTCGATCTGATCGATGTCGAGCTTGCCGCCGGGCACCGTCGCGAGCGCTGATTCGAGCGCATCGATCGCCGCGTGCGAGTAGCGGCCCGACGGGTGCAGCTTGAAGTAGCCCTGGAGGATGAGCCAGTCACGGCCGAGGCCCGACACGTAGCGCTGCGGATCGAAGCCGTCGGCGATGACAGTGCCGTAGGTGAACCCGATCCCGTCGCGCTGCCCGGTGAAACCGGCTTGCACGAGCTGCACTGCGGTCGCCCCGGCGAGCGCACTGTGCCCCGAATACATGTTCCGCACCGTCGCTTCGTCGAGCATCGCCTGGCGGTTGGTCGTCATCGCCATCGTCGCCGCGACATTGATCACCTGCCGCATGCGTGCTTCATCAAAGCCTTTCATGCGTGCAATGGCGACCGCCGACCCGATCGTACCCGTGGTGCCGTGCGGATGCACCGAAACCCGCATCTTCGACGCCATGCCGACGCGCGCGCAGGCCTCGTAGCCCATCACGATCGCAAGCAGCAGGTCGCGCCCGGAGATCCCGAGCGCCTGCGCCGCCGCGAACGCAGCCGGAATCGTCTGACTGCCGGGGTGCGAGTAGGCGATCGTGCTGCCTTCGTCGAAATCGTGCCACGTGCTCGCGATGCCGTTGAGGAAGCCGGCATCGCGCGCAGACGCGCGATGCTTCGTCCCGATCACCCAGCTCGCTCCGGTTGACGAGCCCTCGAGGTAAGTCGACGCAAACGCCTTCAGCTCGTCGCTCTGGTTCCCGGCGGTGACGATACCCAGGAGATCGGCGATCAGCCGCCTGGCGCGATCGACGACGGCCGGGGGCAGATCTTCGAAGCGTGTGTTGCAGATGAAGTGCGAAACCTCCAGCAGGTACTCCGGAGGCGATTCTCTGTACGATGCAGCGGACGGCAGCATGAGTGTTTATCCTCGATTCCGGCGGTTGTGGACGAGCACGCCGGCTATTCGACTTTTATGTCGAGTTTTTTAATCACGTCGGAGTACTTCTTCAGATCGGTGCGGATGAGCGCCCCCGTCTCGTCGGGCGAATTCGCGATGACCTCCGCGCCGACCTGGCGGATCTGCGCCGTGATCTCAGGCGTCCTGATGATGCGCACCAGCTCCTGGTTCAGCCGGTTGACGACGGTCCGCGGCGTCTTCACCGGAACCAGAACCGCCTGCCAGTTGCCCTCGATGTAACCCGGGACGCCCGCTTCCGAAACGGTGGGCACGTCCGGCATCTGTGCGATGCGCTTGTCCCCGGTCACCGCGAGCACCCGCATGCGGCCGCTCTTGACGTACGGCTGCACCGCGACCGAAGACGCATACAGGACCTGGACTTCCCCCTGGAGCAGCGCGGTGATCGAAGGCCCGACGCCGCGATACGGCACGTGGTTCAGCTTCACGCCGGCCATCGAAGCGAAGCGCTCGCCCGCGATGTGCGTGGCGTTGCCGACGCCGCCGGAGCCGTAATCGATTGCGCCGGGTCTGGTGCGCGCGAGGCCGACGAGCTCCTTCACCGACTTCACCGGCAGCGACGGGTGCACCGACAGCAGGTACGGCTGCCAGAGGATCGTCGTGACCGGCGCAAAATCCTTTTCGGTGTCGAAAGGCAGGTTCGGATAGACCGCCGGATTCATGGTGAACGTGCTCGCGACGAGCAGCAGGGTGTAACCGTCGCCGGCCGCCTTGGCCGCGGCGTCGGCGCCGATGTTGCCGTTCGCGCCCGACCGGTTATCGACCAGGATCGGCTGCTTCCAGGCCTCGGTGAGCTTCTGGCCGATGATGCGCGCTAGAAAATCGGAAGTGCCCCCCGTCGGATACGGAATGATCCAGCGGATGGGCTTTACCGGGTACTCCTGGGCGTAGAGCGCCGCCGGCGCTGCGAGTCCTGCAAGGGCCAGTGTGACAAGTCCGAGTCGGTTCTTCATGCACGACATGCCGCCTCCATCGTATGATCGAGATCTATTTCATCTGACAGGGATATGACTCAAATGGCACCTTCGAAAGCGGTTACCGCTGCGCCGTACTGCATGACGATCACCTTCGAGATCGCGCCCGAGGACGAAGCGGTGTTCAACGACGTTTACGACAACGATCACATTCCCACGATCATGAAGCTCGACGGCGTGACCGAGGTCATCCGCTTCAAGGACACCGGTCCGAACGAGAAAGGCTTACTCGTGTACACCGCGGTTTATTTCATGAGCAAGGAGAACCTGCATCTCACCGACGAGTGGAAAGCGCTCTCCGACACCGGACGCTGGATGCCCGAGATCCGCCCGAAAGTGAAGTCGCGCGCACGCCGCACCGGCCCGGTGGTCGCGCGCTTTACGAAATGAGGGCTGCGCGCGAATGACGCACCGACACGATGCCGCCGCGCTTCGTGTCCATCATTCGACCTTGATTCCCGCCTGCTTCACGAGCTTCTCCCACTTCGGGATCTGCGCGCGGATCTGCTGGGCGAACTCGTCGGGCTTGTTGCCGACCGGCTCGAAGCCCAGGAAGTAGAGCCGCTTCTTGATCTCGGGGTCGTCCAGGCCTTTCACGATCTCGGCGTTGATCCGGTCGACGATCGCGCGTGGGGTGCCTGCCGGCACCAGCAGGCCCTGCATGTGATCGACTTCGAAGCGTTTGTAGCCGGATTCGTCGAACGTCGGCACGTCGGGCATCGCGGGCGAGCGCTTGAGGCTGGTGATCGCCAGCGCGCGCAGCGCGCCGCTCGCAACGTGCGGCTGCGCCGCCGGCACCGAGATGAACCCGGCCTGCACGTGGCCGCCGATCACTGCCGGCATCATCGTCGCCCCCGTATAAGGCACGTGCGTGATGTCAGCACCGGCGGCGAGCTTGAAGAGCTCGGTCGCGAGATGCTGCGCGGTGCCCGCCCCCGGCGATGCGCAGTTATACGTTCCGGGACTCGCCTTCGTCAGCGCGACGAAGTCTTTCAACGTCGGCGCTTTCACCGACGGATGGATCAGCAGCACGCTCGGTGCGCTCGCGATATACGACACCGGCTGGAAATCCCTGATCGGATCGTAGGGCACCTTCGAATAGAGGCTGGGGTTCACGACGAAGGCGCTGCTGACGAGCACCATCACGTGTCCGTCCGGCGTGCCCTTGGCCGCGATCGCGGTGCCGATGTTGCCGCCGGCGCCCGGACGGTTGTCCACGATCACCTGCTGGCCCATCGCGCTGGTGAGGCGGGCCGCGACGATGCGCGCGAGCGCGTCGGTCGATCCGCCCGGCGGCCACGGCACGATCAGGCGGATCGTGCGGCTGGGGTAGGCGCCCGGACCCTGCTGCGCGGATGCGGCGAGCGAGCAGAGCGCGGTCAGAAGAAGCGCGGCGATACGAAACATGATCATGGCGGTCCTTAGTCGTAAACCCATTCCCACCGAACCCTCCCCTCGAAAGGGAGGGATTTTGTGTGACAGCCCAGGGTTAACTGGTTGTCCTCCGAACGCCGCGCCGTTACGGGTTCAGGTAAATCCTCTGTATACCGGGCCGGAGCTCGCACGCGAGATCGGTCAGGCGGCCGGCCTTGGTATGAGCGATCACGTCTTCGGGTGTGATGCGTTCGCCGCCCTGCGCGCCGATGAACACGGCTTCGTCGCCGGCTTTCGCGTCCGGCACGTCGGTCAGATCGATGCGGGTGTATTCGATCGCAGGCGAGCCGAGTAGGGGCGCCCGCCTGCCGCCCACGAGCACCGCGCCCGCGTTGAGCCGGTGTATCCCGTCGCTGTATCCGATCGGCACCACGCCGAGCCGCTTCGGCGCGCGCCCGCCGAACGGCGCCTGCTCGAGGAAGTCCGATCGATTCACCGGCTTCACTTCGAGCAGCGGCGTCCTGAGCTTCGCGAGCGGCTGGACGGCGGCGGTGCCCGGGAGCGCCGTGAACAGCGCCTGCCCCGGATCGACGCCGTCGAGATTCATGGCCCTCGTCATGCCCAGGACCTTCGAGCTCGCCATCACGCGCAGCGGAATGCGCACCCCCTTGGCCTCGGCATCGCGGCACGCGCGCTCGAAACGCTCATACTGCCACTGGAGGCACTCGTCCGCGCGCGCCGCGCCGGAGATCGAAGGATGCGTATTGACGATCGCGACGCGCAACTTGCCCGATCGCGCGACGCGTGCGATGTAATCGCCGGCGATGTCCGACGCAACGCCGATCCGTTCGTTGCCCGCGTCGATCTTGATCGCGCAGTCGAGCTGGTCTTCCACGTTGGCGAGCAGCGCGTCCAGCGACGCTTCGTCGTGCAGGGTCGGGGTGATGCGATAGCGCTCGATCGCCCGAACCGATTCGCGGTCGTAGGTAACGCCCGCATACAGCAGTATCGGCGAGGTGATGCCCGCCTCGCGCAGCGCGATCGCGTCGGCGAGGCTGATGAGCGAAATCGCATCGGCGCCCGCCCCAAGCACCGTCTTCGCCACCGGCACGAGGCCGAAGCCGTAGCCGTTCGCTTTGAGCGTGCCGAAGAACTTCACCGATGGTCCGATCGCGTCACGGATCGCCCGGGTGCACCGGCGTATCGCCGCGAGATCGATCTCGACGAAATTCGGCCGCAGATAAGAAGTGCTCATGAGGGTTCCCTCGCTGCCTGTGTCGCCTGCACGTCGACTTCGCGACCGTCCGCGCGGAAGACGACGCCGTATTCGTTACGCGCGTGCTCGATCGAAATCTTGCCCTGCTTCACGTCTTCGACGACCGAGTCGAGCTCGCGCTCGAGCGGATTGCCGTAGCCGCCCGCGGCCGCCATCTCCGCCCTGAAAACGTCGCCGCGCTTCAACCGGCGCATGAACTTGGACGGCATCGCCTCTTCGCGGTCGCTCCCCGGGTTCATGAAAGCGCGGGCGCCGAAGCCCGGGCGCCCTCCGAAGATGCCCCACGGCGGATGCCTGAAGCGGTCCGAGCGCACCTGCACCAGCACATCGTCGACGAGCATCCGGTATTGCCGCACGACGCCGAGCGCCCCGCGATACTTGCCCGGCCCGCCCGAATCCGGGATGAAGGCGTATTCGTCTATGCGCAGCGGATACTCCGCTTCGAGCAGCTCGACCGGAACATTCGCGAGATTGCCGATGCAGTACGGGCCGCCGTCCTGCCCGTCGCGGTCGGGCCCGCCGCCCTGCCCCGTGTTGTTGTGAAACTCGAGATGAACGAAGCGCCGCCGCTCGTCGGTATAGCCCGACGCCGAAATCGCGAACTCGGAGCCTCCGGGGCAGCCGGTCAACCGGTCAGGCATCAGTTGCGCGAGCGCACCGAGCACCACCGAGCGGATACGCTGGCCGCTCTGCCCGCGTGAGCCGAGCGCCGCCGGGAACGGCGCATTCACGAATGTGCCTTCCGGCGCGATCACCGTGATCGGGCGGTACACGCCGGCGTTGCTCGGAATATCGACGTCGAGCACCGTTCGGATCGCCGCGTACGAGCACGACGCGGTGAACGCATAGTTGCTGTGGACCGCACCGCCGAGGCGATAGTCGGTGTCGCTGAAATCGACCGTGAGCTCTTCGCCTTTCTTGGTGAGCTTCGCGTGGATGCGCACTGGAGGGCCGCCGATCCCGTCGTCGTCGTTCCATTCGGTGAACTCGGTGACGCCATCCGGCAGCGCCGCGATCTGCGCGCGCGCGAGGCGCTCGGCGTAATCCATGAGGTCGGTGAGATACGCGCAGAACTCGTCGACGTCCCAGCTGCCGATGAGCTTCAGGAGATCCTTCTCGGCCTGGTGGATCGCCGCCATCTGCGCCTGAACGTCGCCGAGCACGCGATCGGGCACTCGCGTGTTGAACTCGATGACCCGCATCAGGGTCTCGTTCACACGCCCCGCCTCGACGATCCTGCTCGGCGGTATGCGCAGCCCCTCTTCGAAGATCTCGTTGCTGTCGGTCGCGTTCCCACCCGGCACGCGGCCGCCCAGATCGGTGTGATGCAGGATGATGCCGATCCATGCGACGCGGCGCCCGCCGACGTATACCGGCTTGAACATGAAGATGTCGTTCAGGTGGCTGCCGCCCGAATACGGATCGTTGCAGGCGAGCACGTCGCCTTCCTCGATGCGGTCCCTGAAAGGCTCGAAGCAGCCGCGAAACGCCGGCATTATCGCGCCGAGGTGGACCGGAACCGCGAGCCCCTGGGCAACGAGCTGGCCGTCGGCGTCGAGTATTGCCGCCGAGAAATCCATGCTGTTCTTCACGTTCGACGAGCGCGCGGTCCGCACGATCATCACGAGCACGTTGTCGGTGATGGTGACGAGCGCGTTGTGTAGCAGCTCGCGCTTGATCGGATTGATGCTCACGCGCGCTCCATGTGGATGTTGTTCCATTCGTCGAGCCGCGCGGTCCAGCCGGGCCTCACGATCACCGTGGTGTCGTATTCCTCGACGATGAGAGGACCCGCACGCGGCTTCAGGTCGAGATCGGCGCGCGCAATCACGGCCGTCTCGTGCCAGCCGCTTTCCGCACCGAAGTACGCGCGGCGGGCGGGCTGACCCTGCAGCGTGCGCGTGTTCCCGTGCGTGATGCGCTTCGGTGTGCGAGGCGTCGCGGAAAGACCCTGCGCCGTCGCCTTGATCGCCACCGACTGGAGGATCTCGCCGGTGACGTAACCGAACGTCCGCCGGTGCTCCGTTTCGAATGCAGTGAAGAGCACTGCGACGCTTTCGTCCGTCGCGGGATACTGCGACAGCGGGATCGTCAACGGCGCGGACTGCGCGCGGTATTGCAGGTCGATGCTCACCGTGATCCGCTGCTGGTGCGCGGCCGCATAACCTTCTTCGGCGAGGAGCTTGCGCGCGCCGTCGACGAGGCTCAGCGCGGCTGCGTTGATGTCTTGCGCCGAGCCCGCGGTGATCCGGCGATAAAAGCCTTTTGCCAGGTGATGCTCGACGTCCGCGAACAGCATGCCGAGCGCGCTGAAGAGGCCCGCGACGGGCGGCACGACGATGTGATTCATCCCCGCCGAATCCGCGAGCGTTCCCGCGTGCACGGGCCCGTTGCCGCCGATCGCGAGCAGCGCGAACTTCGAGGGGTCCTGCCCGCGCTCCGACGACACGCTGCGCAGCGCCCGCAGCATCGTCGCATTGGCGATCGCGTGTATGCCGTACGCGGTCTCGGTGGCATCGAGGTTCACCCGTTTCCCGAGCTCGCCGATCGCCTGCCGCGCCTTGTCGGCGTTGAGCGCGAGCTCTCCGCCGACCAGCGCGCCGGGGTTGAGATACCCGAGGGCGAGGTTCGCATCGGTCACCGTCGGATATACGCCGCCGTGGTCGTAGCAGACGGGACCGGGATCCGCGCCGGCGCTGCGCGGCCCGGCCTTGATGCCGCCCGCCTCATTCACCGCCGCGATGCTCCCGCCGCCCGCGCCGACCTCCGCGATGTCGATCGTCGGCGCCTGCACGGGGTAGCCCGCGCCTTTGATCATGCGATTCCCCATCAGCGCTCCGCCGCCGACCTCGCTCTCGGGACACATCCCGAATGCATGGTTCTCGATGATCGTGGCTTTCGCGGTCGTGCCGCCCATGTCGAAGACGATCATGTCGGCGAGGCCGATCTGCGCACCGAGGCGCTGGCCGCCCAGGACACCCGCGGCAGGTCCCGATTCGATGATCGTGAGCGAACGCTCCGCAACCGTCTGCGCGGGCGCGATGCCGCCGCTCGACTGCATGATCATGAGCGGCGCGGCGACTTCGAGTCTGTCGAGACGTGCCTTGAGCGCGCTCACGTAGCGCTGCACGACCGGACGTATGTAGGCGTTGATAACGGTGCTGCTCGTGCGCTCGTACTCACCGATCTGCGGCATCAGCGACGTCGAGGTCGTGACGGAGACACTCGGAAGCCGCCGCCGGAAAAACGCCGCCGCCTGTCCTTCGTGCGCGTCGTTCGCGTAGGAATTGATGAAGCAGATGGCGAGCGCGTTGATGTCTTCACGCTCGATTGCCTGCGCGATCCCTTCGAGCATATTCG
>JAQGMV010000199.1 GCA_028292225.1 Betaproteobacteria bacterium
ACACGCGCCGCTTCGTCTGCGGTGAGCTTCTCGCCCGCGATCCTGCTGCACGCCTTCTGCCCCGCGTCCTGGACGGCGCGCGAAGTCAGTGTGGAAGGCATTCCGGGATATGCGTCTTTCACCATACGCTCGCCGAGCGCTTGCGTGCTTTCGGCATCGGGAAAAGACGCGCACCCGACGGCCGCGGCGAGCACGACGGCCGCGCCGATAAGCCTCTGCCGAGTCGCCGACACGCGCCTCATCGCCGCACTCCCGGGAGCTGTACCACGCCTCCGTTGCCACGATGATTGAGATAGCTCGTGAGCGCGATCGACATGTCCGACGCATAACCCAGGTCGGGAAGCCGCATCTGCCAGTTACAGTCGTACAGCCGGTGCTGCATCGTTCGCACCGTCGCCTGCGTCCCCCGATACGCCGGCCAGCCGGTGGCGACGACCGTCTGCACCTGTTTCGAATCGGTCATGTTCGGAAGCTCCTGCAGGCGGATGCGCCTGCCTTGGTCGGCGTGGCACGTCGCGCACGAGAAATCGAGAGGGCCCGAGCGCCGGTGGAAAAGGTATTCGCCGGCCTTGTAGGCTTCGGCCTCCTTCGCGTGTCGCAGCGGCACGTTCATCTTCATGCCGTTCGATTTCGAGCCGATGAAGCTCACCAGCGCTTCCATGTCCGAATCGTTGTCGAGCGTGCCGAAGCGGTTCCTGAGGATGTCTTCGGTCGTGAACCCCTGAAGGGTCACCATGCACGTCATCAGGCGCGACTCGAGATCCTGCACCTTGTCGGTGTCGGCGAAGTAGCGCGGAAGCTGCGCGAACGCGCCTTCGACCTTGCCGGGGCCCAACCCCAAGTCGCAGCTTTCCAGCGACGCCTTTTTCGGACCGCGCTTTTCGAAGAACAGGCGCTGCCCGCGCGCGACCCAGAGCTCGCCCGGATTGTCTTCGGCGAGCATCTGCCGTCCGACCGCGAGCCCGTCGGGGCCGTCTTGGGCGGCGATCGGCGATGCGAGCAAGGCCAGGGCGAGGGCCGCGAGACGGCCGCGCGTCATGAACATCGAGCGACCTCCGGGCTTACTTCGAATGGTTCGTGAAGGCCGTGTTGCGGCAGGCGCCGCGCTCACGACGCCGCCGCGACAGTCGCCTCGTCGGTGCGCTTGTCGCCTTTATTGTCGGTCCAGGTGACCACGATCGTGTCTCCCGCCTTCGCACCCTTGACGCGTAAACCGAGAAACGGATCGCGCGACACGGCCTGGCTCCACTGCGCGTCGAGAACCGTCCTGCCGTTGTGAGTGACGACGACGTTCTGGATGAAATGGGTCGGGACGATGTCGCCTTTGGCGTCCTTGCGCTGTCCCGTTTCCATCGGGTGGCGCATGAGGATGCGCACATCGGCGACGTCGCCCTGCAACGCGGCCCTGATTCTCATCGGCTCAGCCATGGTGTTCCCTGTGTAGTGTCAGCCGCAGCCGCCGACGGTGACTTTGACTTCCTTGGCGGCGGTGTAGTACTTCCCGTCGGCTTTCACGATCGCGCGGAGGTTCGAGGTCTGGCCCATCTTCAGCCGGACCGAGGCATACGGCTCCGCGCCGTTGGCCACGTCGAAGGTCGCCGCGAGCGGAAAGGGGTTTTTCTCCGCGACGATCGAGATGCTCCGGGTATTCGGGATCTTGCTCGTGATCGCGACCGGCACGACGGCGCCGTTTTCGGCGATGTCCGGCGCGGTGATCGAGATGTCCTTGCTCTCGATCATGTTGGTCGCGCCCAGGCCTTTGATCGCGTCGTTGTAAGCCTTGGCTTCGAAGCCCTGTTTGTTCCAGGTGGCGGCTTCGGCGGCTCGCGGCTTCACAAACCCGGCCGCGACGAGTGCGCTCGCCCCGCTGGCTACCGCCAGGAAAGATCTGCGTAGGTGGTTCATATAAAAGACCTCGGGGGAATAACGATATAACGATAGTTCGAACTATCGCTTGAAAATCAGGGTATTAGCTACGTTAAGGCGAATGATGCCGAAGTTCGGCCGGAGTGTCCAGCGGGACAGGGCGCGCGAACGCGCTCACGGCGTCCGGGAAGGCGCGACCCAGTGGCCCGAGCGGCCGCCGAGCTTCTCCAGAACAGCAACGCCTTCGATGCGCATGCCGCGATCCACCGCTTTGCACATGTCGTAGATCGTGAGCAGGCCCACGCCGACCGCGGTCAGCGCTTCCATTTCCACGCCGGTGCGGCCGAATGTTTCGACAGTGGCGATGCACTCGACCGCGGCCGCATGTCGATCGATCGAAAACTCGACCGCCACTTTCGTCAGCGCGAGCGGATGGCATAGAGGGATCAGATCGGAGGTGCGCTTGGCCGCCTGAATGGCGGCGATGCGGGCGACGCCCAGCACGTCGCCTTTTTTGGCATTGCCCTGCTCGATCTGCGCGAGCGTCGCTTCGAGCATCGTGATGCGTCCGACCGCTTTCGCCACGCGATGCGTCTGGTCTTTTCCCCCGACGTCGACCATGTGAGCCTGCCCGGCGGCGTCGAAATGGGTGAGCTTGTCGGTTGACATGTGCGGGAGGGGCGGCGGAACTTGCAGGAATTCCGCCTTATCATAGCACCATGACTTTCCGTTACCTGCTTCTCTTACTGCTCGGGCTCGTCCCCCGCGCGCTCGCCGAAGGTCTTCCCGACCTCGGCGAGTCGGCGCAGGCCTCGTTCACCGCGCTCGAAGAGCGCCGGCTCGGCGACGAGATCATGCGCGAAGTGCGCAGCGACCGAAGCTACTACGATGACGCCGAAGCGACCGATTACGTCAACGCGCTCGGCGCCCGCCTGGTCTCGCGCGGCGCAGATACCCGCCAGCCGTTCGAGTTTTTCCTGATCCAGGAGCGCTCGATCAACGCGTTCGCGCTGCCCGGCGGCTTCATCGGCGTGCACACCGGGTTGCTGATCGCGGCACAGAGCGAATCCGAGCTCGCGAGCGTCGTGTCGCACGAAATCGCCCACGTGACCCAGCGCCACA
>JAQGMV010000008.1 GCA_028292225.1 Betaproteobacteria bacterium
GTGCTCGACTGCGTCGACGGCGATCTCGCGCGGGTGACCGGCCGCGCGTCGCGCCGCGGTGCGTACGCGGACTTCCTCACCGACATCGTCTATCGGGTTGCGCTTTACGCATCGATCGGGTTGATCGCCGAGCGCTCGGGCGATTCGGCGCACGCACTCGCCCCATTCGGCCAAGGCGCGGGTCTGGCGATAGGGCTCGTATGCGCGCTGCTCGCGATCACCGCGCATGCGTGCCGGCTCTACGTGCAAGCGTCCGAGGGTCTCAACTCCTCCGTGGCTCCCGATGCCGCGGTCGACACGCCATCGAGCGTTGCGGTCGCTTTCCTCAGCGGTCTCGATCATCTCCTGCCGATCGCCGTCCTTGCGTTCGGCGCCGCAGGACGCCTCGAGTGGCTGCTCGCGTACCTCTTCGCGTACTCGTTGGGCGACCTCGTCCTCACCCAGCCGAGCGCATGGCGGCGGCTGCGATGAAGGTGCTCCAGGTTTGCCCTTACGACATTTCACGCGCGGGCGGGGTACAGCGCCACATCGTCGATCTGTCGAATGCGCTGTCGCGAGCCGGGCACGACGTCGGTGTCGTCGCGCCTGCAGGTGATGGCGCGCCAGCGCTGGACGCGCAAGTCGAGCTATATCGGCTCGGCCGCTTCCGCGAGTGGCGCATGCACGGCACGCGCTTCGAACTGACGTGGGCCTCTGCGCGGGAGCTCGAGCGATTTACCGCGCGCGCCTGCGCTGCACCCTTCGACGTGGCGCACTTCCATACGCCGTGGACGCCGCTCATGCCGTGGCAGGTTTATCGGCGCGCAGGCGCGTTTGCGAAACGCAGGGTCGCCACTTTTCATGACACACCGCCGCCGGGTGCCTCGGGCGCGGTGATGCGCGCAGTGTTCGGCGTGCTCAGCCGGCGCGTGTCGCGCGGCCTCGACGCGATGATCGCAGTATCGAGCGCGCCCGCGGGTCACCTGAGGCCGGTCGAGCGCTGTCCGCTCGTGTGCCTGCCGCCGTGCATCGACCTCGCGCCTTATGCGTCGATTTCGCGCCGGCGCGAAATCGACCCGGACCCGACCGTGCTCTTCGTGGGGCGCCTCGAGCCGCGCAAAGGCGTACTGTTGCTGATCGAAGCTCTTGCAAGGGTGCGCGAAGCACACCCGGGCACGCGTCTCGTCGTCTGCGGTGATGGCGAGCAGCGACGGGCCGCTGCGGAGCTCGCCGAAAAACGCGGTTTGCACGACGCCGTGACGTTCACCGGCGCCCTCCCCGACGCTGAGCGCCTCGCGCTTTATGCGCGCGCCGACGTCTTCTGCGCGCCCTCTCCCTATGGCGAAAGCTATGGTCTCGTCATCGCGGAAGCGATGGCTGCGGGCTTGCCGGTCGTCGCTGCGGGCAATTCAGGCTACCGGACGGTGCTGACGGGCGCAGGCGCAGCCGGCCTCGCGAAACCCGGCGACGTCGCCGATCTCACGCAGAGACTGGTCACGGTGCTCGCGGCTGGGGAATTACGGTACGAGCTGTCGGAGTGGGGCCGGGTGCAGGCGCGCCGCTCGGACGTCAATGCGAGGCTCGAAGACTTTCTGGACGTGTACTCGCCGGAGCAGCGGGGAATTTCTCGAGTGGCCCCGGAAGCGGAAACCAGCGCTCGAGCATGCGCCGCACGTAACTGACGACCGCGGCGTCGGGGCGCTCGTCGAAGTTGTCGTTCATCGTGACGAACTTCGGCCGCAGCCTGGCGGCAATGCCGCCCTGAAGGCGTATCTGCCACGGCCTGTTTTCAAGAGGAAAGTAAAAGCTGTCGCGATAGGTCCGCGCGAGCGGCCATGCCACGCCGCGTCCGACCGCCAGCGCGTAGTGCGGGTACAGGTACTCGGGCGGGATGTTCCCGACTCGCCGAAAGCGGCTCGTGCGAGTGTGCTGCGCCGCTTCTGGCCATTCGTCGAGCATGGCGCGCCAAAGCTCGCGATCGACGGGAAGCGGCACGTGATTGACCGTGCGGCGGCGGGAATGACCGAAGCGCGTGTCGAGAAGATGGTTGGCCCGCGCGAGCGCCGCGTTCCACGGCGAGACACGGCTGTCGTCGCGCAGCGCGGCGGGCGCGGTGCGGCCGAGCCTGGGATACACGCGCACCCGGCCGTCTTTGTCGAAGAAATCCCCGACGCCGACCTGGGCGCGGATCAGCATGTCGTCCTCCATGTAGATGAAGCGCTTCGACACGCCGGGGATGAGATGCAGGTGCGCGATGATCGCGAACGAGCTGAAGGTCGGCAGCGACGCCGCGTCGACGATCTGGTCGTGGTGGACGATCGAGAGCTTCGGGTGTGACGCGTCCAGCCACGAAGGAACCTGCGGCCGGCACGTGAGCAGATGGATCCGGCGCACCCACGGCATGTAGTGCGCCACCGACCTCAGGCTGTAGCGCAGGAGCTCGAGGTTGTCGCGGGTACGATTGGGATTGACGTCGTGCTGCGTCCCCGCATGCGCGCGTAGCAGATCGGCGTAGCCTGGCCACTGGTCGTCGACCCAGGTGTAGACGAGGTCTATGCCTTCTTCCCGTAGTTCAGCCACTGGGGTCCTGTTGGTTGCGTGCGAAGCGACTGCGCTCGCGGCGCTCTGATCGCCGATCCTCTTTCGTCCTCCAGTACACCAGTCGTCCGGAAGAGGCTCGGCGACAGCGCCTGACGCAGTCGCGTCGCCGCGTCACTGCATCACTCCGGCGCTTCGTCAGCCCGTCACCACGGCGCCTCACTTGGTCGCTCTATCCACTGCGACGATGCGGCGCCTGGCGCGCATGAAGCGCTGCAGCGCCGTCACATGGGCGAGCACGCCAAGAAGCAACAATCCGGCAGCCATCGTCTCGAGGTCGGTGCTCGGCACGACCGGCATGAAGCGCTCGATCACGAGCAGCACGACGATGAAGATGACGCGCTCCATGCGCTCGATCAGGTCGGGCCAGCCCGCGTTGTCGATCGCGATCTCCATCGCCGCGCGAGCCTTGTTGTAGCTCGTGAGGAAACCTCCGCTTAACGCCAGCAGCGCGGCCGGCCACGCGTCGTGCACCCACGCGATGCTTGCGAGCACCGCGAGCTCCTGATAGCGATCGATGACCGCGTCGAGGTAGCCGCCGAAGCGGGAGCTGCGTCCGGTGAGCCGCGCGACCGCCCCGTCGAGCCCGTCGAACGAAAACGCAATCGCGAGCCAGACCGCGAAGACCAGGCTGTCGCGATGCAGCGGGTAAGCGGCGGCGCCTGTGAGCACGAGCGCGAGGCCCGCAAAGGTGATCGCATTCGGCGAGAAACCCGCACGCGCCAGTCCACGCGCCAGGTATTCCCACATGCGATTCAGGCGATCGCCGTAACGTCCGTCGAGCATGCTTTTCCTTGTGCGGGGACAGACCCCGATTTCCTGTGTGTGGAAATCGGGGTCTGTCCCCGATTTTCGTCATGCGCGCTGGCGATGCCAGCGCGCCGTCGAGCGCCAGAAAGACACGAGCTCGCCGTAACGCTGATCGGCCCACTCGCGACGAGAGCGCTGCGGCTCTACGCTCACACCCTCGCGCGCCATCGCGGAAGCCACGTCCAGGCTGCGATACCAGCCGATCGTGACGGCCGCCGTCATCGCGGCGCCTTTTGCGCCGCCGTACTCCGGCGACTCCATCGTGATCAGCGACCGCTGCAACATGTCCGCGAAAATCTGCCGCCACACCGCGCTGCGGGCAGCGCCTCCGGTGACGCGTATCGCCGCCGTCGAAGATGCGAGGCAGCGCTCCGATTCGGTGAGCGCCCATCGCGCGTTCAGGGCGATGCCCGCGAGTACCGAGTACGCGAGATCGCTGCGCGTCGTACGCAGCGAAGCGCCCGCGAGCGCGCCGCGGGCATTCGCATCACTCATCGGCACGCGTTCGCCGTAAAGCCATGGCGCAAAAAGCGGCGTGTCGGCGCCGGGCACCGCCAGCCCTGCGTGCTCATCTAGCGCGTGCAATCCCGCATCGCCTTCGCCATATCCGAAAGTCGATGCCGCCCACGCCGCCGCCGCACCGGCGCTCTCCTGCGCGGCGACGAGCAGATAGCGGTCCGGGTGCGCAGCACATAGCGTTGCGATGCCGGTCCACGGATCGACTCGCCGCCGCGACGTGTGCGCGGCCCACCACAGGCTGGTGCCGATCGACAGATGATAAGCGCCTTCGGCGTAATCGCCGGCTGCGAGGGCGGCCGCGTTGAGATCGCCGACGCCGCCCGACACCGGCAGGCCTTCAGGAAGTCCGAGCGCGTCGGCCGCTGCACGCGTGAGCGTTCCTGCGGTCGTTGCGGGCTCGATGATCTCGGGGAGCTGGTCTCGCGTGAGGTCGAAGCGCGCGAGGTATGCATCCGACCAGTCGCGCCGACCCGCGCGGTTGTCCATGAGCCAGGTGAGCTGGGCGACGTCGGGTGTCGTCGCATAGCGCCCGGTGCAGCGATGGAGCAGCCAGTCCTTGACGTCGAGAAAGCGCGCGGCGCGGCGCCCGACTTCCGGCAGCGCTGCACGAAACCACACGATCTTGGAGAGCGGGTCCTTGCCGGCGAGATTGGGCGCACCATTGGCGAGCCGCAGCCAGCCGAGCACGCGAAAAATGCCGTAGCCCGCGATTCGCGGCCCGCCGCCGGTGATCGCGCGGGCCATCGGCGCCGATCGGGTGTCCAGCCAAATGAGGCACGGATGCAGCGGCTCGCCGACGGCATCTACGGGAACCGTTCCGCAAACCTGCGCCGCGATGCCGATCGCGGCGATCCGGCTGCGCGCCTGGGGAGACGACGCGAGCAGCTCCCGCGTGGCGGCCGTCATCGCGCGCCACCAATCGTGCGGGTCCTGCTCGGCATGTCCCGGCGCAGGGTACATCGTCGGATAGGCGACGCGCGCCGAGCCGTGAATGCGTCCTTCGGGATCGAACAATGCCGCTTTCACCGCGGACGTGCCGAAGTCGAATCCGAGCACGAGGTCGTCGTGCTGCGCCGGGATTGCCGCTCGAGCGTGCGTCACTTGTTCGAAGAGTGGCGCATCGCCGCGGCAGAGAGCGCCGGCTGCACCCGGCCGTCGAGCAGGCTCACCACACGATCGGCGAGCGCGAACTGCCGGCTGTCGTGGGTGATCATCAACACCGTCGCGTCGCGCTCCAGAACCGCGGTGCGCAAAGTCTCCAGCGCGATGCCTGCCGAGGCCGCATCGAGCGAAGCCGTCGGCTCGTCGGCGAGGATGAGCTGGGGTTCGTTGATGAGCGCCCTGGCGACTGCGACGCACTGACGCTGTCCGGTGGAAAGGGAGCGAGGTCTCGCGTTCATTCGCCCGTCGAGCCCGACTCGCTGCAGCCATTCCGCCGGCCGCTCCGAATAGTCGCGCTTACCATAGCGATCGGCCTTGAGCTGCATCGCGAGCCTCAGGGTCTCGAGCGGCGTGAGCGCATCGAAAAGATGATGGTCCTGGAAAATGAAGCCGATGTCGCGGCGCAATGCGGTGAGTTGCGATTCGGACGCGCCTTCGAGGTTGCGGCCGAGCACTTCGACGAAGCCGCTCTGGTGGCGGCGCAATGCGCCCACCAGCGTCATCAGCGTCGTCTTGCCCGACCCTGTCGGGCCGTTGAGGATCACGAATTCCCCGGGCGCGAGGGTGAGGTCGATCGCGTCGAGCACCGGAGGCAGGGTCGGGTCAGCGTGGTAACGGTGCGTGACTGCGCGCAACGCTGCGCGCCAAACCTTGCCCGGCAGCGGGATCGCGTGTTCGCTCATATTCAGAACAGATCCGCAGGCGGTGTGCGCATCGCTTTCAGCGCGGCGAGGGCGCCGGCGACGGTGCACGCGGCGAGACACGCGGCCGCGATGCTCGCGCACCGCGCGGCGTTGAGCTCGATCGCCAGACCGGTCTTCGCGGCGAGCACGTGATATGCGAGGGCGGCGAGCGCGAGACCCACCCCATACCCCGCGAGGCCCACCGCCCACGCCTGCTCGAGGACGGTTCGCAGCACAAACCCGTTGGGAAAGCCCATCGCCTTGAGCGTCGCATACGCCGCGAGGCGCCGGCGGATCGCGACATACAGCACCTGGTAGCAGATCACGAGGCCGACAAACAATCCGGCCGCCATTCCCGCACCGAAGAGGAGCCCCAGGGGTGCGACGCGCATCAGATAGTCCGACTCGCGATCAAAGAGCTCGCGTTTGCTGAAGACCTGCACGCTGTCGCCGCTGATCGCAGTGACTCGCGCCTTCACCTGCGCGGGATCCGCACCGGGCGCGAGGCGCACCACCGCCATTTCAGGACCGCCATCGGGCTCGAGCGATCTGAAGGTGGTTTCGCTCATCGCAATCGTGCCGTCGATGACGATCGTCGGACCGAGTGAGACGAAACCACCGAGCCGCATCAGGTGCCCCTCGAGCCACACGTCCTGTCCCGCTTCGAGTTTTCCGTAGATCGAGCGTGAAAGCCGGTCCATGAGCACGGTGCCGGGCGTGCGCAGGAGCGCCATCGTGTCCGCGCTCCAGCCCAGGTCGAGCGGCGGATTGTCGGGAGGAAAAGCGACCACCACGATGCGATGATCGGGCTGGTCGGGCCCGGCGCGGAAAGTCTTGCCCGCCTGATACACAGGAGACACCGCGACCACGCCTTCGACCGCCCTCACCTGCGGCAGCCTGATCGCGAGGATCTCGTCCCATTTGTTGAGGTGGCTGCGCCGGGCGTCGAGCAGCACCAGATCGCCGCGCGCGGCCTCGACCATGCGCAGGTGCGAATCGACCACGCCGTTCATGAAACCCATTTCGACGAATGCGATGAGGACCGCGACCGCGATTCCTCCGACTGCGACAGCGCTGCGCGCGGCGTCGCGCATGACGAGCTTCGCGCCGAGTCCTTTGATCATGCGGCGCCGAAAAGCCCGGCCGGCTCGGCGCGTGCGGCGCGCACGAGCGGCAGCGCCGCGGAGGCCATCATCGGGACGCACAGCACGAGCAGCGTGCCGAAGAGCCACGCGTCGAGCGGCAGGAAAAGATGGCTTTTGCGCGAGACGATCTCGAAAACCGGCGTCGCGATGAGCCATGCCGCCGTGAGAGCCACGGCGCCCATCAGGAGCAACTGCCACGCACCCACGGCATAGGTGTATGCCGCACTGAAACCCATCGCCCGCAGCACGGCGAAGTCGCGCATGCGCGATTCGACCTGCGAGGACATGATCTGGAAAAGCGCGACGGCGCCGACGAGCAACCCGATCACGAGTCCCGCGCGCATCATGATGCCCAGCGGTTTCACCTCGACGAAGTAGTGCGCTTCCCTCGCCATCAGCGCGGCTCGGGTCATCACGCGAACGTCGTCGGGAAGCGCGCGCCTGAGCGCATCGACGACGCTGCCCGCGTCGGCGCCCGGTGCGAGCTGCAGCAGCCCGAGCTGGATGCGCCGCGGATCCTCTCCGCTGTAGAAGGAGAAATCGCTGTTGGAAACGATGGCGGTCGCCGCGGCATACATCGGGAGCCCCAGCTCGTACCAGCCCGCCACAGTGGCAGGCTGCACGCCGATGTAACCGGTATCGCCGCTCTTCACGCTGCCGACCTCAGGGTCTGAATGACGGTCGAGCAGCGCGCGTCGCGGCACGCGCAGCTCGGGAGCCGCGGCGCGTAACCCGGGATCCCTGATGAAAACCGGATCGGGATCGATGCCGATCAGCAGCAGGCTGGATTGCGCGCCGTTGCGCCCGGAAACCCACTTGCTCGCGGTCACGCGGACCGCGGCCGCCGCGTCCACGCCGGCGACGGACACCGCCTGGCGCAGGCGCGCCGACGGGAAATCAGCCATGCGATACAGGAACTGATAGCGGTCGGAGACCATCACGAGGTCCGCGTCGAAAAGACCGTAGACCTGCGCCGCCTTGTGCTCGACTGCGCGCAGGAATGCGAGATGCACGAGCAGGATGAAAATTGCGACCACCGCACCCGCGATCGCGACCGCGAACCTGACGCGGTCGCCGCGGACCAGATTGACCCATGCGAACGCGATGCAGGATCGCAGCATTACGATCGGTTGTCTTTGGCCGGGGCCGCACCGTCGACTTTCACGTCGACCTGCATCCCGATGAAGCGGTCTGCGGGCGCGGGCTTGTCGAGCCGCACCCAGACTTTCGCGAGCCTATTGACCGGATCGATCACGCGGCCG
Source organism: Betaproteobacteria bacterium (assembly GCA_028292225.1). GTDB lineage: Bacteria > Pseudomonadota > Gammaproteobacteria > Burkholderiales > SG8-41 > JAQGMV01. Next base: position 8,158 of record JAQGMV010000008.1, read on the forward strand.
ATGCGCTCGATCGCGCCGTCGAGCGTCTGGCCCAGCGCGGTGTTCGACACTTTGACGCGCTGGCCCGCGCCGAGCTTGGGCAGATCGCCTTCGAAGAAATCGGCGACGACGTACATGCGCGAGGTATCGGCGAGCGTGATTGCAGGTCCACCTGCGCTCGAGCCCGGCTGCACGTGCACTTCGAGCACCGTCGCGTCGGTCGGCGCCACGACGCGGCTCGCGAGCAGCGCGGCGTCGGCGAGCTTGAGATTCGTTCGCGTCATGCGCAGCTCGGCATCACCGGACTTGCGCGCGTCGTCGAGCTTCGACGTCGCCGACTGGAGCGCGACGCTCGCCTGCGCGACCGCATTGTCTCGCTGTCGCTTCTCGCGCGCGGGAAAGGTTCGCTCGTCGAGATTCGCGATCGCCGACGCTTCGGCGCGAGCCTGCGAGAGCGTGAGCTTCGCGGTCTGGAGCTCGAGCTCGGCGGCCTTCCTGCGCTCGGCCGACTGGCGCTCCGCATTGCGCAGGCGCTCGGCGGCGAGATCGCGCTCGAGTGCGCGAACCGGCTGGTCGGATAGCGTCAGCAGCAGCGCGCCTTTACGCACCCGCTCGCCTTCCTTGACCAGCACCTGCTCGACGCTGCGCCCTGCCGCAGCGCTCACGACGATGACGCCGCCCGCCGGCTGGATGCGCCCGGTGCCGCCGATCGCCGCCGCGGCGGTCGCTGCAGGTGTCGCGGCGTGCACCCCGGACTGCAGCAAAGCCGTGGACGCGGCAGCCGCGAGCGCAGCGATTCCCATCGCACGGCGCCAGAACCCGAAATCGGGGTCTGTCCCCGATTTCGGGGCGCTGGGTGGTCGAGATTTACGGTTTACGGGCATCTTTACTGCGACTCAATCGTCCCGTCCCTTCGCTGCGGCTGTGAGATCGGCGATGAAGGCATCGCACAGCGCCTGCGCTTCGAAATCCGGCGCCTGCCTGGGCGGCGATTTCATGAAGGCCGCCGAAGGTCCCGCGAGCACTCCGCCCACGCGAGCGTCGAGCGCGAGCTTCGCGCAGCGGATCGCGTCGAGCACGACACCGGCGCTGTTCGGCGAATCCTGCACCGAAAGCCGCATCTCGAGCTCGATCGGCGATCCTCCGAGGCCCCGCCCTTCCATCCGCACGAAAGCGACCTTGTTGTCTTTCTGCCACGAGATGTAATCCGACGGCCCGATGTGCACGTCGCGCGCGGGTATCGGCTCGTTCAGCACCGACTGCACCGACTGGGTCTTCGATTTCTTCTTCGAAGTGAGCCGCTCGCGCGCGAGCATGTTCAGGAAATCGGTGTTGCCGCCGGTGTTGAGCTGGTAGGTGCGATCGATGCGGATGCCTCGCATGTCGAAGAGCGACGCGAGTGTGCGGTGGAGTATGGTCGCGCCGAGCTGGCTCTTGATGTCGTCGCCCACGAGCGGAAGCCTTGCATCTGCGAAGCGCGCGGACCATGCCGGGTCCGACGCGATGAAAACCGGTACGCAGTTCACCAGCGCCACGCCGGACTGAAGACACGCCTCGGCGAAGTGAGTCACCGCCTGCACCGCGCCCACCGGCAGGTAGCACACCAGTATCTCGGCTCGCGCGTCCTTCAATGCGGCCGCAACGTCGACGGGCTTTGCCGAGGACACCCTGAACGCTTCGTCGTCGGGGTAATCCGCCATGTGCGGCGCGATGCCGTCGAGCACGGGTGCCATCAGCACCCGCGCGCGATGCACCGACAGATCGGATTCGAAGACCCGGGTGCAGTTCGGCGGCGCGAGCGCAGCTTCCCCGACGCTCAACCCCACTTTGCGCTGATCGACGTCGAAAGCCGCGACGATCTCGATGTCCTCGACACCCCAGCGCCCGATGCGTGAGCGCATCAGGCCTTCGACTGGACCTTTGCGCGACGCGCTCAACGCCTGCACCAGCGCGCTCGCGCAGTTGCCGACACCCGCTATGGCGACCCTGATCATGCCTGTTCTTTCTTCGTCGCCGGCGCGCCGCCGCGGCGCATGCGCGCGATCTGTCTGGCCCATCCCCACTGCACGACGGGGGCGACGAGGCTGCCGAGGCGGTACAGGGCGGTGAGCTCGAAACCCGGCGTGATTGCAAAACTTCCGCGCGACACGCCTTTCAGAATGCGCCCGGCGACCGCTTCGGCGCTCCACAATCCCGCGCGCGAAGTCATCATATGCGTCTCGGCGGGCTTGGTGCGGGACTCTTCGATCAACTGCGGCGTGTCGGTGTCGGGAGGATAGGCGATCGAGACCGTGATGCCGTCGTGGCGCAGCTCCGCGCGCAGCGCTTCGGCAAAGCCTCGCAAGGCGAATTTGGTGGGGCTGTACGGCGTGTAGCCGAAGAGACCGATGAGACCTGCGCCGGACGAGATCATCACGATGTTGCCGCCCGCTCTCTTCATCGATGGAAGCGCCGCTTTGATGACGTACACCGTGCCGAGGTAGTTCACCGCCATCGTGCGCTCGAATACGTCGACCGGAATCTGGTCGAAATAGCCGGGAATCGCGATGCCTGCCGAAGTCACCACCAGTTTCGGCGCACCGAGATCAGCGACCGCCTGCCCCACTGCCGCTTCGGCCTGCTCGCGCACCGCCACGTCGGCGCTGATCGTGAGAATGCGCGCCGCCGGGCGGCCGCACCCGCGCAGCAGCGATTCGCGAGCCGCTTTGAGGCGCTCGGTCCCGCGAGCGACCAGTGTGAGGTCGCTGTCTCCGATGAGCCGGCGCGCGATCGCAAGCCCGATTCCGCTCGAGCCTCCGGTGATGAGCGCGTGCGGAGTGTTCACCGTGCGGCCGCGCCCGACGGGAAGAGAACCGACTCGCACGACGGGCCGAGGCTCGCGAGCGCTTCGACGATGTGCGCGACGGTCGAGCGGATCTGCGCGTCGGTGTGCGTTTCGGTGATGAAGAACCGCAGCCTCGCGCTCGCTTCCGGGACCGCAGGATGCAGGATCGGATGCACGTTGATGCCTCGCGCGAACAGCGCATCGGCGAGCGCGAGGCTCAAGATCGAATCGCCGAGGATGACCGGAACGACCGCGCTTTCGCTGGCTCCGGTATCGAGTCCGGCCTCTCGGGCGAGCGTGAGAAAGAGCGCGATGCGGCTGCGCAGGCGTGTCACGCGCTCGGGCTCGCGCTGCATGAGGCGCACCGCGGCGAGTGCCGCGGCGGTGTCGGCGGGACTCAGGCCCACGCTGTAAACGAACCCCGGTGCGGTGTACCTGAGCGTCTCGACGAGCGCCGTGCTTCCCGCGATGTAGCCGCCGCTCGACGCGAAAGTCTTCGACAGCGTTCCCATCCAGATGTCGACGTCGGTCGGACTGAGCCCGAAATGCTCCCCGATGCCGCGCCCGTGCTTGCCGAGCACGCCGATCGAGTGCGCTTCGTCGACCATCAGCAGCGCGTCGTGGCGGCGCTTGAGTGCGACGATGCGAGGGAGGTCCGGGACGTCGCCGTCCATGCTGTAGGCGCCTTCGACGATGATCAGCGCGCGCCTGCAGCGCGGCCGATGCTCGGTGAGGAGCTTGTCGAGCACCTCGAAGTCGTTGTGCGGGAAAACGAAGCGGCGCCCCCCCGACAGCACCCCGCCCAGGCGCGCGCTGTTGTGGATGAGCTCGTCGTGGATGATGAGATCGCGGCCGTCGAAAAGATGGCCGATCGTGGTGATGTTGGTGCCGTAGCCGCTGACGAACGCGAGGCAGTCGTCGGTCCCCAGCATCGCCGCGAGCTCACGCTCGAGCTCGCCGTGCAGCGGGATCTCGCCCGAAGCGAAGCGGCTTGCCGACACCGAAGTGCCGTAACGATCGATCGCCGCATGCGCGGCGGCGGACACTTCGGCGTGGCCGGCGAGACCGAGGTAGTTATAGCCGGAGTAATTGTCGTACTCGCGGCCGTCGATCGTTACGATGTTGCTGCTGACCCCGTCGTGGCTGCGGAAATACGGGTTGGCGATGCCGAGCTTCGCCAGCTCGGCCAACTGCTGCTTGAGCTGGATGTACGTCGGGAGGCGCTCGAACGCGCAGCCCGCAGGAGCGGCGAGCGCTTCGTCCGATGCCGGACGCGCGCCATGCGGCTGAGAACCTGCAGAACCTGCGGGCGGCTTCGTGCCCCGCTGCGTATCCGGATATCCCACATCAGCGAGGCCGGGTTTCGGCTGAGTCGTCATGCGCTCCAGTTCCTTCGGTGGTGAGCGGGCTCTCCGATCGAATGGGCGATCGGGGGAAGCGCATTGGCGGGAGAGTCCCGGCTTAACCCGCGCCGGCTCACCTTTTGAGACCCTCGCCCGCACGAGCTTCTCGGGTGCTCGCGGCGGGAAACGGTCCGGGGCAAGTATAAAACACGCGAAGGGGGTGTGCTCGGGTCATAGACGATGAAGCGCGTGCGTCAGCGCGTCGCTTCGCCACCCCGGACCCTCAAAAGAACGCGAGCGCCCGCGCTTCGATGCTCTGGCGTGGGGGCGCGCCCGGCGGTGTGTTCGGGTCGTCGAACGCCGTATGCGGCGTGAATCTCGAGCGACCGTCTTTTTGCGAGTCGTAGACCTTGAACACGATCGCTTCGTCGCGATGCATCCGGGGAAAGTAGAACCAGCGGTGCGCCGGGTTGTGCTTGAGGCGATAAGTCTGGCCGACGCGATCCGGATAGCGCCGCTCGGCGACGAGCAGGTCGTCCATTGCGACGGTTCGGGCATCGGCGAGCGCGAGCGGGTTGGTCTCGATCGGCTGGTTGATCGCGCGCCACACCTGGACGATCGCGAAGCGGCGCGAAAGAAGCGCGTCAGCTTCGTCCGGCAGAATCTCCCGCACGCGCTGCGGGCCCGACCACTCCGTGTAATCGTTGTGCGCGGAAAGCACCGGCTCGCGAATGAGCTTCGCTTCGCGCTCGCCCTCGTCTCCGGAACGCAGCGTATGGTCGAAAATCACCACGCGCTGCGCGCCTGCGACCTTTTTGATGAGCTGCTCGACTTCGGGGTAGTAGACCGATTTCAGCTGCTCCGGATCAAAGAAGTCTTGGACCCTCGTCGGATGATCGGCGAGCACGAAACCGTTCTTCTCGAGCGCGAGCTCGGCTTGAGCCGCCCGCCCGTCGGCAACGGGCATCGGCTGCCTCACCACGGTACCCTGCGTGCGGCGCTGGATGTTGTTCGGCCCGAAGGTCTCGTTGACGAGCTTCTCGCCGGTGTCCACGGTGTAGGGGATTTGGGCAGTAATCATGAGGGCCGCCTTTCAAGGGCGAGTGATCCCGAAGGCTCCTGCCTTCCAGTGAACTCGATACTACACCGGGCGAACCATTCAGTAGGCAGTGCCGTGACAGACGCTACGCGCAAGCAGAGCGAAATGGCGGAGAAGCGGCGCGGCTTCAGCTCAGATGCGTTAGCGGCCCGCGAGGCGTTCGACAGGACTGGTGCCTGCTATGCGATGGAAGACGTGCACACCTATATCACCGCGCGAGCCCAAGGGAGTGAGGCTCGCGAGCCAGCGCTCAAGCGGTGGGGGAAGAGCGCTGATCGTCAGGCGTGGTGATACCGTCCAAATAGCGCAGCGCTGCTTTGTGTCGGCGCGTCATGCAGCTTCGGCGCATCAGCCGTAGGAAGCAAGGCAGCGCACCCACTTACGCCGCAACCCTGCAGAGCAGCCCCTTCAGGTATTCACTCTCCGGGAAATTGAGCGCTACCGGATGGTCGGCCGACGCGTGCAGCCACATCTCGACGCGCACATCGACCCGTGCGTCGAGGGCGGCGCCGGCGACGATCTTCTGGAAGAGGTCCGGCGAGATCCCGCCCGAGCACGAGTAGGTCATCAGGTGGCCGCCCGGGCGCAGCATCTTCAGCGCGAAGAGGTTGATGTCCTTGTAGGCGCGCGAGGCGCGCTCGGCGTGAGCCGCGGTGGGCGCGAGCTTGGGCGGGTCGAGGACGATCACGTCGAAGCTGCGGCCCTGGTCGCGCAGCTTGCGCAGGGTCTGGAAGACGTCGGCTTCGAGCCAGTTCGCATCGGGCAATCCGTTGAGGCGGGTGTTGGCGCGCGCCATGTCGAGCGCGAGACCCGAGCTGTCGATCGTCATCACCGACCTGGCGCCGCCGCGCAGCGCGTTGAGCGTGAAACCGCCGGTGTACGAGAAGCAGTCGAGCACGTCCTTGTCCGCCGCGAGGCTGCGCAGGAGCAGGCGGTTGTCGCGCTGGTCGAGGTAGAAACCGGTCTTGTGCCCCGCGTCGGCCTCGACTCTGAACTTGAGCCCGTGCTCCTCGATGACCGGCGCGCCGGAAAGCGGTTTGCCGCGGAGCAGGCCGCTGCGAGGCTTGAGGCCTTCGAGCTCGCGCGCATCGGCGTCGGAGCGCTCCCAGACGCGGTATACGCCGGGAAGGCCGCACAAGGCGTCTGCGATGGCGTCGCGCCAGCGCTCGGCGCCCGTGCTCAGGAGCTGCACCACGACCGTTTCGCCGTAGCGATCGGCGATCACGCCGGGAAGACCGTCCGCTTCGGCGTGGACGAGACGCATGCCGTCGCTCGCGCGATCGATGCCGAGTGCTGCGCGGGCGCTCGCGGCGTCTTCGACCCGGCGCGTAAAAAAGCTCGCATCGATCTCGGTCTCCGACCACGACCATACCCGCGCGCGGATCTGCGAATGCGGGCTGTACGCGGCGAGCGCGAGCCATTCGCCGTCGCCGGAGCGCACCTCGATCGTCTCACCGGCTTCGGGATTGCCTTCGAGCCGATCGATCGCGCCGGAGAAGACCCACGGGTGCCGGCGCTTCAGCGATTTCTCGCGGCCGGCTTTGAGGATGAGCTTGCGCACCCTAAACCGTCACTTGCGGTGCGTGTCGGGAATAGCGGTCCCGGGCGATCTCGCTGCGATCGCAGCGAGCGCATCGGTGAACTGCCCGCCGATGTCGGAAGCATCGGCGACGGCGAAACCGAGGTCGCGCAGAAGACCGTCGTTCACCCCGTAAATCCACGCATGCACCGCGAGCGCTTGGCCGCGCGCCCACGCGTCGAGCACGATCGTGGTCTCGCAGACGTTCACCGCCTGCTTGAGCACGTTGAGCTCGCACATGCGGTCGACGCGCTCGACCGGATCCTGCACGCAGTCCACGAGATCGCGGTGCGCGGTCCGCACGTCCTGCACGTGACGCAGCCAGTTGTCGATGAGCCCGAGCTTGCTGCGCTCGAGCGCCGCACGCACGCCGCCGCAGCCATAGTGGCCGACGACCATGATGTCCCTCACCTTGAGAACGTCGACTGCATACTGCACGACCGAAAGGCAGTTGAGATCGGTGTGCACGACCACGTTCGCGACGTTTCGATGCACGAACATCTCGCCGGGCAGCAGCCCGACGATCTCGTTCGCCGGCACCCGGCTGTCGGAGCAGCCGATCCACAGATACGGCGGCGCCTGCAGGCCGGCAAGCTGCGCGAAGAATGCGGGGTCGCTCGCAACGCGGGCCTTCGCCCAGCGGCGGTTGTTCTCGAAGAGCTCTGGAAGCAGGTGCATGTGACGTGTTACTCGCGGATGGACGGCTTACTTCGCCTTGGCAGCCCTGGCGCCGCTGCTTTTGCGCTTCGCCCTCGGGTGCGCGGCGTCGTAGACCTTGGCGAGATGCTGAAAATCGAGGTGGGTATAGACCTGTGTGGTGGAGATGCTCGCGTGACCGAGCATTTCCTGTACCGCGCGCAGGTCGCTGCTCGACTGGAGCACGTGCGATGCGAAGGAATGCCGCAGCACGTGCGGGTGCACACCGGTCGAGACGCCCTGCTTGAGCGCGAGGGTCTTCAGCCGCTGCTGCACCGACCGCGCGCTCAACCGCTGCCCGGTGCGGTTGACGAACAGCGCGACCGGGTCGTGTCCGATAATCAGCGCCCGGCTCGCGAGCCAGTCGCTCAGCGCCTTCAACGCGTAGGTACCGACTGGGACGATTCGCGTTTTTGCCCCTTTGCCGGTCACCCGCACCGTGCCTTCGACGTGATCGACGTCGGACGGCGCGAGCGCGGTGAGCTCGGACAAGCGCAGGCCCGAAGAATAGAACAGCTCGAAGATCGCCTTGTCGCGGACGCGAAGCATTGTGTCGGCGTCGATGTCGAGCAGGCAATGCGCCTCGTCGGGCGAAAGCGCCTTGGGTAGCCGCTTCGCCGCTTTCGGGGCGCGGATGCCGAGACACGGGTTGTCGCCGAAATCGTGGTCGCGCGCCAGATACCGATAGAAGCCGCGCCACGCCGAGAGCATGCGTGCGATCGAGCGCGCATTGAGGCCTTTCCCGTGCAGTGTGGCGGCGATGCGCCTGACGTCGTGAACCTGCAATTTGTCGAGCGGCTTGTCGCCGGCGCGCTCGATGAACGCGTCGAGGTCCCGCGCATAGCTTTCCAGGGTATTGGCGGCGAGCCTGCGCTCGTGGGCCAGATGATCGAGGTAAAGCTTCGCGAGGCGCCGCGCGTCAGCCACGCACGTCAGTCCGACTCGAGATGGCGCAGGAGCGCAGTGCCGACCATGTCGCCGATGCGCTTCAGGTAGACCGTGCCCATTTCAGGATAGAAGCGCTCGGGGTCTTCGCTGGCGAGCGCGAGCAGGCCGAACGTCTGCGACGCCCGTAGCGGAATATAGGCGAACGATCGAAGCTGCTCGGCGGCTGCGCCGAAGAGATCCGTCGACGTGCCTTCGGCAGCGTGATGCGCGCAATGCGGCCCGCTCAGATTGCCCGCAAAATTGCGTGTCACGTCTCCGGCGGGGTTGAGCTCGGGCGCTTCGACCGGCCCCTGTACGTTCCACGCACGGATGGCGGTGTGCGGAACCGCGAAGTCCTCTCGCAGGTTGTAGTGAACCGCGGTGATGACGGTCGCAAGATCGCGCGCGCCGAGCAGCGCGAGCGTGAGGCGATGCACTTTATCGCCGATCGCGTCGTTTTCCTCGCCGAACTGGATGACTTCACGAAGCTTGATTTCGAGCTGCTTGCCGCGCTCCCGCAGCGTCAGGATCTGGCGCTCGCTGATCGGGATCGCGCGTCCGCCGTGCGGATGGGGAATGTAGATGTCGGCGAGCATATCCGCGTGCTGCTCGAAGAACTCGGGGTGTTCCTGCAGGAAAGTGGCTACGGCCTCGGGTGTCATGATCGCTTGAAATCTTCGTGTGTATCGCGTGGGGCGAGTATATCAAGGGCGGCGTTACGAGCCGTGAATGGTGAATGGTAAATCGTAGCCACCCTGGTCTGCCGGACTCGTCGGCGGGGTCGGAAGACTTTCGCGTCGAGCACGACGCCCTCACGATTCACCATTTACGATTTACCCCTTAAGACGGGAGCTCGATCTCCCCCTCGAACACCGTCACCGCAGGACCGGTCATCATCACCGGCGTGCCTTCGCCCGCCCACGAGATGACGAGCTCTCCGCCTCGAGTCTCGACCGTCACTCCGGAGGGGGCGAGAGCACCGCGCGTAACCCCGGCGACCACCGCCGCACACGCACCGGTGCCGCATGCGAGGGTTTCGCCGGCGCCGCGCTCGTAGACGCGCAGGCGGATGCGGTGCTCGTCGACGATCTCCATGAATCCTGCGTTCACGCGCCGGGGAAAGCGCGGGTGCGCTTCGATCAGCGGACCTTCGTCGCCGACGGGCGCGGTGCGGGCATCCGGCACGATCTGGACGGCATGAGGGTTGCCCATGGAGATCACGCTCATTTCGACCGTTCGATCCCCGACTTCGAGGTGATAGGTCAGTGCGCGCGCGGGTGCGTCGAACGGAATGTCGCGCGGCTCGAACTGCGGCACCCCCATGTCCACGGTCACCTGCCCGTCGGCCTCGAGCCTCGGCACGATCACGCCGCTCGCGGTGCCGACGCGGATCTCGCGCTTGAGCGTAAGCCCGCGCTCGTGAACGTAGCGCACGAAGCAGCGGGCGCCGTTGCCGCACTGCTCGACCTCGCCGCCGTCGGCGTTGAAGATGCGATAGTAGAAATCGGTCTGCGCGTCGCGGGGGCGCTCGACCTGCAGGATCTGGTCGCAGCCGACGCCGAAATGGCGGTCGGCGATGAGCCGAAGCTGCGCGACGTCAAGCGCAATGGGCTGGGCGGTCGCGTCGAGCACGACGAAGTCATTGCCCAGGCCGTGCATCTTCGTGAATTTCAGTTTCATTCTGCAACCGTTGTAGCACATCCCGCCACACGACATCCCGTGCGAGCTCGGCGCGAGCGGTTCGATCGCGATCGGCATGCTCGACCTATCGATACAGTGACGGCTCGCCCTCGGGCCGCGTCTTGAAGCGTTTGTGCAGCCAGTGATACTGCGCAGGCAGCTCGCGCACGCGATCCTCGATGAACGCGTTCATGCGGCGCGCGTCTGCTTCGAGATCGCCGGTCGGGAAACCTTCCCACGCCGGGTAGAACCGGAGTACGTAACCTTCGCCGCCCGGAAGCTGTCGCGTGATGACAGGTACGACCGCGGCGCCTGCGAGACGTGCGAGCCGCGATAAGCCGGTGATCGTCGCCGCAGGCACGCCGAAGAACGGCACGAAAACCG
>JAQGMV010000012.1 GCA_028292225.1 Betaproteobacteria bacterium
CACAACCTCTACGGCCGCTACACCAAGCACGGCATCGGCCTCATGCTCGTCATGAACTTCGTGCTGTTCGGCTTCGTCGGCGTGACGATCTGGGCGATACAGATGATGTGGATCCCGTTTCTCGCCGCGGGCGTCATCAACGGCATCGGGCACTACTGGGGCTATCGCACTTTCCAGCCGGCCGACGCGAGCCGGAACGTCATCCCGTGGGGAATCCTCATCGGCGGCGAGGAGCTGCACAACAACCATCACGCGTACGTGACCTCGGCGCGGCTTTCGAACCGCTGGTACGAGTTCGATATTGGATGGATGTATATCCGTATCCTGGAAATCGCGGGCCTCGCGACGGTGACCCGGGTCGCGCCGCGACTGAAGCTCGACAGCGCCAAGGCGCATTGCGACGCCGCGACCGTCGAGGCGGTGGTCATCCATCGGCACGAAGTGCTCGCGCAGTACACCAAAGTGGTTCGCAAGATCTGCGCGGCCGAGAGCAAGGGGCTGAGTGGCGTCGGCGGGATCGACTGGTCGGCTCTCAAGCGCCGGCTGCACGTCGACACCGCGGCGCTGCCCGAGGGCGAGCGCGCACACCGCACGCGTGCGCTCAAGGCGAGTCCCGTTCTTGCGACGGTGTATGCGATGCGCGACGAGCTGCAGACTCTGTGGCAGCGCTCAGCGGCCTCCAAAGAGCAGCTCGTTCATCAGCTTGAAGACTGGTGCCGCCGCGCCGAAGCAAGCGGCATCGACGCGCTGAGAGCGTTCTCGAGAAGGCTGCGGTCTTACGACATGTAAACCCGACAAATCGGGGACAGACCCCGATTTCGGTTTACGACAATGCCTGGCACGATCTCAGCACGAGCTCCCTGACCCACTTGTGCGCGGGCTGTGAATCGTGCCGCGCGTGCCAGTAAAGGCGCCACGCAAAGCGTTTCAGCCCGACCGGCAGCGGACGCACCGCGAAATCACCGCCGGCATTCACCGCATCCGCCATGCGCCTGGAGATTGCGGCGACCATCTGCGTCGACTTCACCAGCGACGGCGCCGCGAGCCAGTGAGGCAGCGTCAGCGGGATCACGCGCTGCGCATCGCGTGGGAGGTGCTGCTCGATGAAACGGGTGTCGGCGCTGCTCTGCACGGTGTTGATGTGCTTGAGCTCGAGATACGCTTTAAGGGTGAGCCGGCGCTTCGCCGCCGGGTGATCCTTGCGCATGATGCATACGAGCTCGTCGTCCAGCAGCACGACCGAGCGGATCGCCTGCGTGTGCACGAGCTCTGCGCTGACCGCGAAATCTATCTCTCCGGCTTCCAGCGCCTTGACCGTCTCCAGCGGCGGCAGGTATTTCACCACGATGGAGATACCGGGCGCCTCCCTCTCCAGCGCGCTCGCGATGCTCGGCAGCATCAGGAATTCGTTCATATCGCCCATGCGCACGACGAACGAATCGCCGGAGGTCGCAGGATCGAAAGTCTTTTGCGCGTCGAACACCTTGCGCACCTGCTGCAACGCCTCTCGTATGGGTTCTACGAGCTCGAGCGCGCGGGCGGTCGGCGCCAGGCCGTTGCCCGAGCGCACCAGCAGGGGATCTCCGAAGAGCTCACGCAGGCGCGCGAGGATGTGACTCACGGCGGGCTGGCTCAAGCCGAGCGTTTTGGCCGCGCGGGTTACGTGGAGCTCGGTCACGAGCGCCTCGAATGCCACGAGCAGCTGTAAATCGACCGCGCGGAGATTCATGAGGACCCCAACTATGAATACCAAGAATAATGGAATTCTAAACATTCATTGGACTGATTAATACGCGCCCCCTATCGTGCGTCTTCCCCGGCCGTAACCACAGGAGAACAGGGATGAAGTACGCAGCGAACGCGATCGGCAACAGTTTTGCGTGTGAGATCGTCGGTCTGAAGCTCTGGGAGAACGTCGACGCGCGAACGGTCGACGAGCTTAGGGGCCTGTGGTCCGAGCACGGGGTTCTCGTGTTCAGGCGCCAGGCGATATCGGAGCACGAGCTCGCCGATTTCTGCGCGCTCTTCGGCCCGCTGGAGCTCACCGTGCGGCGCGACTGGGCGTCCAGCGTCCGTCCGGAAGTGGGCATCATTTCCAATCTGAAGGACGGCACCGGCGCCCCGATCGGCGGGCTCGGCGACGGCGAGGTCTACTGGCATTCGGACCAGTCGTACATGCTCAACCCGGCCACGGGGGCGGCGCTGCACGCCGTCGAGATCGCGCACGAGGGCGGAGGCACGCGCTGGGCGAATCTCGCGATGGCGTACGAAGCGCTGCCGCCGGCGTTGAAAAGCGCAGTGGAAGGCAAGAGCGGCATATTCGATTACTCGAAGCGCCTCGCAGGCTACAAGGAGGCCGATCGCATGGTGCCCGCGGACCAGAAAAATCGCACGCCCCCCGTCACCCATCCGCTCGTCCATGCGCATCCGCGCACCGGCCGCAAGTCGCTCTACCTCGATCCGACGACGTCGGTCGGAATCGTGGGCATGGAAACAAAGGCGGCCAATGCCTTGCTGGACGAGCTCGCCGCGTTGGCGACGCAACCGCGGTTCGTGTACCAGCACCAGTGGCAGGTCGGCGATACGCTGCTGTGGGACAACGGCTTCCTCCTGCACCAGCGCGATCCGTTTCCGGCCACCGAGAAGCGGCTCATGAAGCGCATGACGATGATCCTCCACAAGGATCTGCACATGGTGCCCGAGGGGCGGCTGGCGGAGGCCGCGTGAGCGTGATGCACAGCGCCGGCGAGAGCTACGACTGCGAGGCCTCCTTGACCGCGGGCCTCGTCGGCCTTATCCAGGCCAGGACGGTCTCGGAAGACGATCTGCGCTGGACGGCAGTGGTCGCGCTCGACGCGGTTGCGAGCATCATCGGCGGTGCTGCGGACCCGAACGCCCGGAGCCTCTTGCAGTGGTCGCGCGCCGAGCCGCTCAACACCGGGCGCACAGCCTTCGTCTATGGCGGGCTGTCGACGGTGCTCGAGCTCGACGCGATGCATCGCGAGAGCGCGGTGCACGCAGGCACCATGGTCGTGCCGGCGGTGTTCGCGGCGGCGAAAGACGGGAAGGTCGGTGGCCGCCATGCGCTCACCGCAATCCTCAAAGGCGCCGAAGCGGCTTTCCGCGTCGGGCGCGCCGCGGGTCCCAGCCATTACAAGATCTACCAGAACAGCGCGACGTGCGGGATCTACGGGTCCGCGTTCGCGATGGGTGTGCTGCTCGGGCTCGACAATGCCGGGCTCGTCCACGCGCTCGGCAACGCAGGTACGCAATCGAGCGGGCTGTGGGAATACCGTGAGACCGGCGCGATGACCAAGCAGCTCCACGCGGGAAAAGCCGCCGAGGGCGGGATCGTGGCAGCGCAACTCGCACAAAACGGTTTTACCGGCCCGTTGAAAATTCTCGAAGGCGCTCGCGGGTTTTTCAAGGCCGCGTGTCCCGACGGCGATCCGTCCGCGGTGCTGCGCGGGCCGGGGGATCCGTGGGGACTGCATGGCATGTCGATCAAGCCGTGGCCCTCGTCGCGTCATACGCATCCCGCGATCGATGCGGCGCTCGGTCTCGCGAAGGAGATCCCGGGCAGGCAGATCGAGAGCGCAAGCATTCAGACCTATCGCGCCGCTATGGACCTGTGCGGCAAGGGTCCTGTGCGCAACGCGCACGACGGACGCTCGTCGCTCCAGTACTGCGTCGCGGCGGCGCTGAACGACGGTCAGGTATCGCTTTCGTCATTCGACGACCATGCATTCGAGCGCCACGAAAAGCTGGCCCGGCGCATCTCGGCCGCCGCGGTTGAGCCGTTCATGTCCGCGTATCCCAAGGCCTGGGGCGCGCAAGTGTCGGTCGTGTTCACCGACGGCACATCGGCCGCGAATGCGTGCACGAATGTCAAAGGCGATCCGGAAGCGCCGCTGAGTCGCGACGAGCTGACTGCGAAGGCGCGCTCACTGCTCATCCTCGGCGGCGTCAAGGACCCGGAGGCCTTCATGCGATCGGTGCTTGCGATGGCAGATGACGGGCCCGTTCCACACATTGCCCTGCAGTAAGCCATGTGCAGCCTACCAAAACCAACACGGCCGAACGCGATTGTGCGTGCCGACCGAATTAGACGAGGAGGAGATTCGATGAGCACAAACTCGAGGCGCTTTGCCGCGGCTTGCGCCGTGATGCTTGCGTTCGGCGGCGCGGCGTTCGCACAACCGTACCCGAACCGGCCGGTGCGGATCGTCGATGGATTCCCACCGGGCGGGGGCACCGATTTGCTGTCCCGCACCCTCGGGCAAAAAATGAGCGAAGCGTGGGGCCAGCCGGTCATCGTCGACAACCGTCCCGGCGCCGCTTCGAACCTCGGCGCGCAGATCGCTGCGAAAGCCGCATCTGACGGTTACACCTATTTCATGGGGTTGGTCAGCGTGCTCGCGCCGAGCATGACGCTGTATCCGAAGCTTCAGTACAACCTGCTCACCGATCTTGCGCCGGTGTCCAAGGTGGCGTCCGGCATTTACGTGCTGGTCGCGACACCCTCGCTGCCGGTAAAGTCGGTACAGGAGCTGATCGCGCTCGCGAAGAAGAAAGAAGGCGCGCTCACCTATTCCTCGTCAGGCGTCGCGACGCCTGCGCACCTGGCCGGCGAGCTCTTCAACCTGCGCGGCGGGGTGAAGATCCTGCACGTGCCGTACAAAGGCGGCGCGCCCGCGGCAGCGGCGATCGCGACCGGTGAGGCCCAGCTCAGCTGGTTGAGCGTGCCCGCCGCGATGCCTTTGCTCAGTGGCGGCAAAGCCAAAGCGCTGGCGGTGACGCCGAAGCGCACCCGCGCCTTTCCGGACGTGCCGACGGTCGCCGAATCCGGGTTGCCGGGATTCGAAGTGACGATCGCCTACGGCGTGTTCGCGCCCGCGGGCACACCCGCGCCGGCCATCGCGAAAGTCAACGCAGAGATCGCACGCGTTCTCAAGATGCCCGACGTCGTCGAACGCCTGTCGGGCTCGGGCCTCGAAGCCGATGCGAGCACCCCCGAGCAGTTCGGCCGGCTGGTGAACGAAGAAGTGAAGCTGTGGGCGAAAGTGATCAAGGACGCGAAAATCACGATCGACTGACCGAAATCGGGGACAGACCCCGATTTAATCATGCCTTCAACTGGTCGCCGATCGGCAGCTTGCGAATGCGCCTGCCCGTCGCCGCGAAGACCGCGTTGCACAGCGCAGGCGCAATCGCCGAGGTGCCCGGCTCGCCGATGCCGCCGGGTTCGTCCGCGCTCTTCACCATGTGCACTTCGATCTTCGGCGACTCGTTGATACGCATCATCCGGTAATCGCCGAAGTTGCTCTGCTGCACGCGGCCCTTGTCGAACGTGATCTCGTTCCACAGCGCTGCGGTGAGCCCGAAGTTCACTCCGCTTTCGATCTGCGCGCCGATGGTGTCGGGATTGACCATCTGGCCGCAGTCGAGCGCGCACACGACTCGATGCACCGTCACGCCGCCGTCGGCGCCGACCGAGACTTCTGCCACCTGCGCCATGTAGCTCCCGAACGCGAACTGGACCGAGATCCCGCGGCCGACGCGCCGCCCTGCGACGGGCTGCAGCCGCGTGCCCCAGCCAGCCCGGGTCGCGGCGAGCTCGAGCACCGCGCGCATCCGCGCAGACTTGGTGAGCAGCGCCCGGCGGTACGCGAGCGGATCCTGCCGTGACGCGTGGGCGAGCTCGTCGATGAAGCTCTCGACGACGAAGACGTTGTGCGTCGCGCCGACGCCGCGCCAGAACGCGGTGGGCACCGGCGGCTCGTGCCGCAGATACTCGACCCGCACGTTCGGTATCGCATAGGCGATGTCCTTCGCGCCTTCGACCGCATCGGGATCGACGCCGTCCTTCATTGCGCCGGGCGCGAAGCGCGCGATGATCGACGAGCCGGTGATGCGGTGAAACCACGCCTGCGGCATGCCCTTGGCATCGAGCGACGCACTGATGCGGTCTAGGTAATACGGCCGATACATGTCGTGCTGGATGTCTTCCTCCCGAGTCCAGACGAACTTCACCGGTCCTTTGGCCTGCCTCGCGAACGCCACCGCCTGCGCGACGTAATCGACTTCGAGGCGCCGCCCGAATCCGCCGCCGAGGTAGTAGTTGTTGATGCGGATCTTGTCGAGCGGCAGCCCGGTGATCTTCGCGACCGCGCCCTGCGCGAGCGCGGGCACCTGGGTGCCGGTGTAGATGTCGCACCCGTCGGGCTTCAAGTCCACCGTGCAGTTCATCGGCTCCATCGTCGCATGTGCGAGGAAAGGCATTTCGTAGACCGCCTCGAGCTTGCGCGTCGCTTTGCCGATCGTTCCCGGCGCATCGCCGTCGTTGCGAGCCTGCACGCCCGATTTCTCTTTCGAGGCCGCGCTCATGTCGGCGACGATGCTCGCGGTCGTCATCGCGCTGTTGGCGCCGTCGTTCCACGTCGGCGCGAGCGCCGTCAGCCCCTGCCGCGCGGCCCACATGTGATCGCCGACCACCGCGACCGCGTTGTCGATCCTGAGCACCTGCCGCACCCCTTTGATGGCCATCGCCTTGGCATCGTCGACCGGGTTCAGCTTGCCGCCGGGAACGGGAGACGCGGCGACTGTCGCAACCATCATGTTGGGCAGTCTCACGTCGAGACCGAATTGCGCGCGGCCGTTCACCTTGTCGGGGGAATCGAGCCGCTTGACCGGCTTGCCGATCACCGTGAACTCGGACGCGCTCTTGAGCTTGACTCCGGAGGGCACAGGAAGCTTCGAAGCCGCATCGACGAGCTGCCCGTATTCCATCGTCCGGCCGGTCGCGGTGTGCGTGACCACCCCGTTTCGCGCGGTGCACGTCGACGGATCGACCTGCCACGATAGCGCCGCGGCGCTCACCAGCATCGTGCGCGCGGTCGCACCGGCCTCGCGCAGCGGCTTCCACGACGCTCGAACCGAGGTCGAGCCGCCGGTCACCTGCCCGCCGAGCATCGGATCGGCGTACAGCGTGTTGTCCGCCGGCGCCTGCTGCAGCTTCACTTTGGACAAGTCGACTTCGAGCTCTTCGGCGATCAGCATCGGCATCGCCGTGAAAGTGCCTTGCCCCATCTCGACCTTGTGCACGATCAGCGTCACCTGGCCGGCGCGGTCGATGCGGATGAAGGCGTTGGGGGCGAGTCCGGGCGGCGCCTGCGTCACGGCGGTGGTAGCCTGGCCGACCGCTTTTTCAGGCGGCGGCTCCTTGCGGTCCTCCCGATTGCAGCCCGGTAGCGCGAAGCCGATCAGCAGGCCGCCGCCGGCAGCGGCGCCCGCCTGGAGGAAGCGGCGGCGGTAAGGGGATGAGAGTGCTTCGTCGACGGCGCCCATCTCAGGCCTCCTTCTTCGCGGCGATTTTGATCGCTGCGCGGATACGCGGATAAGTCCCGCAACGGCAGATGTTTCCCGCCATCGCCCCGTCGATGTCCGCATCGGTCGGGTCCGGTTTCGACGCGATAAGGGCGGTCGCGGACATGATCTGCCCTGACTGGCAGTAGCCGCACTGAACGACGTCGATCTCGCGCCACGCGGCCTGCACGCGGCGGCCTGCGGGGTTCTGCTCGATCGCCTCGATCGTCACGACCTGCTTGCCGGCGACGGCCGAGACCGGCGTCACGCACGAGCGGGTAGGCGCCCCGTCGACGTGCACCGTGCACGCGCCGCACAGCGCGACCCCGCAGCCGAACTTGGTGCCGGTGAGCCCCGCCACGTCGCGCAGCGCCCACAGGAGCGGCATGTCGTCGGGCACGTCGAGCGTGCGGGATACTCCGTTGATGGTGAGGGTCGGCATGGGGGCTCCTTTCGATTGCGGGTGCGGCGCGCGGCTCGATCGAGCGTCACGCGAGTGGCGCTGAAGGACGCAAGGCGCGTGCCGCCGTCCCGCCGACGACCGTGTCTCGTCGAGTCGCGAGCAGGGATGCGATAATCGCCGCCATGTCGAACATCACGAACGCGCTATCGGGAAATGGATCGAGCGACCTGCTGGACGCCAATGAGTCGCGCCAGCCCGCGCCCGCCGAGCTTCCCAGGCCTGCAACGACACATACGACCGGAATACTCCCGTCGCACGAGCTCGAGCGCCTGGTCCGGGGTTCGAAGGAAATCGAGGCGCTCGAACCCATCGAGGACAGCCAGTTCCAGCCGGCGAGCCTCGACCTGCGTCTGGGCCCGATCGCTTATCGGGTGCGTGCGAGCTTTCTCCCGGGCAAGGACGCGACGGTCGCGCAGCGGCTCAAAGAGCTCGCGATGCACGAGATGGACATCACCCGCGGCGGCGTGCTCGAGCGCGGCTGCGTGTACATCGTGCCGCTGCTCGAAGGCCTCAGGCTCAGGCATCGCACGTCCGCGATGGGCAACCCGAAGAGCTCCACCGGCCGCCTCGACATCTTCACCCGGCTCATCACCGACTACGGCACCGAGTTCGACCGTGTCCGGGAGCAGTACAACGGGCCGCTCTATGCGGAAGTGTCGCCGCGAACCTTCAGCGTGCTCGTTCGCAAGGGGTCGCGCCTCTCCCAGATCCGGATCCGCCGCGGCAACCCGCCGAGCAC
>JAQGMV010000027.1 GCA_028292225.1 Betaproteobacteria bacterium
CGACCACTCCGTCGAGCGCGTACACGTCGGTTACGGCGGGATCGGTCATCAGCGCGTGCAGGATAGGCGCGGGATCGGCGAGACCCGTGGTCTCGATCACGACGCGCTCGAACTGCGGCAGCGTCCCTGCGGCGCGGCGTGCGGCGAGATCGCCGAGCGTCAGCACGAGGTCGCTCCGGATGTTGCAGCAGAGACAGCCGTTCGAAAGCTGGACGAAGCTCTCGTCGCTCGTCTCCACGAGATCGTGATCGAGCCCTATCGCGCCGAACTCGTTGATGATCACGGCGGTGCGGCTCATCGACGGATCGCGCAGCAGGTGCGCGAGCAGGGTGGTCTTGCCGCTTCCGAGGAAGCCGGTGATGACGGTGACGGGCGTGTCCTGAGCCGGGCGCGCGGCGCCGCGGTCGAAGGGATGAACGGCTGCGCTCACGACAGGCTGCGCGGTAGCGAAGTCGAACGATGAACGGCCGCGATCGACAGGCGCTGCGGCCACTCGCACTGCGGCACCGCGTTCGACGCCGAGCGCGCCTCGCAGCGCTGCAAGCAGGCCGACGAGCGATGCGCACGCGCGCGGACGCTGCTCGCGCGGGCCACCGGCTGCTTCGCCCGCAGCTCGCCATCGCACGAGCCATCGAAACGGCGTTCCGGTTTCGGCGCGCTCGATCCAGGCGATCGCGCCGGTTTTCGTGAGAATGGTCGCGACGACCGGCGCGTCGCCGGCCTCGACGGCACCGTCGATGCCCCAGAGGGCCAGTGTCTCCGCCAGGAAGATGTGAAATGAATCGCGAACGACGCCGTCAGCACTCATGGACCATGACATGGATAGTGTTCTCTTCCTCGTTCAGCCGATTCTAGCGGCGGAAAGAGCGCGCTCGTCATTCAGCCCGAATCCCGACGCTCTGCACCACACGCGTCCATCTCGCGATCTCGGCACTGAAGAACGCCGCGAATTCCTGCGGTGAGCTCTCGACCGGGTCAGCGCCCGCGGCCAGGAGCTGAGTGCGCACCTGCGGCTGCTTCAGCGCTTTGCGGATCTCGGCATTGAGCTTGTTCACGACCGGAGCGGACGTTCCGGCGGGCGCGAGCATCCCGTACCACTGGCTCATCTCGTAACCCGTGACGCCCGACTCCGCGACCGTCGGAATGTCAGGCGCCGCAGCTGAGCGCTTCGCAGTCGTCACGGCGAGCGCGCGCAGCCGTCCGGTCTTCGCATGAGGCAGCGTCGAAGGCAGGGTGCAGAAGCACACCGGCACGTGACCTGCGATGAGGTCGTTCAGCGCCGGGCCGGTGCCTTTGTAAGGGACGTGCACGAGATTGACCTTCGCGGCCGCGCGGAAGAGCTCGGTGGCGAGGTGCGCCGAGCCGCCGATGCCGCCGGATGCGTAGCTCAGCTCACCCGGTCGCGCTTTCGCGATTCCCACCAGGTCTTTCACGTTCCTCGCCGGCAGCGACGGATGGACGACGAGCAGCAGCGGCGAGTCGACCATCTGCCCGATCGCGGCGAATGCGGTCGCCATGTTGAACGGCAGCTTGCTCACGAGGGCGGGCGCGAACGCGTAGTTGCCGGGCGCGGCGAGCAGGGTGTAGCCGTCCGGCGCAGACTTTGCCGCAAGCTCGGCTGCGATCATGCCGTTGGCGCCCGGCCGGTTGTCGATGATGATCTGCTGCACGAGCGATTCGGCAAGCGCCGGGCTGAGGGTGCGCGTCACGAGGTCCGCGCCGCCGCCCGGCGAGAAGCCGACGAGCACGCGTATCGGTTTCGCGGGATATTCCTGCGCCGGCGCCGGCGCCGTAGCCGGGAATACGAGCATGGCGAATGCGGCTGCGCGTGCCGCGCTTGTTCTCTTCATTTTTAGATCCTCCTCGTCGGAGCAGTGTCGCAACGCGGCTGGAGCCGTGTCAAACCGCAGGGATCGAAATGCGTGCACCTTTATCCGGCGACGATCGCGTTACGGGAGCGTCGCCTTTATTTGCCCCTCCGAGAGCGCCGACGCCTGCCGGCGTGATAAGGTGGGCTTCCCCCCCAAACCGCTCAACCTCGAGGCGCGTATGTCCCAGAACAGGCAGGAATCAATCGATCAGGACCGCGACCGCATCGACGTCAGCGAAGAACATGAATGCCGTTTCTGGACCGAGAAGCTCGGTGTCAGCTACTCGGCGCTCAAAGCCATCGTTCTCAAGGTCGGCCCGCGCGCGTCCGACGTGAAAGCTTATCTCGGTAAGTAAGCGCTGGAAGCGCTGGGCACGCATCGCTCGTCGATCGAGCGACTCTCCTGTGTGCGCCGCAGCAAATAAAACATACTGAGCAGGGCAAAGCCGGTAGACTCGTCTGGCGCGATTCGCCATTCAGATGACCGGAGATACAGGAATGACCATCACATTGCAGGACGTCTGCTGGCTGCGCGAAGCGGCGTTGAAGCGCGGCTCGCACGAAATGCCGCCCGCGATCGCGCGCAAATTGATGGGCGCCCAGCTCATCACCAAAGGTGCCGGCGACTGCATGCGCATCACCCCTCGCGGCGAGATCGCACTGGCGAGGCTCGGCTGATGAAAACGACGTGGCAGATTATCGCCGTCGCCGACCCGGTGACCGATTTCTGCTGGGTCTGGGAGGCGCTGCGCAACGGCAATGTCGTCGCGCGCTCAGCCGAGCGCTTCCAGAGCTACGACGACTGCGCTGAAGACGCGCAGAAGCGCGGTTACGCCGCCTCTACGGTCGAACGCCTGCGCTGACCCGAAATCGGGGACAGACCCCGATTTTCACAGATGTGAATATTGGGGTCTGTCCCCGATTTTATTTTTCCCGCTTGGCAGTGACCTTCTGGCCTTTGAGGGTCGTCTTCGAGAGCGCGCGTATCACTTTGTCCGCCACTTCTTCGGGCACTTCGACGACCGAGAACTTGTCGCCGATCTGAATCGCGCCGATCGAGGTGCCGGGGATGTCGGCTTCGCCGGCAATCGCGCCGACGAGATCCTTGGGACGTATGCCGCGCTGCTCGCCGGCCATGACGACGATTCGGGTCATTGCCTCGTTGCGCCGCTTCGGCGCACGGCTGCCGTCGTCCCGCTCTTTACCCGCGCCTCTGCTTTCCCACGGTGAACGCGTCGGTGCCTCAGCGGCGCCTTCGTCGCGGCGCTGGCGCCGCTGCGGCGGGGCGGAGCCCGTATCGCGCTCCTTGCCTCGCCCGGGCTTGCGCTCGTATCGATTGTCGCCGCCGCGAGGCGGGCGCGAGTCAGACTGGTGCGAGGTGTTCTGCATTTCGGTCTCGGTCTCTTCGCCCATCGACGCTTCCGCAGCGAGCTTCGCGGCGGCCGCAGCGATGTCGAGCGGATCGAACTCCTCCGCGAGCGTCTGGACGGCCACGCGGTACACGCCGAACGCGTCTTCCGTCAGCGCTTCGCGCAAGGCCGCGGTGAGCAGCTCCATGCGGCGCGCGCGAAGGTCGGCGACGGTCGGCAGGCGCGCGGACTCGATGCGCTGCTTCACCACTTTCTCGATCGCTTTGAGCAGGCCCTGCTCGCGCGGCTGGACGAGTGTGATCGCGGTGCCTTCGCGCCCTGCACGTCCGGTGCGCCCGATGCGGTGCACGTACACGTCAGGCGACTCCGGGATGTCGTAGTTGATGACGTGGCTCACGTGCTCGATGTCGAGCCCGCGCGCGGCGACGTCGGTCGCGATGAGCAGATCGGCCGTCCCTTCACGGAAGCGGGTCATCACGCGGTCGCGCTGCGGCTGTGCGAAACCGCCATGGAGCGCTTCGGGGCTGTAGCCGTGGCTCGCCATCGCTTCGGTGAGCTCGTCGACTTCGGTTCTCGTGCGGCAGAAGATGATGGCCGAAGCGGGCGACTCGAGATCGAGAATTCGCCCGAGCGCTTCGAGCTTCTGCTGCCGCTGCACCGTGTAGGCGACCTGTCGCACGCGCGGCGTCTTGCGCACTTCGGCCTTGATCGCGATGCGCTCGGGATTGTTCATGTAGCGCTTGACGAGGTCGTTGATTCGCGGCGGAAACGTGGCGGAGAAGAGCGCGGTCTGCCGCGCTTTCGGCGTTTCCTGCAGAATCGCTTCGATGTCCTCGATGAAACCCATGTCGAGCATCTCGTCTGCTTCGTCGAGGACGAGGTGGGTGACTGCGGAAAGATCGAGGCTGCCGCGCCGGATGTGGTCGAGCAGCCGGCCCGGTGTGCCGACGACCACCTGCACTCCGCGCTTGAGCATGCCGAGCTGCCGCTGGATCGGCTGGCCGCCGTAAATCGGCAATACCGAGACGTGGCGATGCTTGCCGTACTTGTAGACGGCCTCAGCGACCTGCATCGCGAGCTCCCGCGTCGGCGTGAGGATCAGCCCCTGCACCGCGCGCACTTTCGGATCGAGACGCTCGGCGATCGGCAGCGCAAAAGCCGCGGTTTTACCGGTTCCCGTCGCAGCGGTGCCGAGCACGTCGCGGCCGGCGAGGAGGAGCGGGATTGCGTGCGACTGGATCGGCGTGGGCTCTTCGTAGCCGAGCTCGGTGAGCGCGGAGACGATATCCGGGCTCAAACCGAGGGATTCGAAGGTGGGCGGGGTTACAGGGGTTTCTGACATGGGAGATCTTTCGGTAAAGGCGCGCTTGGCGGGGGCAATCGAGGGGGCAGCAAAGAGGGGGCCGAACGGGGGGTATGCTGCGGCACGGAATATATAGCAAAGCGCGGTGCTCTGCGACCCTGGAAACAGCCGCGTTTTTTTGGGGGGGCAGACGCCGTCCCGCCCCGAGGGGGTGCTCCGCGGCATTAATCGGGGTCTGTCCCCGATTTTCGGTCGATCCGATGCCGCTAACATAGCGGCATGACTCAGGATACGAAGCGAGCGCAGTGCTGTATCGCCGGCGGGGGGCCCGCGGGAATGATGGCGGGATTGCTGCTCGCGCGCGCCGGCATCGAGGTGATCGTTCTCGAGAAGCACGCCGATTTCCTGCGCGACTTCCGCGGGGACACGATCCACCCCTCTACGCTGGAAGTGATGTACGAGCTCGGCCTCGTCGAGCGTCTGCTGCGGCTGCCGCACCAGCCGACGGCGTCACTGCGGGCGCAGTTCGGTGATCTCGCGCTCGAGATCGCGGACTTTTCACACCTGCCGACACACTGCAAATTCATTGCATTGATGCCCCAGTGGGATTTCCTGAGCTTCCTCGCTGACGAAGCGAGGCGCTATCCGGGCTTCGACCTGCGAATGAGCGCCGAGGCAGTCGGCCTGATCGAGGAA
The DNA here is from genome assembly GCA_028292225.1 of Betaproteobacteria bacterium. Lineage (GTDB taxonomy): Bacteria > Pseudomonadota > Gammaproteobacteria > Burkholderiales > SG8-41 > JAQGMV01. The sequence goes on from JAQGMV010000027.1 coordinate 5,240, forward strand.
GGGGGGCGCATCGTCGGCGCTCGCGCCAAAACGGCGGAAGGCGAGCTCGAGATCCGCGCGGACCTCGTGATCGCCGCCGATGGTCGTCATTCGGTCATGCGCGCCGCTGCGGGGCTGGTCGTCGATCAGCTCGGCGCGCCGATGGACGTCCTGTGGTTCAGTCTTTCGCGCAAACCCGACGACCCCGCCCAGACGATGGGCCGCTTCGGGGGCGGACGCATTTTTATCATGCTCAACCGCGGCGATTACTGGCAGTGCGGCTTCGTCATTCGCAAAGGCTCGATCGAAGAGGTGCGCGCACGCGGGCTCGAAGCTTTTCGCGCGGCGGTGGCGGCGTCCGGGCCGTCGGTCGCGGACCGCGTCGACGAACTGAAGGACTGGGAGCAGATCAAGCTGCTCACGGTCGCCGTCGATCGCATGCCGCGGTGGTCCCGCCCCGGCGTGCTCTTCATCGGTGACGCGGCGCACGCGATGTCGCCGATCGGCGGCGTGGGCATCAATCTGGCGATCCAGGACGCGGTCGCCGCGGCGAACCTGCTTGCGGAGCCGCTTCGAAGCGGCAAGCTCGAAGCGCGCGACCTCGACGCCGTGCAGCGCCGCCGCGAGTTTCCGACGCGAGTGACGCAGCGCCTGCAGCTTTTCTTGCAGGACCGCGTCGTCACGCGCGCGCTCGATGGTGACGTCGACTTCAGCCCGCCCCTCGGTATACGCCTGATGGCGCGGTTTCCGATACTCACCCGCATCCCCGCGCGTCTCGTCGGCATGGGTGTGAGACCCGAGCACGTTCGAACAAAAGCAGCCTGAGGAGCAGTCATGACTGGAAGCATGTTCGTGTACGACCCCGTCGCACCGTGTCTCACCGAGCCGCAGCACGTACGGCCGGCGCTCGACTCGATTGCCGGCAAGACCATAGGCTTCATCGACAACTCGAAGCCGAATTTCAATCACCTCGCGGATGATCTCGCCGAGCTCCTGATCGCGAAGCACGGGGTCAAGGAGGTCATCATGCGCCGCAAGCGCAGCGCATCGGAAGGTGCGCCCGAGGCCGTGATGGCCGAGCTCGTGGAGCGCTGCGACGCGATCATCACCGGCTCGGGCGACTGAGGCTCGTGCACGTCGTGGAGTGTCCACGACAGTGTCGAAGCCGCCAGGCGCGGCAAGGTCGCGCTGACCGTATGCTCGTCGAGCTTCACCGGGCTGGGCCGCGCGCAGCAGAAAGCGCTCGGCGTGCCCGACCTGCCGATCGCGGTGGTTCCTCATCCTTTCGGCACGCGCTCGCGGGAAGCGCTGCGGGAGATCGCGCGCACCTGCGCCGACGATATTGCGAGGCTATTGTGCGAAGCGGGTGAGCGCGAGCCGTCGCGGCAGCGCTCGAGCGTGTCCGCGCCGCGCGCGTCGCTCGTCGAAGCGCCTGCGGATCCGGTCGAGCTGAATCGGTTCTTCATCAGGCGCCGCTGGGGCGACGGACTGCCGATCTCGGCGCCGACGCATGAAGCCGTCGAGCGCATGCTGCGCCACACGCGGCGTGCCCCGGACGAAGTCGTCGCGACGATCGCGCCGGGTATGGGCGCAGCGACCGTCGAGTACATCGCGATCAACGCGGTGATGGCCGGCTGCTATCCCGAATACCTGCCGGTGGTGATCGCGGCGGCCGGGGCGGTCGCTACAAAGCGCTTTCATCTCCAGGCGATACAGGCGACCACCAATCCCGCCGCGGTGTGGCTCATCGTGAACGGTCCCATTGCGAAATGGCTCGAGGTCAACAGCGGCAGCAACTGCCTCGGGCAGGGGACGTGGGCGAATGCAACGCTCGGCCGCGCGCTGCGGCTCGTCTTGCAGAACATCGGACGCGCACTGCCGGGTGAGATGGATCGCGCGACACAGGGCCAGCCGGCGAAATACTCGTTCTGCTGCGCGGAGAACGAAGATGCGAGCCCGTGGGAACCGTTGCACGTCGAGCGCGGGTTTGCGGCCGATGCGAACACGGTGACGGTCGTCGGGGCGCTCGGCACGTGGAACATGAACATGACCGCGATGCACCCCGAAGAGGTGATCGCGATGCTCGGGGACACCATGCAGTATCCCGCGAGCAGCGATTACATCTATGGGGGCGCGCCTTTCGTCGTCCTCTCGCCGCAACACGCGAATCTTTTCCACGCCGCAGGCTGGAGCAAAGCCGACGTGAAGCGCCTGTTATGGGAAGCGTCGAAAATGCGCGCGGGGCGCTCGCGCGGCAGCGAGTTCGAGCGGATGGCGACGGCGCGCCGCGCGGAGCTGGGCGAAATCGCGGCCGACACGATGGTGCCGATCTCGGAGAAGCCGGAAGACATCACGATCGTCGTCGCAGGCGGCCCGGGCTCCCACTCGGTCTTCGTTCCGGTTTCGGCGCACACGCGGTCGGTGACGCAGGAGATCGTGCTGACTGAATGAAATTTGAATTTACGACGCGGGAAATCGGGGTCTGTCCCCGATTTATGACGGGAATGAAAGTGGACCGAGGTATCAATCCACTTTGATTCCGGTTTCCTTGCGGATACGTACCCACTTCGAGTAATCCGCCTGCAGCCGCTGCGCGAAATCGTCAGGCGTGCTCTTGACCACTTCCGCGCCGAGTTTTTCGAAAGTGTCGCGAACCTTCGGCTGCGCAACGACAATCACCACCGCATCGCGCAGCTTCTGCACCGCGTCTTTCGGCGCGGCTGCGGGAATCGCGAGCGTGGTGTAAGTCGACGACTCGAAGCCGCGCAGGCCGGACTCGTCGATCGTCGGCACTTCAGGCATGAACCTGGAGCGCTGCAGCGTCGTTACGGCGAGCGGGCGCAGCTTGCCGGCTTTAACGTGCGAAGCCGACGAGCTGACCTGGTCGAACATGAGGTGCACCTGCCCGCCGACGAGATCGACGAGCGCCGCGCCGCTGCCTTTGAAAGGCACGTGCAGGAATTTAACTTTCGCCATCGACTGGAAAAGCTCGCCTGTCAGATGCACGTTCGAGCCCATGCCGGCCGAGCCCATCAGCAGCGTTCCCGGCCGCGCTCTTGCGAGCGCAATGATGTCTTTCACGTTGCGCGCGGGGACAGACGGGTGCACGACGAGCACGCCGGGAACGATCGAGATCAGGGAGGTGAACACGAAGTCGCGCAGCGGCTGGTATTCGATGTCGTCGTGGAAAGCCGGCTGCACCGCGAGCGTGCCGCTCGCGCCGAGAAGAATGGTGTAGCCGTCCGGCGGTGATTTTGCGACGAGCGTCGCGCCGATTCGGCCGCCCGCGCCGCCGCGATTGTCGACGACGACCGGCTGCCCGAGCGATTCCGTCAATCCCGGCGCGATGGTCCGCGCCGTGATGTCGATGTTGCCGCCGGGCGCGAATGCCACGACGATGCGAACGGGTTTTGTGGGATAGGCGCCGCCGGCATCGCCTTGCGCCGCGTGCGCGGCGCAAGCGATGCACGCTGCTGCGGAGATAGCCGCGAGCAGCGCACGCTTCATGCTAGCCGTTCTGCAGCGGCAGGTTTGCTTCCTTCACGAGCTTCTTCCACTTCGCGATCTCGGTGCGGATGTGCGCGTTGAACTGCTCCGGCGAGCTGCCGACCGGTGTCGAGCCGTCGGCGGCGAGACGCTGGGCGACATCCTGCAGCTTGAGCGCTTCGACGATCGCCGCATTGAGCTTGCGAACGAGAGGCTGCGGCACTTTGGACGAGGTGATCACGCCGTACCACTGGTCGACTTCGTAGCCGGGAAGCCCGGACTCGGCGATCGTCGGCAGGTCGATGGAAGGCGAGCGCTTCGCTGCCGTGATCGCGAGCCCGCGCAGCTTGCCGGCCTGCATCTGCGCGCGCGTGCCGATGAGCGAACCGAACCCGAGCTGGACTTCGCCTGCGAGCATCGCGGGAATCACCGCGGCCGTGCCTTTGTAAGGCACGTGTACGACTTTCACGCCGGCCATGTGGTTGAACAGCTCGCCGGAGAAGTGCTGCAGCGTGTTGCGGCCTGACGACCCGAAATTCAATTTGCCCGGGTTCGCTTTGGCGTACGCGATCAGCTCCCTGGTGTTTTTGGCGGGCACGGAAGGGTGCGTGTACATCACGTAGAACAGCGACGTCGCCTGGGAGATCCCCTGCAGGTCCTTCTGCATGTCGTACGGAAGATCGGGGTTCGTCGCCGAGTTCACCGAATTCGACGCGGAGATGAGGCCGATGGTGTAGCCGTCCGGTATCGCTTTGGCCACCGTGTCGACGCCGATCGCGCCGCCTGCGCCGGTTCGATTGTCGACGACGAACTGCTGGCCGAACTTCTCTCCGAGCTTCTGCGCGATCGTGCGTGCGGTCAGGTCGGTTCCCGCTCCCGGCGCGAACGGGCAGATGAAGCGGACAGGCTTGGTGGGATAATTCGGCGCCGGATCACCTTGCGCCGCGAATGCGGGTGCTGAGACGAATGCGGCAGCACAGCACGCCGCGACGAGATTCACTTTGCTCGATATCATGTTTTTTTCCTCACTCGGGGCCCGAAGTATAAAACAGCCTGCGGCGTGCAGTACGACCGGCGTGCGCAGCAATGACGAATCGCTTATCGATCGTGGAAAACCAGACTAAACCCGACCAGGTCCTGCTCGACATCGCGAGCTACGTTGCACATTTTGAAGTCGGCGCCGCAGCGATCGACGCGGCACGTTTGTGCTTCGTCGACGGACTCGCGTGCGCGCTCGACGCGCTGGATCATCCCGAATGTGTGAGGCTACTCGGGCCGCTGGTTCCGGGGACCGTCGTGCCTGACGGGGCGCGCGTGCCCGGCACGTCCTACGTGCTCGACCCCGCGACTGCCGCCTTCAATTTCGGCTGCATGATTCGCTGGCTGGACTACAACGATGCGACTTCCGGCGCACTGACGACCCATCCGTCGGACAGTCTCGGCGGCATCCTCATGCTCGCGGATCACCTGAGCCGCCAGCGGGCCACGGCCCGCAAGCCGCCGCTCGTCGTTCGCGACGTGCTCGACGCGATGGTGCGGGCGTATGAGATCCAGGGCGCGCTCGGGCTGCTCAACGATTTTCGCAAGTTCGGTATCGACCAGCCGCTGCTCACGCGAGTCGCGAGCGCTGCGGTGCTCACCCGGATGCTCGGCGGTGGCGAGGGCGAGATCCTCAATGCGACCTCGAATGCTTTCATCGAGACCACGCTGTCGGTCGTGCGCAATGCCCCCAACATCGGCACTCGCAAGAACTGGGCGACTGCCGATGCGAGCCTGGGCGCGGTACGGCTCGCGTACATGGCGTTGAAGGGGGAGCCCGGTTATCCGTGGGTGCTGACTGCAAAAGAGCTCGGGTTTTATGCCGCGCGCTGCAACGGAGAGGCGTTGAAGCTTCCAGGTGCGCTCGGGGACGGCGTCATACAGCAGGTGATGTTCAAGTTCGTCGCGGCCGGCATGCACGGTCAGACTGCCGCCGAATGCGCTTTCAGGCTGCACCCGCAGGTGCGCGACCGTGTGTCGGATATCGAGCGTATCGCGCTGCGCTGCCACCGCACGCTGATACGCATCATGGACAAGCCCGGCGCGCTGCGCAACGCGTCCGACCGCGACCATTGCGTGCAGTACATCGTCGCCGTGGGGCTGCTGCACGGCGCGATCGCGCCTCATGACTTCGAAGACGATTTCGCCGCCGACCCGCGGATCGACGCGCTGCGCGCGAAGATGGCGCTGGCGGAGGACGAGCAATACACGAAGGATTTCTCCGATCCCGCAAAGCGCTCGAGCGCGAATGCGGTGCAGGTGCATTTTCGCGACGGCTCGAGCACTCCGCTC
>JAQGMV010000028.1 GCA_028292225.1 Betaproteobacteria bacterium
TCGAGAGATAGCGATCGCCGCGGTCGCAGATGATGACGACGATCACCGCGTTCTCGGTCTCTTTCGAGACCTCGAGCGCCGACCACATCGCGCCGCCCGACGAGATGCCCGCGAATATGCCTTCTTCGCGCGCGAGCCGGCGGGTCATCTCCTCGGCGTCGAATTGCGACACCTCGATCATGCGGTCGATCTGCTTCCAGTCACAGATCGCCGGAACGTACGCTTGCGGCCATTTGCGGATCCCGGGAATCTGCGAGCCTTCGCTCGGTTCGCACCCTACGATCTGGATTTTCGAGCTCTGCTCCTTGAGGTACCGGGAGACACCCATGATCGTCCCGGTAGTGCCCATGCTGCTCACGAAGTGGGTCACGCCGCCGTCGGTGTCGCGCCAGATCTCGGGCCCGGTGCCCTCGTAATGCGAAAGCGGGTTGTCGGGATTCGCGAACTGGTCGAGGATCATCCCGCGGCCCTCGTCGCGCATCTTTTCCGCGATGTCGCGCGCCATCTCCATCCCGCCTTCCTTGGGCGTCAGCACGAATTGCGCGCCGAAAGCGCCCATGGTCTGTCGCCGCTCGATCGAAAGGTGCTCGGGCATCACGAGGATCATCTTGTAGCCCATCATCGCCGCGCACATCGCGAGCGCTATCCCCGTATTGCCGCTCGTCGGCTCGATCAGAGTGTCGCCGGGCTTGATGTCGCCGCGCTCCTGGGCCCGGCGGATCATCGAAAGCGCGGGGCGGTCTTTCACCGAACCTGCCGGATTGTTGCCTTCGAGCTTCGCGAGCACGACGTTGCTCGTGTTTCCCGGCAGGCGCTTCAATCGCACGAGCGGCGTATTACCGACGAAATCTTCGAGAGTTTTCATTACGCTGCCCGCTGCAAAAGTCGTTCACAGTAGCGTTTGACGCCCTGTTCGACAGTGAGAAACGGCGCGGTGTAACCGGCGGAGCGCAACCCCGTCGGATCCGCCTCGGTGAAGCTCTGGTAGCGCCCTTTGAGGTCTTCGGGAAACGGCACGTACCGGATGATGCCCTGCGCCTGCAGCGCGTCGAGCGTGAGCGCCGTCTCGCCCGCCGCAGAACGGCACGCATTCACCGTCGCGACGGCGACGTCGTTGAAGCTTTGCGCCGCGCCCGTGCCCGCATTGTAGATGCCGGCGATCTCGGGGTGGTCGAAAAAGAACAGGTTCATCCTGACGACGTCCTCGACCGAGATGAAGTCGCGCCGCTGCTCTCCGTCGCCATAGCCGCCGCTGCCTTCGAAGAGCTTCACGGTACCCGCGGCGCGATACTGGTTGAAGAAGTGATACGCGACCGACGACATGCGGCCCTTGTGCTGCTCGCGGTCGCCGTAGACGTTGAAATAACGCAGCCCCACGACCTGCGCGCTGTGCTCTGCCGCACTGCGGCGCACGTACTGGTCGAACAGCAGCTTGGAGTAGCCATAGACGTTGAGCGGCGCCTCGGATTCCGGATGCTCGCGAAAGGTCGTGTGCGCGCCGTATACCGCGGCGGACGAGGCGTAGATGTACGGGACAGACTCCTCGATGCAGTAATGCAGCAGCGCCTTGGAATACTCGTAATTCGTGCGCATCATCAGGCGGCCGTCGCGCTCGGTCGTGTCCGAGCACGCGCCCTCGTGCAGGATCGCATCGACGGCGTCCTCGAACTTGCCTTGCTGGATCGCCTCGATGAACTCGTCCTTGTCGACGTAATCGGCGATCTCGCAATCGGCGAGGTTCACGAATTTGTCGCCGTGCGTGAGATCGTCGACCGCGATGATGTCGCTGACGCCCCGCGCGTTCAGGCCTTTTACGATGTTCGAGCCGATGAATCCTGCGGCTCCGGTCACGATCACATACGCCACGCGCGCTATCCTTGTTCCAGAAGCTCGTCGGGGCGCACCACTGCCGTCCCGAACTTGCCCACCACGATGCCTGCCGCGCGATTCGCGAGCCGCACCGCCTCTTCGAGCCCGGCGCCGCGCGCGAGCATCACGCCCAGCGTGGCGATCACGGTATCACCGGCGCCGCTCACGTCGAAGACTTCGCGCGCCTGCGCCGCAACGTGCAGCCGGCTGCCGGGCTGGTAGAGCGTCATGCCCTCTTCGCTGCGGGTTACGAGCAGCGCCCGAACCTTGAGCGTGCGCATGAGCACGTTCGCCTTGCGCGTGAGCTCACTCTCGCTTTTCCAGCTTCCCGCGACTTCTTTGAACTCCGAGCGGTTCGGCGTAATCAGCGTCGCGCCGCGATAACGCGAATAGTCGTCACCCTTCGGGTCGACGAGCACGGGCTTGCCCGCATCGCGCGCCATTCGAATCATGTTGACGATGTGAGTGAGGCCGCCTTTGCCGTAATCCGAGAGTATCACCGCGTCGGCGCCGCGCAGCAGGCGCTGGAATTCGCGCAGCTTGGAGGCGAGTGCTTCGTGGCTCGGCGGGGTCTCGAAGTCGATGCGCACGAGCTGCTGCTGGCGCCCGATCACCCGCAGCTTGATCGTCGTGTGCAGCCCCGGGTCGGTCTGAAGCAGAGCGGCGACGCGGTCGCGCTTGAGTAGCCGCCGCAGCGTCGCGCCCGCTTCGTCACGCCCCACGACCGACAGCAGGCTCACCTCGGCGCCGAGAGCGACTGCGTTGCGCGCGACGTTCGCGGCGCCGCCCGGACGCTCCTCGACCCGGTCCACTTTCACGATCGGCACCGGCGCCTCGGGTGATATCCGGCCGACCTCCCCGAACCAGTAGCGGTCGAGCATGACGTCGCCGACGACGAGCACGCGCGGTTTTTTGCCGGCGCGTTTCATCGGGTACGGCTCGCGGCCGACACCTCGGCGTTGATACGCTCGAGCGTGGCCAACGGATCCGGCGCCTTGGTGATCGGCCTGCCGATCACCAGGTAGGTCGCACCGGCTGCGATGGCCTCCGAAGGCGTCGCGGTGCGCTGCTGATCGTCCGCGGCCGCGTCGGCCGCACGGATGCCGGGAGTGACCAGAGCAAATGCATCACCGCACTGTGCACGCACGGCCGGCGCTTCGCGGGCGGAACACACCACTCCGTCGAGGCCGCACGCGCTCGTCAGGGCGGCAAGTCTCAGCACGACTTCGTCGGGCGTGCCCGCGATGCCCAGCTCCCGCAGATCTGACTCGTTCATGCTCGTGAGCAGCGTCACGGCGATCAGTCGTGGCGCATCAGGCGCCGCGGGGATCGCCTCGCGAGCCGCGCGCAGCATCGCTCTGCCGCCGCAAGCGTGGACGTTCAGCATCCAGACGCCGAGGCGCGCAGCGGCGCGGCACGCCGAAGCCACGGTATTGGGAATGTCGTGAAACTTGAGATCGAGGAACACGCCGAAGCCGCGGCCTGCGAGCTGCTCGACGAGCGCAGGACCGGCAACGGTGAAAAGCTCCTTGCCGACCTTGACGCGGCACTGCGCGGGGTCGAGCTTATGCGCAAGCTCGAGCGCCGCCTTCGCATCCGCGAAGTCGAGCGCGACGATGATTCTTGGATCGGATACGGCGCTCACGCGTGCCCCCTCTGCCCGATGCTCAGGTCACGGTGCCTCACGCCGGCACCCCCTTCTCTTCAGTGCGTCTCGGCGAGTAAGTCTCCCACGACGCGCACGCGGGGCAGTGCCAGTAATACTGGCGCGCCCGAAAGCCGCAGTTGTCGCACTTGTACATCGCCAGGTTCTGTGTGTGCTGCTGGAGCAGCGCCTTGATAAGCTCGAGATCGCGGCGCCGCTCGATCGGCGCGTCGAGGAGCTGCGCTTCGAGCAGCTTGTCGAGACCGAGCATCGTCGGGGTCCGGCGCAGCTCGTCTCGCACCAGGCGATAGGCCGGCTCGGCCCCCTGGCGCTCGAAAGTCGCCTGGAACACCACGTTCAGCGCGTCGAGCGACGGGTATTTTTCAAGGTAACCGCGCAGCAGGTTCAGACCCTCTTCGCCTCTGCCGAGCTGGTCGTACGCGCTGTAGATGCGTTCGGCCACCAGCGCGAGGTACGCCGGGTTCTGGCTCTCGATGCGCTTCCACGCGTCGATCGCGCCCTCGACGTTGCTGTTGCCGAGCTCGAGATCGCCCAACAGGATGTTGGCCCGCACGCACAGCCGGTGGTGCGCCAGCGCGCAAGCCAGATGGGGACGCGCCTCGTCGGGGCGCGTGTGCATGATCTCGCGGCTCGCGAGCTCGCAGTGAAAGTTGGCGATTTCCTTCTGGTGCGAGCGGCTCGTGACGACCTCGAGCTTTTCCGCGATCCCGATCGCCTTCTGCCAGTCTTTTTCCTGCTGGTAGATCTCGAGCAGGAACTTGAGCGCCGGCTCGTCGTGCGGCGTTCCGGCGAGCTTGAGGAAGAGCTCCTCGGCACGGTCGAGGAGCCCTGCTTTCAGGTAATCCTGCGCGAGCTCGAACAATGCCGCTCGTTTCTGATCCTCGGGGAGGTCGGGACGCTCGACCAGATTCTGGTGCATGCGGATCGCGCGCTCGATCTCTCCGCGCCTGCGGAAAAGCGCCGCGAGCGCAAAATGCAGCTCGGCGGTCTGCGGGTCGACTTTGACGGCTTCTATGAAAGCCTCGATCGCCTTGTCGGGCTGCTCGTTCAAAAGGAAGTTGAGGCCTTTGAAATACGAAGTCGGCAGCACGCGCGATTCCGACACGACCTGCTTGATGTCGATGCGCGCGGCGAGCCATCCCAGCGCGAAGAAGAGCGGCAGCGCGAGCAGCCACCAGTACTCGATATCCATTCCAGCTTTCCGTGATGCGGCGGTTCTTAGACGCCGGCGACGTCAGGCGGCGGCGGCTCGGGAGCGGCGACCGCGCGGCCCTGAAGCTCGCGCTTGAGCGTGGAGATCTCGCGCCGCTGGCGCATGATCTGCACCAGCGCTGCGAGCAGTCCCAGCGCCGCTCCCATGCAGAAAAACACGAGCAGCACGAAGATGAGCGGCGCGCGCCACTCCTGGCCCAGGAAGTAGCGCACCGCAACCGGGTCGGTGTTCTTGACGGCGAATGTCAGCGCGACTGCGAACAGTGCGAGCTTGAGGATCCAGAGCAGATAACGCATGGCGGCTGAGGATAACACGCCCCCCCGCCGCAAAAAAAAAACGGCATGATCTTTCGATATGCCGTTTTCAGTCATCCTTCGAGCACCTAGTCTTTCTTGAGGTCGACCCGCTCTCTGAGCTCCTTGCCCGCCTTGAAGTGCGGGACGTATTTGGCCGGAACCTGTACCTTCTCCCCCGACTTCGGGTTGCGTCCGGTGCGGGGGGGTCGATAGTTCAGTCCGAAGCTTCCGAATCCCCTGATCTCGATGCGCTGACCGTCCGCGAGGCTTTTCGCCATCGCATCCAGAATCATCTTGACCGCAAGCTCGGCGTCCTTAGCGACGAGCTGCGGGTAGCGCGCCGCGAGCTTCGCGATCAGCTCCGACTTTGTCATGGGGCTCCCTAGTCGTAATTATTGTTGGCTGTTCGCTACATCCAGCTTGGCCTTGAGCAGTGCACCCAGGTTTGTCGTGCCGGCGCTGCTCTTGTCCGAAGCGTGCTTCTGCATCGCCTCGGTCTCCTCCGCCATGTCTTTCGCCTTGATCGACAGATTGATCGTGCGGTTCTTGCGGTCGACGTTGATGATCATCGCGGTGACCGAATCGCCTTCTTTCAGGCGGGTGCGGATGTCCTCGACGCGGTCGCGGGAAACTTCCGACGCGCGCAGATAGCCTTCCATGTCGCCGTCGAGGTTGATGACCGCGCCCTTGGCATCGATCGACTTGACCGTGCCGGTGACGATCGTGTTCTTCTCGTGCGAGGAGACGTAGTTGTTGTACGGGTCGCCTTCGAGCTGCTTCACGCCGAGAGAAATGCGCTCGCGCTCCACGTCGATCGACAGCACCATCGCCTCGGTCTCTTCGGCTTTCTTGTAGTTGCGAACGGCTTCCTCGCCGGGCAGCGACCACGAGAGATCGGACAGATGCACCAGCCCGTCGATGCCGCCGGGAAGCCCGATGAAGATGCCGAAATCGGTGATCGATTTGATCTGGCCGCGAACCTTGTCGCCCTTCTTGTGGTTCATGGCGAACTCTTCCCACGGATTCGCCATGCACTGCTTCATGCCCAGCGAGATGCGGCGGCGGTCTTCGTCGATCTCGAGCACCATGACTTCGACTTCGTCACCGAGCTGCACGACTTTCGACGGATGCACGTTCTTGTTGGTCCAGTCCATTTCGGACACGTGGACGAGGCCTTCGATGCCCGACTCGATCTCGACGAACGCACCGTAGTCGGTGAGATTGCTGACCTTGCCGAACAGACGCGTGCCCGGCGGGTAACGGCGCGAGAGGCCCACCCACGGATCTTCGCCGAGCTGTTTCATGCCGAGCGAGACGCGGTTTTTCTCCTGGTCGAACTTGAGCACTTTGGCCTGCACTTCGTCGCCGACCGTGAGGATCTCCGACGGATGCTTCACGCGACGCCATGCGAGGTCGGTGATGTGCAGCAGGCCGTCGATGCCGCCCAAGTCGACGAACGCGCCGTAATCGGTGATGTTCTTGACGATGCCTTTGACGACGGCACCTTCCTGCAGGGTCTCGAGCAGCTTCTGGCGCTCTTCGCCCTGGTTGGCTTCGAGGACGGCACGGCGCGAAACGACGACGTTGTTGCGTTTGCGGTCGAGCTTGATGACCTTGAAGTCCATCTGTTTGTTTTCGTACGGCGTGGTGTCTTTCACCGGGCGGATATCGACGAGCGAACCGGGAAGGAACGCGCGGATGCCGTTCACCATGACGGTGAGGCCGCCTTTGACTTTGCCGTTGATCGTGCCTTGCACGACGCTGCCCTTTTCGAGGGCGTCTTCGAGCTCGTGCCATGCCGCAAGGCGCTTCGCCTTGTCGCGGGAGAGGCGGGTTTCGCCATGGCCGTCTTCGAGCGATTCGATCGCGACGCTGATGAAGTCGCCCGGCTGGGCTTCGACTTCGCCGCGATCGTTGCGGAATTCTTCGACTGCAATGTAGCTTTCGGACTTCAGCCCGGCGTTGACCACGACAAAGTTGTCATCGACGCGGATGACTTCGGCGGTGATGACCTCGCCGATACGCATTTCCTTGCGGGCTAGGCTCTCTTCGAACAGAGCGGCAAAGCTTTCCGGATCGATGGGTGCCGGTGAAGACGTGGTCGTAGAAGCCGAGGTAGAGGTTGTCATATGAGAATTTGGGAATTCAGGAAGTAGGATTACCGTCTTGGGGACGGGTCAGTTAAAAAAAACCACGAGCCGGGGGGCTCATGGCGCCTGGGTTGCCCTCTGCGTGCAGTAGAGCGCGTATCTTGCGCTACTTACCGAGCGCGAGAACCTTGCGCGACTACTTACCACGGTACAGCGCTAGGACTTGCGCCACCGCAGCGTCGACCGGGATTCCCGTGGTGTCGAGCTCGACGGCATCCGCACACTTTTGCAGGGGGGCAGCGGCGCGCTTGCTGTCGCGCGCGTCACGGTCTCGGATTTCCTGCAAAAGGACATCCATCCTAGCACTCATTCCTTTTTCGATCAACTGTTTATAGCGCCTTCTCGCCCTCTCGGCGGCGTCGGCGGTCAGGAAGATTTTGAGGGTCGCGTCAGGGAAAACGACCGACCCCATATCGCGTCCGTCGGCGACCAGGCCCGGCGCCTCGCGGAAGGCGCGCTGGCGCGCGAGGAGCGCATCGCGCACGGGCTGGAGCGCAGCGACCTTCGAGGCCGCCCCGCTCACCCGTTCCTCGCGAATCGCGTCGGTGACGTCGTGCCCGTCCAGCTTGATCGTGCTGGAATCGAACCGGGCGTCCAGATCGAGCGCCAGCGCCGCGAGCGCCGGCGCGTCGTCGAGCTCGATGCCGCGATTCATGGCCGCCATTGCCACTAACCGGTAGAGCGCGCCGCTATCCAGGAAATGAAAACCCAGCGCCTCCGCCACCTTGTGCGCGACAGTCCCTTTGCCCGACGCGGACGGTCCGTCGATGGCGATCACCGGCGCCGGATTGCTCACGTCGCAGTCTCCGTTATCGAAGCCAGCACCTGGAAGTACTCCGGAAAAGTCTTGCGTACGCACTCGGGATCGTTGATCCGGACCGGCACGCCGCCGAGCGCCGCCAGTGAAAAGCACATCGCAATGCGGTGGTCATCATAAGTGTCGATCGAAGCGTGAGGGGTAAGGCCCGGGGCGGGAGGCGTGATGCGCAGGTAGTCCTCGCCCTCTTCCACCGTCGCGCCGAGCTTGCGAAGCTCGGTCGCCATCGCCGCAATGCGGTCGGTCTCTTTGACCCGCCAGCTTGCGATGTTGCGCAGCGTGCTGGGACCGTCCGCGAACAGCGCGAGCACCGCCGCAGTCATCGCCGCGTCCGGAATATGGTTCAAGTCCGCGTCCAGCGGCCGGAGGTTGCCCGAACGCTTCGCGTCGTCACCCGCAGCCGCTTCGATCCAGTTTTCGCCCATGGCGATGCGCCCGCCCATCGCTTCCAGGACTTCGGTGAACCGCACGTCCCCCTGTATGCTGGCTCTCCCGACCCCTTCGACTCGCACCGGCCCGCCGCCGGTGAGCCCGCTGATGACGCCCGCGGCGAGAAAATAGGACGCGGATGACGCGTCGCCTTCGACGTAGATCTCGCCGGGGCTCGCATAACCGCTCCCCGCAG
>JAQGMV010000037.1 GCA_028292225.1 Betaproteobacteria bacterium
CCCGCACGCCGCGTACGATATGGCGCGCACCTCGCGGCAGCACTACGACGTCTCCAGCGCAAGCCTGGATCGACCGGCCGAGTCCTACGAGCTCGATCGCGCACGTGCCCTGCGTAACGATGTGGAAGGGAGCCGATTCGCCACTCGCGGCCTCGTGATCGTACTTCCCCAGCGGACCGAACCGGCAGAGGGACTGCAGCTCGGGCCGCACTCGCAGCAGCGGCGCGAGGCCGCTCAAGGTATCGAACAGGTTATCCGGAATCATTGCGGTATCTCGTCTCTGAATTCGGGAGGCCGGGCCATCGCCCTCACGATTGAAAGGCCCGGGTAACGCGCGCGCGGGGGAGGAGGAGTCGCGCGGAGGGGCAAGAAAACGTCTTGCGGGTTCGATCTCGTGGATGTGCATCGCGGTGGGTCATTGGTTAAAGTGGCCGGGCATCGCGAATTACGATGCGATCAAGATGATGGTGAGGCCGAGCTTAGCGGCGAAGCCGATCAGAAATCCTTGGGCTGTCGCTGAAGAGTCCTGAAATTACCTTTCAATCCGGAGCTGCCCGCCCGTGCAGCGGCCTCGCGCAGTTGAGCCGCTGAATCATTGCACTGAGTCCGGCGGACATTCAGCCACTTCGAAGGTCTCCCTAAGATTACGAGGTCTTAACGACGCCCATGTCCGGATAACCGTCGAGGATCATGGTGCGACGTATGCGACATATCGGAGTGCCGCGCAAAACGCGAGGAAAGAACCATGAATAGATCACTGACCCACTGCGTCGCATCTGTACTCGTGTGCGCGCTCGTCCATTCACCGCTCGCACTCGCGCAGATCACGCAGATCGCTCTTCCTGCATCTACGGCTACGTCGCCGCCGCGGCAAGTATTCGATCGGGAACAGCTCGACCAGATGCTCGCGCCGATGGCGCTGTACCCGGACGCCCTCGTGTCGCAGATGCTCAGGGCCAAGGCGGCAGCCCACAGCCTGGAAAGCGCTGCGGGCCGGACCGGGGGAGAAGCGAAGGCAGGCGTTTCGGCGGCCCGCGACCACACGCGGTCACTGGGAAACAGGCTCGTCTCGGGTGCGATCTGGGCGGGTGATGAAGCCGCCCGCGCCTTCAAAAAGCTCGGCAACGCCGTCGGTGCGCTGGACCGCACAGCTCGGCATCGACAGAAAGCCTTGCCGGCCCGCACGTGAGCGTTTCGTCGTCGTTACCTTTGTCAGCGCTCTTGGCCTCACGTTCGTCTTCACGAACATGCCGGCGCCCACCCCTCTCGAGATACCGCCGTATGCCTATGTGTCGTCGACGCTCAAACGCATCGGCGATCCGATGGCGTGACGTCCCGCTGCTACCCGGCCGCGTGGCTTTCAGATGCGGCGCGGGAACCGCTGCGCTCCACGTGACGGACTTCGTTTGCAAGCGCTTTCAACTCGTCTTCGTTGAGCGTTTCCTTCTGCAGCAGCTGCTCCGCGCCGAGATCGAGCACGCGCCGGTTCCGGAAGAGAGCGTGGTGCGCCTTGCGGAAAGCTTCATCGATGATCGCTTTCACGGCACGATCGATCTCGCGCGCCACTTCCTCGCTGAACTGGCGCTCGCGCGGCAGGATTTCCGGCACGTCGAGGAAACGCGGGCTTGCGGATTCATAGGCGACGTGCCCGAGCTTTTCCTCCATTCCGTAGCGCATCACCATGCTCCGCGCGATATCGGTGACTTTGGCGAGGTCATCCGCCGCCCCGGTCGACAGATGGCCAAAGACGAGGCGCTCCGAAGCGCGACCGCCCAGCAGCACGGCCATCTTGTTTTCGAGCTCCTCGCGCGTCATGAGGAACCGGTCCTCGGTCGGTCTCTGTATGGTGTAGCCCAGCGCCCCGATCCCGCGTGGGATGATCGATATCTTGTGCACGGTGTCCACGCCGGGCAGCGAGAGCGCCACGAGGGCATGCCCCATCTCGTGATAGGCGACGACCCTGCGCTCGAGCGGGTTCAAAAGCCGGTTGCGCTTTTCCAGGCCTGCGACCATCCGCTCCACGGCGGCGGTGAAGTCATCGAGGCTCACGGCTTCGGCGCCGCGGCGCGTCGCCAGTAAAGCGGCCTCGTTGACCAGGTTTGCGAGATCCGCGCCGCTGAAGCCCGGCGTCAGCGCTGCGATCTGTCCGGTATCGGTGTCCGGTCCGAGCCGCACCTTCTTCAGGTGCACCTCGAGGATCTGGATCCGGTCCTTGCGGTCCGGCCGATCGACCAGCACCTGGCGATCGAAACGGCCGGCACGCAGCAGCGCCGGGTCGAGTACCTCCGGCCGGTTGGTCGCTGCGAGCAGCACGAGGCCCACACCCGAATCGAAGCCGTCCATTTCGGAGAGAAGCTGATTGAGCGTCTGCTCCTTTTCGTCGTGTCCGCCGAATGCGGACGTGCCGCGCGCGCGTCCCAGCGCATCGAGCTCGTCGATGAAAATGATCGCCGGCGCGGTCTTGCGCGCCTGTTCGAAGAGGTCCCGCACCCGTGCGGCCCCGACGCCCACGAACATCTCCACGAACTCCGACCCGTTGATCGAGAAGAACGGAACGCCGGCTTCACCCGCGACGGCGCGTGCGAGCAGGGTCTTCCCCGTGCCCGGCGGTCCGATCAGGAGTACGCCCTTGGGGACGCGACCGCCGAGCCGGCCATGAAGCGCGGGGTCTTTGAGGAAGCCGATGACTTCCCGCAGCTCTTCCTTGGCTTCGTCGACGCCCGCGACGTCCCCGAACGTGATCTTGGTGTCCGTCTCCATGTACACCTTGGCTTTGCTCTTGCCTATCGACATGAAGCCGCCGATGCCGCCCAGGCCCTGCTGACCGGCCATGCGCTTTGCCAGGAAGCTCCAGATGGCGAAGAAGATCAGCGCAGGCACAATCCAGGACAGGAGGGCGGGCAGCCACTTATTCTGAAGCTGGCCTCCGAAGATCACCTTCGCCGATTCGAGCTCCTGTACGAGGCCCGGATCGTTCACGCGCACGACCGTAAACGGATGGGAGCCTTTTGCGAGCGTGCTCAGGCGAGCGGTGGTCTGGGCCGAGACGGGTTCCGGAATGTCCTGGTTCATCAACGTTCCCGTGATGAACGTGTCGCCGACGACGACATCAGCCACCTTTCCCGCCTGCAGCAGCGTCCTGAAGTCGCTATAGGGCAGGTTATTCACCCGCCCCGGCGCCAGGTAATCCTGGAGCGTTACTAGGGCGAGAAACGCGATGACGAAATACCAGAGCGAGAACTGGTGCTTTTTGTCCATGGCGTTCAACGATCCGCCACCCGTACGCGCAGCTCGGCCGATTGCCCATTCTCGGGTTTCAGGGCGCCGAAGACGCGTTGTGCCAACCGCGCGGCCGCGTGGGGATAGCTCTTGCCTGATTTCACCCGGCAGTTGCCGGCGATGTCGGGGCCGATGGCAACGCGCCCTGCGCCGTTCGCGGTGCGCGCACCCAATACCAGCACCGACGCGGGCTGATCGGGCAGATCGCTGAAAGCGAGCTCGATGCCGGTGCCTGCGCGGTAGGTCGCCGTGGCAGGATAGGTCCCCGGCGTGAGGCCGCCCCATATCGTCTTGTTTTCCCGCCACGGCTTTTCCACCGCCCACGCCAGCAGATCGCGCTCGCTGGTCACCGGCCCGACGACGCAATCAGTGCCGACGTGTTCGCGAGTGAGCGTCAGGACGGTCGGCTCCTGGGCAGCGGCATTGACGGCCGACACCGCGCAAATCAGCCATGCGAGGGAAGCGCGGCCAAATGTCATGGCGAGCTCAGTTCTTCCGATCGCCGTTCAGTTTCGCCCGATCAGACGTGATCGCGCTCTTCTCGCCCTTGATGGCCTGCTGGTCCTTGTAGATCTTTTCCGCATCCGTGGACTCCGCCGCCATTTTTCCGGACCTGGCGTCCGCTGCCCAGGTATTCGTGTCGGCCTTGAGATTCGCCTGTTCGCGCTGCACGGCGTTCCTGTCCGAGCGCTCCTGCAGCGAACCGGGCTTGTCGCCTGCGAGGTCGCTCTTCTCGCCCTTGATGGCCTGACGGTCCTTGTACACCTTGTCCTCATCCGGAGATTCCGCTGCCGTTCTTCCGGAGCGCGTATCCGCTCCCAGCGTCCTCTCGTCGACCCGCAGCCGCGCTCTTTCGCGAGCGAGCGCCGAGTCGTCCGCCTTCGTTTGCACCTGGTCCTCCTTGACTGCAGCGGCGGACTGGGCAACGGCATTTCCGGCAGCGAAGACCAGCGATGTAAGGATCATGGAGCCGGCCAGCGTGCCGGCTATCGTGTGCATGGTTTTCATGATTCGCTCCGTTCGGGAGAGTTCTCGAGCGTCGATCGTCGCGCGGGCGGCGAGTCGGGTGAAGATCACCGCGGCTCAATCCGGTGTCTGCACGAATCAACCGAAAGCGCACTGGAAGCGATCACGTCGACTCGATGTGCGTCGGCGCGGCAATGACAATTGATCCGCGCGAACATCCTGTTGCGCCGCGCAGCGTTCAAGGATCCGCTCCGCGCGTCGTATGCTGGTCGTGTGACGTAACGCGGGATCAGCTTGAGGCCGGGCACACATCTTCCGATTACGGGTGCTCTCGCTCGAGACGGAAAGGAGCAGCGCGATGCAGTCGGTCATTCCTTTGTTGGGACGGGTTCTACTCTCGGCGATGTTCCTGTTATCCGGCGCCGGAAAACCTGTCGGTTTCTATGGAACTGCGGGGCTTATAGCCAGTGTGGGACTTCCCGTTCCGCACCTGCTGGCTCTCGGAGCGATGGCGGTCGATATGATCGGCGGCATCATGCTGCTGCTCGGTTGGAAGACGAGATGGGCGGCCACGGCTTTGCTGATCTTCACAGGGGTCACACTGCTCTTTCATGAGTTCTGGTCTGCTCCCCCGGGTCAGATACAGGATCAGATGATCGAATTCATGAAGAACATCACCATCATGGGCGGATTCCTGTATGTGATCGCGTTCGGTGCCGGAGAGCTGAGTCTGGACGCGAAGCGCGCCCGCCGCCCGGATGCCCGCGCGCTGTCAACCGACCGTTTCGCGACCTGAAAAGGCCGCCTTCCAGTTCACTCACCGCGAGAAGCGCTCTCATTGCTTCTTGCCGAAAGGATCAATGATGAAAAGCGAGCTTCTTGAATCTACTCCCGCCGCCACGCACGGGTGCAGCGTCTCCGGGTGGGTGACAGCGGATCGGCGTAAGGCGATCGTTCGAGGCCTGATCGCTGCGAGCGTGGCACTGGCAAGCGGCTGTGCGTATGACGGGCCGCCCGGCGGCTATTACGGTGGCGGCGACGGTGTCTTCTTTGAGGGAGACCTCGCCGATGGACGCTTCCACCGGGCCTTCCATGAAGAGCGCCCCGCAGGCGGCTTCGAGCGCGGCCGCGAAGGCGGCTTCGAAGGCGGCCATGAAGGTGGCCACGAGGGCGCCTCCGAAGGCGGTCACGAAGGCGGCGGACACGAGGGCGGCGGCGGGCACCGATAGTCTCCGTCCCGGCACATCGACGCATCATTACATGTGACTCGGAAAGGATCACCATGCTCAGAAAAGGATCACCATTCGAGACGTCGACGCAGTGCGGGGCGCTCCGCGTCGCGCTGTCGACTCTGTTGTGCGCCGGTATCGCACTGATGAGCGCATGCACGTCCATCGGCACCGGAAGCGGTTCGGTCGCTCCGGGAGGCGCCCCGGTCAACTTCTCATGGAAAAGCACCAATGGTGGCACCAGCGGAACGATGTCGGCGACGCTGGACGATGGGAAGACCTACTCGGGTTCTTACCTGCAGATCACGCACCAGGTGAGTACGCAGGGATTCGAGTGGGACCGCGGCTGGAGCGCATGGGGTGCGGGCTGGAACGACTGGGACGGCTGGGGACCGTTCCCGATGGATGCATTCGCGACGGAGTACTCGGACCGCGTGACCGCGACCCTTCAGGATGCGGATGGACAACGCATGCGGTGCACCTTCCATCTCAACACGCCGGTCGACGGGATGACCGGCGGCGGGCAGGGCAAATGCCAGCTCAGAAACGGCCGCACGGTGGACGCGGTGTTCCCGCGGGGCTCGACGAGGTTAGGGACGACCTGAACAAGCCTCACGTGGATGGCGCCCAGCCCTGACGATTGCGGGCGGCACGGGGCCTGCTTGCTTCGCGCATCTTGAGGCTTTGCAGCCGGATGATCGAGCGAGAGGGAGGGCGACATGTTGCAGCTGGGCTGGAAAGCGGGGACGGAACAATATCCGCCGGACGAGCTTCTCGATTATGCGGTCGCCGCGGAACAGGCTGGTTTTGATTCGATCGATGCGAGCGATCATTTTCATCCATGGAGCGAACGCGGCCAGGCATGCTTCGTCTGGAGCTGGCTCGGAGCCGTAGCCGCCAGGACCCGCAGGATAGTCCTGGGCACCGGCGTCACGTGTCCCACGCTGCGCTACCATCCCGCTGTAATTGCGCAGGCGGCAGCCACGATGGCCTGTATGGCGCCCGAACGCTTCTATCTTGGCGTCGGCACCGGTGAAGCCCTGAACGAGTACTCGAGCACCGGGCAATGGCCAGGTTACAACGTGCGGCAGGAGCAAATGGCCGAGGCGATCGAGCTGATCCGCGCGTTGTGGGCCGGAGAGAAGGTCACGCATCGGGGCAATTACTACCAGACCCGGCAGGCGAAGCTGTATACCCGGCCTGCCAAGCCCGTTCCGCTCTACATCTCGACGATGGTTCCGAACAGCGCGCGCTTTGCCGGTAAATACGGCGACGGGCTCGTCACGGTGGGTGGTAAAGATCCCGATACGTACCGCGAAATCATCGAAAGCTTCGACGCCGGCGCGCGGGAGGCGGGCAGAGATCCGGGGGAGATGACGCGTATGGTGGAGATCGGCGTCGCGTATACCGATGATGAACAGGCCGCTATCGGGCACAGAAAGGACTATTGGGCCGGTACGTTCGTGCCGGCCTTATTTACAGAGAGAATCTACACGCCGGCCCTGTCGGAAGAAAACGGCAAGGCCGTAGGCTCGGACACGGTAAGACAATCCGTATGCATCTCCCCCGATCCTGGCGATCACATCGAATGGGCCCAGCGGTATATCGACCTGGGTTTCAATCATCTGATCTTCCACTGCGCAGGCCCGGACCAACGCGCGTTCCTCGAAGGCTATGGCCGGGATGTCCTCCCGCGGCTGCGCCAGCTGGAGAAAAAACAGGAACGCTGAGCCGCCCCGTCGCCCGTGGTTTCGACGACGCCGGAGCAGTCCTGTCCCATCAGAACGAGTGACGCATGGCAAAGGCCCATGCGCTTTGGCTCTCGCCGTTGGCGTGCGCAGCATTGAGGCCGCCAAGGTTGTACGCCGCGCCACTGTCGTTGTGCAGCCTGACGTAACCCGCGTTGAACTCGGTGCGCTTCGAGAAGTTGTAAACGTACCGGATCTGGTAGAGCTTGGCCCCGGTATCGACGCCCGGCGCCGGGGCCGGCCGATACCCGGGACCACTCACAGTGCCTATGAGCACTCCGGGAACGCCGCCCATATTGCCGGCCTGCGTGTAAGCAGCCTTGAGCCCGTGAGGTCCGGCGATCGTCCAGTACACACCCGCGTGCCATGCCTTCGCCGTGACGTCGCCGCCGACCACATCGAACTTCTGGCGCGTGTATAGACCGCCAACCCGCACCGGGCCCACGGTGTACGCAGCACCGAGCTGCCAGCCCCTGTCCCTGCTGTTGCTCGGTCCGGCCGCGCCCGCGTAGTCTCTATGCTCTTCGTATGCGCCCGAAACATAGAGCGGGCCGGAAGTGTATTGCCCGCCCAGCGACCACACCCGCGGCTTGCTGTTCGCCGCGCCGCTGAGTGTGCCCGTCGAGGCTTGCGACGAGCTGAACGCACCCATCACCTGGAAGCCGCCGAAGTCCGGGCTGTCATAGTTGATGCTGTTGTTCTGACGCTTCCTGAAATCGGCGCGGTTGGCGCCGACAGCGTCAGTCGTATTGTCGCCGGCCAGCAGGAACGTTGCGCCCCAAACGCCAAGATCGTTGGCACCGACAAAAATGGTGGGGGTTGTCGTGCGTTTGAACGGTGTGTCCCAGTTTCCGATATAGACGCTGCCGAACCCGCCTTTCAGGCCGAGTGCGCTGTTACGGCTGCACCAGCCATTCTGGCTCTCGCCGCGTATGTCAGCGGTCGACGCGCACTGGAACCACGCCGACAGGCCACCGCCGAGTTTTTCTTCCCCTTTGATGCCGATCTCGCTGTACGGCGTCGTTTGCAGGAAGTCCGTGCGGGAGAGATCCGGTGTTCCGGGGGCTGCACTCCGGCCCTGGTTGACGTGGACCGCATACTCCATCCAGATCGTGCCGAAAATCTGGACCGTGCTGGAGCCTGTCCCGTCAGCAGCAGACGCGACGACCGGCGCAACGAACGCGCTCCCGATCGCTGCCGCTATCAGATTCTTTCCCATAGCTGCCTCCCATTGATGACTGCAACCGGTCGCGATCGTCGTGATATTGCTGTTCGTCGTGGGAGCTTAGGCGGACGCGAGGCGCAGAAGAATGCCCCAGGGACTCAGTTCGATGATCGCGAGGATCACGCTGCCTTCGGAGGGAATGTGCTCGCTTGATTACACGATTCGTTCGCTGTGCGTCGCAGCAGTGAATGGAGAAGAAGAATTGAGTCGATCGGTCATGAAAGTGATTCGATCCGGCATTCCTTGCAGACCCGGCGGCACGCTGAAATCAATGTCGTCCAAAGTTCCGACGCCGCAACATGCGGATTCTGCTTGTACTGCCTTTCATCGCACTGCTGTGGGTACCGTTCTATAACCACGAGCTGCCGGCGCTGTTCGGAGTCCCCTTCTTTTACTGGTATCAGTTGCTGTGGGTGCCGGTTACTTCGCTGCTGATCTGGCTGGTCTATCGCCAGGGTCGCAGGAAAGGTGACGAGTAATGCCCCGTGCCATCAACTGGACGGCGCTGTCGGTTTTCGTCTTCTTCTTCGTTCTGGTCACGGTGCTCGGTTTTGCCGCGTCACGCTGGCAGCAAGGCGAAAAGAAAAAAGCACATCTCGATGAGTGGGGGCTGGGCGGCCGCAACTTCGGTGCGTGGATCACCTGGTTTCTGGTCGGGGGCGATTTCTACACCGCCTACACCGTCATCGCCGTTCCAGCGCTGGTCTATGCGGTGGGCGCCTACGGGTTCTTTGCGCTCCCGTACACCATCCTCGTCTACCCGATCGTGTTCATCATCATGCCGCGCCTTTGGGATGCAGCCCACAAAGCCGGCCATGTGACCGCTGCCGACGTCGTGTACGGGCGTTATGGTTCACGCGCCCTCGAACTTGCGGTGGCCGTCACCGCCGTGGTGGCCACCATGCCGTACATCGCGTTACAGCTGGTCGGCATGGAGGTCGTCATCAAGGCCCTCGGCCTGACCGGAGAGCTGCCGCTGGCGGCCGCCTTCGTCATTCTCGCGCTCTATACCTACTCAGCCGGTTTGCGTGCGCCCGCGTTGATCGCCTTCGTGAAGGACGTCATGATCTACATAGTCGTGCTGGTAGCGGTGGTGCTCGTGCCGGCGAAGCTGGGCGGTTATAGCGCGGTGTTCGCTTCGGCGGGCGCGGCGTTCGCCGCCAAGGGCGGGGCGACCGGGCTGACCCTGCAGCCGCAACAGCTGCTGCCTTATGCAAGCCTCGCGCTCGGGTCCGCGCTTGCGGCTTTCATGTATCCCCACACACTGACCGGTATCTTCGCCGCCAGGAGCGCCGACACGATCCGCAGGAACGCGGTCTTTCTGCCGGCCTACACGGTGCTGCTCGGTCTTATCGCGTTGCTGGGTTACATGGCCTACGCCGCCAGGCTCGATATCCGCAGCAACAACGAGGTGGTGCCGGCCTTGTTCAACGCGCTGTTCCCTGCCTCGTTCGCGGGTTTTGCGTTTGCGGCGATCGCGATCGGCGCACTGGTGCCCGCGGCGGTGATGTCGATCGGCGCGGCAAATATATTCACACGCAATTTCTGGAAGGCCTACGTGCAGCCGGACGTGACGCCCGCCGGCGAGGCAAAGGTCGCCAAGATCGTCTCCCTCGTCGTCAAGCTCGGCGCACTGGCGTTCATCCTGTATCTGCCGACGCAGTTTGCGCTGGACCTGCAACTGCTCGGGGGCATTTGCATCCTGCAGACCTTTCCCGCAGTGGTCTTCGGACTGTTTTTCAACTGGTTTCGCGCACCCGCATTGTTCCTGGGCTGGGCCGCGGGTCTGGCAGGCGGTACCACGCTGGCTTTCATGGATGGCGTGAAGCCGGTGCACACCTTCGCCATTGGGGGCGAGCACTACACGATTTACACCGGATTGCTGGCGCTGGCGCTCAACATCGCAACGGCCGTGGTGGTGCAGTTCTTGCGGAACATGCTGATGACGCGAGCACCTCGCGCAGGAGTCGGCTCGTGACGGCGGGGTTCTCGTGCCCGAGTCGATCCTGCGACTGCGTTCGCTGCGTCCCCCGGCCCGCAGAACGCGATGCCCGTTGCGGTTGACCGCGATCGCCGGGTTGCGGCTATCGCTGCATCTGCATCAGCTCGGATGGCGACATCATGTTCGCATTGAGATTGGCCATGATCCAGAGCGAGCCGCTCACGACGAGCGCCACGATCAGGACGCCGAAGGCGAGCGCGAGCACCGTATTGGTGTTATCCGGCCCGGTACCGATGTGCAGGAAAAATACCAGGTGAACCCCCATCTGGGCGATGGCGAGCACGGCAAGCCCGGCGGGCACGCCCGGAGGCCACAGCAGGTCGGTTTGCGAGACCATGAAGGAGGTGCCGGTGAGGA
>JAQGMV010000052.1 GCA_028292225.1 Betaproteobacteria bacterium
GCGCTGAAGCGTTTCGAGGACGACGGCAGGCCCGGGGAAGACCTGCCGCTCCTGCACTGGTCGATGCAGGACGCGCTCTCGCGCACCGAAGACGCGTTCTACGGTCTTTTCCGGAATCTGCCCGGCGCGCTCATCCCGGCGCTGCTGCGCTTCATCGTGTTTCCGTGGGGGCGCGAGTTTCTCTCCCCTCGAGACCTTGTCGGCCACCGTGTGAGCGAGCTCGCGCTGAGCCCGGGTCCGGCGAGGAACCGGCTCACGAGCGGCATGTACATCGGCGCCGACGGCCCGCTCGCGGCACTCGAAGCCGCACTCGAAGCAAGCGTCGAGGCCGAGCCGATCGAGCGCAAGCTCGGTGAGGCGCGCAAGCGCGGCATGCTCGCTGCGGGCGCGGCCGGCGACGACATGCGCCGGGCACTCGAGCACGGCATCATCACCCCAGCGGAAGCGGACACGCTCGAGCGCGCACGGCGGCTTCGCAGGAGCGCGATCATGGTCGACGATTTCCCGAAGGACCTCGGCAGGACCGAGATCTACCAGACCACGCAGCCGGTCAGCTTCGAAGCGCTGCATGTCGCCGAGCGCATCTGAACTGAACACACCGCGTACCGCATACAGGCGTAAGCACGACCGACAAAAAAGCCGCAACGATCGAGGAGGAACGAAATGCCAGCAACCGACGCCGTCCACGTGATTACCGTCGAGGCGGCAGTTACGCTCGACGGGCTTTTTCGCGAACGCGCAAGCCGCACGCCCGATGTCGTCGCCTATCGCCATTTCGACGAGCGCAGCGCATCGTGGCTGAGCCTTACGTGGGCTGACGTGAACCGGCAGGTCGCCCGCTGGCAGGCAGCGCTCGAGCGTGACGGCCTCAAAGCCGGAGACCGCGTCGCGATCATGCTGCGCAACTGCCCCGAGTGGGTGATGTGCGACATTGCCGCGCTCGGTCTGGGCCTCATCGTCGTCCCGCTCTACACCCAGGATCGCCCGGAGAACATCGCCTACATCCTGAACAATGCGGGCTGCCGGGTCTTGCTGTTCGAGGGCGACGAGCAGTGGAATGCGCTCGCCGAAGTCCGGGAGCAGCTCGGCGCTCTGGTCCGGATGGTCGCGGTGAAGGATTTCGCCGGCCGTCCTGCCGACTCGCGGGTGAAGTCGATCTCGGACTGGCTGCCGCAGTCTGCGGGTGAGACGCGCCACGAGTCGCGCGACTCGAACGCGCTCGCGACGATCGTGTATACGTCGGGGACGACAGGCCGCCCCAAGGGCGTGATGCTCTCGCACCACAATATCCTGTCGAACGTATACGGCTGCCTGGAAGTCATGGCGACGACTTTCGACGACGTCTTCCTGTCTTTCCTGCCGCTTTCGCATACCTTCGAGCGCACGTGCGGCTACTACCTCACGATGATGGCGGGCTCGTGCACCGCCTACGCCCGCTCGATACCGCTGCTCAGTGAAGATCTGCAGACCATCCACCCGACGGTGCTCGTCTCGGTGCCCCGCATTTACGAGCGGGTCTGGGGCGCGATACGCGCGAAGCTCGACGAGGGACCGCCTTCGCGCAAGAAGCTCTTCATGCTCGCGGTCGAAGTGGGTTATGCCCGGTTCGAGCACGCGCAGGGGCGCGGGCCGTGGAAAGCGTCCTTTCTGCTGTGGCCCGTGCTGCAAAAGCTCGTCGCGAGCAAAGTGCTTGCACGCCTGGGCGGCCGTCTGCGCGCGGCGCTCTCGGGCGGCGCGGCGCTGCCGCCGGACATCTCGAGGGTGTTCATCGGTCTGGGACTTCCGGTTCTTCAGGGCTACGGGATGACGGAGTCCTCGCCGGTCGCGTGCGCCAACTCGCCCCGGGACAATATCCCCGCGAGCGTCGGCGTGCCGCTACCGGGGGTGCAGGTGAAAATCGGCGAGCACAACGCCCTGCTCGTCAAAGGCCCTAATGTGATGCTCGGCTACTGGGACAACCCCGACGCGACGCGTCAGATCATGACCGCTGACGGCTGGCTCAACACCGGCGACACCGCGCGCATCGACGAGGGGGGGCACGTGTACATCACAGGGCGGCTGAAGGAAATCATCGTCATGTCCAACGGAGAGAAAATATCGGCGGTGGACGTGGAGGCGGCGATTGCCCGGGACCCGCTGTTCGACCAGGTCCTGCTCCTCGGCGAAGCCAGGCCTTACCTCAGCGTGGTCGCGGTGCTCAACCGTGAGTACTGGCAAAAGGTCTGCACGGCCAGCGGTTTGTCTGCGGATGCCCACGCTTTGGGCGACAAGGCGGCGCACGATATGGTCCTCTCGCGCGTTGCGCAGCAGCTGAAGAGCTTTCCCGGTTACGCGCAGGTGCGCCGCACCGTCGTCACGTTCGAGCCATGGACGGTCGAGAACGGCCTCATGACCCCGACGTTGAAGTTGAAGCGCGTGAAGGTGGTCGAGCGTTTCAACGCAGAGATCGACCTGATGTATGCGGGACATTAGCGCGCACGCGCGCAGTGTTTAGTGTTGAGTGTTTACTTGGCTCAACACCCCACTGCGTCGACATTGCGGTCATTTAACTAAACACTAAGCACTCAGCACTAAACACTCGGTATGCCCGACCCTCGCTCCATCACCCCTCTCCCTGTCGACCGCGAGCCGACGCTGCGCGTCATTCCCATGCCCGCCGACGCGAATCACACCGGAGACATCTTCGGTGGCTGGATCATGGCGCAGGTCGATCTGGCCGGCGCGGTGCCGGCGATGCGCGTCGCCAAAGGGCGGGTGGCGACTGTCGCGGTGAACTCGTTCGTGTTCAAGCAGCCGGTTTTCGTCGGCGACGTGGTCAGCCTGTATGCCGAAGTGGTGCGCATCGGTCGCACCTCGATCACCGTGAGCGTCGAGGTTTACGCGCAGCACCGCGAGGCCGACAGCGGCTCGAAAGTGACTGAGGCGGTCCTGACCTACGTCGCAGTCGACGATAACAGGAGGCCGCGTGTTGTATCCGCGCAACAATGACTCGTGCATAAGCGGGTTTTTCGGGTGGAAAGCACGACTCGCGGCGTAAGATGACCGGGCTCAGAACAAAACGCGCCGTGAGGCACGCCGGACAAGGAGGAGGTAGCGATGATCGAAACACAAAAACGCGTCACGACGTGGGCTGTTGCGGCGGCGCTTGCGGGCGGTGCCGGCACCGCGGGGGCCTCGGCCTTCCAGCTGCTCGAGCAGAGCGCGAGCGGTCTGGGCAACGCCTACGCGGGCCAGGGCGCTTCGGCGCAGGACGCCAGCACCGTGTTCTTCAATCCCGCCGGAATGACCAAGCTGCCGGGACGCAACGCAGTCGGCGCGCTCAACGCGATCAAGCCTTCGGCGAAATTCACGAACACGGGCTCCACGTTGGCGCCGGCGCAGACGAGCCTCGGCGGCAACGGCGGCGACGCCGGCGACTGGGCTTTCGTGCCGAACGCATACCTCTCTTGGCAGCTCACGCCGCAGCTCTTCGTTGGCGTCGGCGTGAACGCCCCGTTCGGCCTGAAGACCGAGTACGACCCGACGTGGGTCGGGCGCTTCCACGCGATCGAGTCGGACTTGAAGACGATCAACGTGAACCCCAGCATCGCGTGGAAAGTAAACGAAGCCGTATCGCTCGGTGCGGGGATCAACTACCAGCGTGCGGATGCGACTCTGAGCAACGCAGTGAACTACAGCGCAGCGGCTTTCGGCGCCGGCGGTGCCGGGCTGCTTGCCGCGATCGGCGGACCGGGGACCGAGGGCATCGCCAAAGTCGAGGGCGACGACGGCGCGTGGGGCTATAACCTCGGGGTCATGCTCGATCTCAGCCCGAACACCCGCATCGGAGCTGCGTATCGCTCATCGATCAAGTACACCCTCGAAGGCACGGTGACTTTCAGCAATCGCCCGGCCCTGCTCGCTGCCGCCATACCGGACGGGCCCGTTCGCGCGAGCATCAAGCTTCCCGCAATCGCCTCGCTCAACCTCTTCCACAAGATCAATCCGCAGTGGGACCTGCTGGCCGATGTGAGCTGGACCGACTGGAGCACGCTGAAGTCGCTCGACGTCTTTCGCACCAGTGGCGCGCTGCTCTCGACGACCCCGCTCAACTGGAAGGACACCTGGCGTGTCGGAGTCGGCGCGAACTACCACTACAACGATATGTGGACGTTGCGTTTCGGCACTGCTTACGACCAGTCCCCGGTGCCCGATGCGGATCGCACGCCGCGGGTGCCCGACCAGGACCGTATATGGCTGGCGATCGGTGCGCAGTACCGCATGTCGAAGCAGCTCGCATTCGACTTCGGATACGCGCATCTCTTCGTCAAGGACGCGAGCATGAACCTGTGCAACGCGGCGCAGGCCGCAGCGAATCCCGCAGCGTGCGCAGGCAAGAACAATCTCCTCGGCACTTACAGCAACCAGGTCGACATCATCAGCGCGCAAGCTCGGTACGCGTTCTAAGGCGTTCCTGTGTAATCGAAAAGGGCGGCTGCGGCCGCCCTTTTCTTATCGCGCTGCACGAGCTTGCAGGTGTCCCGGCGCTGAGCTGTCGGGGGTGCCCATGTTAGAATCGGTCACTTCCCCGAGGTCCATCCATCCATGTCCCGCCGACCGTTCATAGTGCGCAGAGCCGCGGTGCTCGGCGCCGGCGTGATGGGCGCGCAGATCGCTGCGCACCTCACCAACGCCAACGTTCCCGTGCTGCTGTACGAGCTCCCCGCCAAAGAGGGGGACTCCAACGGCAACGTCCTCAAGGCGATCGACAATCTGCGCAAGCTCGAGCCGAGCCCGCTCGCGGTGCCGTCGCGTGCCGCGCAAATACAGCCGGCGAATTACGAGCAGCACCTCGACCTGCTGAAGGAATGCGACCTCGTCATCGAGGCGATCTCGGAGCGCCTCGACTGGAAGGCCGATCTGTACCGCAAGGTCGCGCCGCACATCGGCGAGCACGCGATTTTCGCGAGCAACACTTCGGGGCTGTCGATCAATACGCTCGCCGAATCGTTTCCGGCGCAAATGCGGCGCCGATTCTGCGGGGTGCACTTTTTCAATCCGCCGCGCTACATGCATCTCGTCGAGCTCATCCCGGCGTTGAGCACCGAGCCTGCACTCCTCGAAGATCTCGAAGAGTTTCTCGTCACGACGCTCGGCAAAGGCGTCATCCGCGCGAAAGACACGCCGAACTTCATTGCGAACCGCGTCGGCGTGTTCTCCCTGCTCGCGACCGTATACCACGCGCAGCGCCTCGGGATCGGTTTCGAGACCGTCGACGCGCTGACCGGCGCACTGATCGGTCGCCCGAAGAGCGCGACCTTCCGCACGGCCGACGTGGTCGGGCTCGACACCTTCGCGCACGTCGTGAACACGATGAAGGAGACCCTCCCGAGCGACCCGTGGTATCCGTATTACGACGTGCCGGCGTGGCTGAAGACGCTCATCGCGGAAGGCGCGCTCGGGCAGAAGACGCGACGCGGCGTCTACCAGAAGGTCGGCAAGGACATCCACGTCCTGGACACCGCGACCGGCGGCTACCGGCCTTCCGACGGGCGTGCCGACGAGAAGGTTGTCGAGATCCTCAAGAACAAGGACATCGCCGAGCGCTTCGAGCAGTTGCACGCGAGCGACGCCCCGCAGGCGCAATTCCTCTGGTCGATCTACCGGGACGCTTTTCATTACTGCGCCGTTCACCTCGCCGAGATCGCGCACAACGCGCGCGATCTCGACTTCGCCATACGCTGGGGTTTCGGCTGGGACCGCGGGCCTCTCGAGATCTGGCAGGCCGCGGGCTGGCAGCGCATCGCGGGCTGGATCGCCGCCGACGTCGCGGCAGGCAAGGCGATGGCAGCCGTGTCGCTCCCCGCGTGGGTCACCGAGCCCGGGCGCACCGGCGTCCACGCACCGCAAGGGTCTTATTCACCTGCCGCCAACGCTTATGAGCCGCGGTCTGCGCTTCCGGTCTACCGCAGACAGCCTTTCCCGCCGACCCTCGTCGGCGAAGAGGTGCGATACGGCGAGACGATTTTCGAAACCGACGCGGTCCGCTGCTGGCACACCGGCGACGACATCGCAATCGTCAGCTTCAAGTCGAAGATGCACGCGATCGGCGGCGACGTGCTCGAAGGCGTCCAGCGCGCGATCTCCGAGGCCGAGCGCAACTATCTCGGCCTCGTCGTCTGGCAGACCGAGCCGCCGTTCTCGGTCGGCGCGAACCTGAAGAAGACGCAGACGAGCGCAGAAAAGCGGCAGCCTTCGGCGTTCGGCAAGCTCGTCAGGAACGTGCGGCGCGAAGCCGAGTCGCTCGCGCTCAAAGCCGCGCGCCAGCTCGGGGTCGCCGACCAGTTGATGGCGGGGCGTCTCGCCGAAGTCGAGCAGCTCGTCGAGCAGTTTCAGGAGACGACGCAGGCGCTGAAGTTCTCGATGATCCCGACCGTTGCCGCGGTCGACGGCCTTGCGCTCGGCGGCGGGTGCGAGTTCATCATGCACGCCGACCGCGCGGTGGCGACGCTCGAAAGCTATATCGGGCTGGTCGAAGTCGGGGTCGGACTGTTGCCTGCGGGCGGCGGGTGCAAGGAATTCGCGATGCGCGCGGCGGTCGAAGCGAAGGGCGGCGACATCGGGCCGTTCATCCAGAGATACTTCAAGGCGGTCGCCATGGCGCAAGTCGGCCGGAGCGCCGAGCACGCGCGCGAAATCGGCTACCTGCGTCCTACCGACACGATCGTGATGAACCGCTACGAGCTGCTGCACGTCGCCAAAGCGCAGCTTCGCGCACTTGCCGAGGCGGGTTACCGTCCGCCGCTCAAGCAGAACGCGATCCCCGTCGCGGGACGGAATGCGATCGGCACGATCAGGGCTTTCATCGTGAACATGCTCGCGGGCGGACACATCTCCGAGCACGATTACCTGATCGGTTCCAAAGTCGCTGAAGTGATGTGCGGCGGCGACATCGAAGGTGGAAGCCTCGTCGACGAGCAGTGGTTCCTCGAGATCGAGCGCCGCCACTTCATGGCTCTGCTCGCAACAGAGAAGACCCAGGCACGGATCGAGCACATGCTGAAGAACGGGAAGCCGCTCAGAAACTGAGCGGCTGGTCGTAATTGGTAAATCGTCAATCGTAAATCGTTCATGACGCGCAGCGCGATTCACCATTTACCATTCACGGAACCAAACCATGACCAGACAAATCCAGGAAGCCTACATCGTCGCCGCCACCCGCACTCCGGTGGGCAAAGCGCCTCGCGGCATGTTCAGGAACGTGAGGCCGGACGACATGCTCGCGCACGTGCTCAAGGCCGCGATGGGGCAGTGTCCGGGGCTCGACGCAGCCGCGGTGGAGGACGTGATCGTCGGCTGTGCGATGCCCGAAGCCGAGCAGGGGATGAACGTCGCCCGCGTGGGTCTGCTGCTGGCGGGTTTCCCGGACAACGTCTCCGGAATGACGATCAACCGCTTTTGTTCTTCCGGCGTGCAGGCGGTTGCGCTGGCCGCCGATCGGATCCGGCTCGGTGAGGCCGACGTGATGATCGCCGGCGGAACCGAAAGCATGAGCATGGTGCCGATGGGCGGCAACAAGCCGAGCTTCAATCCGTCGATCTTCGAGCGCGACGAGAACGTGGCCATTGCCTACGGCATGGGAATCACCGCCGAAAAAGTCGCGGCGCAGTGGAAGATCAGCCGCGAAGCCCAGGATCTGTATGCCGCCGACAGTCACCGCCGCGCCGTGCACGCGATCGAGAGCGGCGAATTCCGCGAAGAGGTGACGCCGTATACCGTTCGCGAGCGCCTTCCCGACCTGCACCAGGCTGAAGTGAAAGTCGTCTCGCGCGAAGCGGTCAACGACGAAGGTCCGCGCCGCGACACGTCGCCCGAGGCGTTGGCGAAGCTCAAGCCGGCATTCGCCGTTCGCGGCACCGTGACGGCGGGCAACAGCTCGCAGATGTCCGACGGGGCAGGCGCGGTCGTGCTGATGAGCG
>JAQGMV010000060.1 GCA_028292225.1 Betaproteobacteria bacterium
GCCTACCAGCGCGTCACCGACTGGCACCGGCGAGTCGCCCCCGCCGCAGCCTGAGTTCCTTCTTGTCTTCGAGCTTGCCGACGACTTTGACGACGTCGGCGAGGCGCCGGGCGTCCGCCATCCGGAATTTTGGCGAAATCCGGCGCATCGGGGTACTGCACCGGTGAGCTCACTTTCTGCGTCACCCCCCTGAAGTCGGGATCGTCGACGGCCTTGTGAGCCGCGTCGCGCAGCCCCTCATCACCGGCTCGGTCTGAGGGGGCTGACCCCTCCGCCACTTTAAGACACCGGGTTTTCGAGCGTTCCGATCGGCTCGATCGTGATCGCCACGACGTCGCCCGGCTGGAGGAACTTCGGCGGGTTGAAGCCGATGCCCACACCCGCGCAGGTGCCGGTCGCGATGAGGTCCCCCGGCTCCAGCGTCATCACGCGGGAGAGCGTCTCGATGAGCGTCGGGATGTCGAATATGAGCTGGCTGACATACGCGTCCTGCCGCACTTCGCCGTTCACCTTGGTCAGCAGTCTCAACTGCTCGACGTCCTTGATCTCGTCGGCGGTGACGATGCACGGCCCCATCGGGCAGTAGCCGTCGAGGCTTTTCCCCAGGAACCACTGCTTGTGGCTCTGCTGGAGGGTGCGCGCGGTCGCATCGTTGACGATCGTGTAGCCGTAGACGTGATCGTAAGCTTTCGCCTTGCTGATGTTGCGCCCGCCTTCGCCGATGACGACCGTGAGCTCGCCCTCGTAATCGGTCGAGTTGGTGTAATCGTTGGCGCTGGGGATGGGCTCACCGTTCGCGATGACCGAATTGGGCCATTTGGTGAATATGATCGGGAGCTCCGGGATCGCGTTCGCGCCTGCGCTCGCGTCGAAGCCGCTGTTGTGAAATTCCTTCGCGTGGTCGTGATAGTTCTTGCCCACGCACAGGATGTTTTTCGCGGGGCGCGGGAAAGGCGCGTGAATTTTCACGCTGTCGCAGGGGATGCGGTTCTCGCCGCTTTTCACGGCGCGGCGCGCGCGCTGCAGCCCGTTCCTGCCGAGCGCGACGAAAGCGGTCATGTCTTTGGGCAGACGGCTCGCTTTCGTGATGTCGACGATCGTATTCGACCCGGCGTCGTGAACCCCGATGCGCATGCCGTCTGCGTCGGAAAAAGTCACCAGTCGCATATTGTGTACTCCTCGTTCGTGTTTCAAAAGCGCGCCAGTATGCTTCCGGCCGCTGCCGAGAGTCAATCGGACGACTCGGACAGCGCCGCGCTGCCGGAGTCCCGCGCTGCGACACGCATGCCGCTCGACAGCGCAATAAAAAAGGGCGCGAAAAACGCGCCCTTTCGTGAACCCGGTGTAAACCGGTTACTTGGTCTTGTCGTCTTTCTTTTTCTTGTCGTCGGTCACGGCCTCGCCTTTCGACTTGTCAGCGCTTTTGGCCGCGCCTTTTTCGCTCTTGCTCGCGCCCGTGTCGCTCTTCTTCGCGTCGTCGGCTGCATACGCACCCGCGAATGCCAGGGTCATGAAGCCAGCCAGTACTGCCATCGTCAGTTTTTTCATTGGATCTCTCCCGTTTATGATTGACGGCCGTTGAAGCCGCGCCGGAAGCCTACCACCGAATATCAGGAACCGCTATACCAGTTGTAGCCCTGATCTTCCCAGTACCCGCCCGGATATTCGTTCGTCACGAACAGCGCGGTGACGTGCTTGGGGTTCTTGAACCCGAGCTTGGTGGGCATGCGCACCTTTATGGGGAATCCGTATTCCGCCGGCAGGATCCGGTCCGCGAAACGCAGCGTGAGCTGGGTCTGGGGATGCAATGCCGTCGGCATATCGATGCTGGTGGAATAATCGTCGGCACACCTGAACCCGACGTATCTCGCGGTGGTGTCGGCGCCGATGCGCTGGAGAAAGTCGCTGAACCGCACCCCGCTCCACTTGCCGATCGCGCTCCAGCCTTCCACGCAGATGTGACGCGTGACCTGGGAAGTCTGCGGAAGCGCGTACAGCTCGGTCAGGGTCCACGCCTTCTTCTCCCGCACGAGGCCGCCGACTTCGAGCCGGTAAGTTCCCGCGTCGACCCGGCGCACTTCCTCCACGCCGTAGTACGCATTGAACGGGAACGGTCTGGTGATCGCGCTTTCCGGGAATTCGGGCGCGAGGCGGTTCGGGTCGAACAGCCACGCCTGTGCGCCGTCGTTCCACCGCGACATCGCCTTGAGCACTTTCTGGACCGAATCGTGGTTGGTCACGTCGCAGCCGCTGAGCAGCGTCAGCGCGCCCAGGCTCAAACCCCGTTTCATGAAGATGCGGCGCTGAAGGCTGGCGATCTCGCGCGCCGAAAAATCCTCGAGACTGGTTGCCATCGTCCGGCGTTTCATGTCGTTCCTCCTTTGATCTTCACGCGGCCGGTGAACATCGACGGCAGCGTTCTCGGCACGAGGAGCACCATGGCCACGTGCACGATGACGAAGAGCACCAGCGCGGCCATGGCGAAGAAATGCAGGAGGCGCGCGCCTTCATAGTCGCCCATCACCACGCCCAGGGTATGGAACTGCACCGGCTTCCAGATGACGAGACCCGAGGCCACGAGCACGAGCACGATCGCGATCGCGCCCAGATACGCGGCGCGCTGGGCGGCGTTATAAACCGACAGGTCGTCGTGCGCGAGCCGGCCGCGCAATGCGTCGCGCATGTCGCGCAATACGGCGACAGGCGTCAGCGGCAACAGCTTGCGGCGCAGATGGCCGGACGCGATTCCATACCCGAGATAGATCAGGCCGTTCACCGCGAGCAGCCACATCGCGGCGAAGTGCCACTGGATCGCGCCGGCCAGCCAGCCGCCCAGCGTCAGCTCGGCGGGAAACCTGAATTCGAAGAGCGGCGACGCGTTGTAGATCCGCCAGCCTGAGGCGACCATGACCAGGATGGCGAAAGCGTTCACCCAGTGGGTGAGACGCACGAGCAGCGGGTGGATCTTGATGTGATTCTGATCGACTGTCGCCATCGTCCGCTCCTCGCACAGGCTGCGTTGAAAGTGTGTTGGTCGGCGCGGGGGGCTCGACCTTACAGTCGTTCGCGCGCTGCGCACAGCCACCGCGGTTCGTTTACAATTTTTGCTGCGGCGCTCCCAGCTTATCCCTTTCCCGCGCCTACACCTTGATTACGATCGTACCCCGATGGCTATTCTGACACGCGGCCTGCCGAGCTCGCCCGATCGCCGCCGCGACAGGCGCCGCCAGCGCGACCTCTGGTTCGAACGCCGCGCGCGGCAGATGGAAGCCGCCATCGGCATCAGCCAGTCGTTCTTCGAGTACGTGAGCGTAGACCAGTTGCTCGAGGAGGTGCTCGGCACTGCGCTCAAAGTTGTCAATGCCCGCGCCGGCGCCATCCTGCTCGCGGATACGGAGAAGAAGCAGCTCGCATTCCGCTACGGCGTGAAGGAGAGCTCGAAAGTGCTGCTCGGCACCGCGATTCCGTGGGACCAGGGCATCGCGGGCGCGGTTTTCCAGTCCGGCCTGGCCGAGCTCATTCCCGACGCGAAACAGGACCCGCGTCACCTGAACGCGGTCGACGAAATCACCGGATTCACGACGCGCGACATGGTCGTCCTGCCGCTCAAGCGCTGGGAAGGAAAACCGATCGGCGTGATGGAGGTGCTCAACAAGGCCGAAGGCAGCCTCGACGAAGAAGACGCAGCACTACTCAGCGTCGTCTCGGCGTTCGCCGCGATGGCGATCGAGCAGGCGCGCCTCTACGAAGAGGCGAAGCTCGCGGTCGTAGTGCGGCTCCTCGGCGACATCTCGCACGACGTCAAGAACCTCCTGCTGCCGGTCACCACCGGCGCCGATCTGCTCGAAGACCATATCGCGGCGCTGTTCGAGTCATTGCCCGCCGCCAAAAAAGGCGTCACCGCCCGCAACCGGTTGCTCTGCGATCAGTTGCTCGCCATGACCCGCAGCGCAGCCGCGCTGCTGCAGGATCGGATGAAGGAGATCGCCGACTGCGTCAAAGGGTTGAGCGCTCCGCCGCGTTTCGCGCCGTGCAGGCTGGTCGACGTCGTGGACGGCGTGGTCAGAACGCTCGAGGCTCTCGCCGCCGACCGCGGCGTCGCGCTGAAAGTCGACGGGCTCGCCGAGCTGCCGCAGATCGAGGCCGACGAGCGGCGACTGTTCAACGGCTTCTACAACCTCGTGAACAACGCGATCCCCGAGGTCGCGCGCGGCGGCTCGATCACGATCAGCGCGGGAGTCGCCATGCTCGGCGGCATGGTGCAGGTGTCCGTCGCGGATACCGGGCGCGGCATGCCGGCCGAGATCCGCGAAAGCCTGTTCACCGCGCACGCGATCAGCCGGAAACCCGGCGGGACCGGCCTCGGCACCAAGATCATCAAGGACGTGGTCGACGCCCATCGCGGCCAGATCGGCGTCGAAAGCACGGAAGGTATCGGCACGACCTTTACAGTGCTCCTTCCGGTGCAGCAGAGCGGCGCACCCGCGGGACGATAAGACTACTGCGACTGCAGGAGCTTCAGCATCGGCGCGATGGCTTCGTCCGCGATGCGCGCGAGCTCTTCGATGGTGCGGTTCTGGATCGGATGCGGCACGTAGACGATTCCCGGTTCGAAGCCCAGCGCTTTGCACTGCACCTCGACCGCGTCGGCGAATTCCTCGGTCACGACCGAAACACCCGGTATTCCGCGCCCGTCGAGATTCATGAGGTCGTGCAGACTGCACGACGTGCATGAGCCTCAGTCGGACAGCGCAATCAGCACCGCGTCCGCTTCGGTCACGACGCGCTGTATGACTTCGACGGGCGCGACTTTTGCGTTGGTCGGTTTCGCGTAGCGGATCGTCTTCAGCCCGCGCTCGTTCAGACGTTTCTCGACGTGATCGAGAAACTCGTTGCTGCGCGTCTTGCCGATGTCGAACAGGCCGATGGTGCGTCCTTCGAGCGACGCCGGCGGTTTCACACGCGGACGCTTGACCGCCGTTGTTTCTGCTGTCGGATCGCGTAACCAATTCACAGGCACCTCCCGGCTTTTTTGCGAAGGGTAATAGCGCATACAAACCCACCCCCATCCCGCCCCCCTGAAGGGGGAGAGCACACGACGTGTGCGAGGGGCCAGAAGGTATCCGCGGCGCGGATCACATCCCGTTTCCTTCAGGGGGAGGGGTCAGGTGGCGTGGTTCTTCACGCACTTCTTTAGTTACAGGCTGCAGCTCGAGCCGGTTCCGTCCCGCGAGCCAGCCGGGCAGTATCGCCGAGAACAGTCCGGCGGCGCCGCCTGCCCGCACGACCAGCAGACCGTCTTCGTGGAACTTCGGCACCGCTTCATCGGCACGCGTCTGGGGCACGCCTTCGCCGATGCCGTCGAGACCTGCGAGGATCTCTTTACCCGGACGGATCGTCGCCTCAAAAAGCGCGCGCTCGATCCTGCCGCGATCCCAGCCGGCTTCCCTGTAGATGCGGTAGTGCTCGGGCGAGAACACGACCACCGCGCGCGCCGACTGAACCAGACGCGGGTGGCCGATTTTCACGAGCGACAGCCCGAGCGATCGCGACAGGCCTTCGGGCGTGCGGGTCTTCTGGTCGACGAAAGCTTCGACGCCATGTCCCTGAAAGAGCGTGACCGTCGATGCGTCCGGCGAGTAGCCGCGCGAGACCGAGAGCGATTCCCACGTCGCGTCGGACTCGTCTTCCGCGAAGCACAGCGTGAACTTGCTCGGGCTGCCGAGCGTCGCGCGATCGGCTTCGCCCGGCCTGCCGCCGCCGACGTTACGAACGATGAGGTTGAGCGCGCGGCCGATCGTCGCGTTCGCGCGATTGCCCTGGCCGAGTGCGTTGATGCCCGAGTTCATGCCTATCATCGAAGCGACCGGACCGTTTACGATGATCACCGGACTCGAGAAATAGGTCGTCGCCAGCACGCCGTGCAATGTGAACACCGGCTCGAGCGCAGCCTCGAGCGCCGCGAGCAGCACCGGCATGTATTCCGGCTTGCACCCCGCCATCACGGCGTTGATCGCGACTTTCTCCATCGTGCACGGGGCGAGGTACGGGGGTATTTCACCGACGACCTCGTCAGGCGGTCGCGACGTGCCGGACAGCATGCGCAGCACGCGCTCGTCGGTCGGCGGGGTGACCGGCAGCCCGTCGGTCCAGCCACGCTCGTAACAGAGCTCCGCGGCATCGGTGTCTTCGCCGAATTCGATCTTGCGCGAGTGCAGCGTGCCCCCGCGGTGCTTCGCTTCGAGTCGCTCGGCCACCCCGGGCTCGAGTGAGCGCGACCCTCAGCCGGGCCGCATGAGCGGCAGATCCTCGCCGAGGCTCGCGATGCCGGTGAGACGCCGCCACGCGGCGCGGTCCCAGCCGATCACGCGCTCGACTTCGCGGCCGCCCTCGAAACGGATCAGCGTCGGCGTCGCTTCGATCTGGTTGAGCCACGACCGGTCGAGCTCGCGGTCGTCGATGACTTCGACGCCCTGCGGAAACCGGGGGTCGTCCTGCGACACCGCACGAAAGCCGGGCACGGCGCGTGCAACTTCCTGCATCTGCGGCTCGATGAGGGTGCACGTCGGACACGCGCGCTTGACGAAAGCAACCAGTCCGTCGAGGCTGGCGCCGTCCTGCGCGCCGTGATCCGACTGTGATGAAACCACGGACGAAGAAGCGGATTGCGACATGGACTCTTCCCGAACTCGCTTGATTTCCAGTCAGTCTAACCGATGATGAATACAATCTTTCCTGCACTTGCTGCCGCCGTGCTGATGTCGGCGCTCGGCGGCTGCGCCGGCGACATGCGCTGGACCAAACCCGGTGCTGACGGCGCC
>JAQGMV010000104.1 GCA_028292225.1 Betaproteobacteria bacterium
GCGACGAGCTTCATCGGGTACTTGAGCCGGTGAGAGTCGTGGCTCATGCCGTGCTCACGGATCGCCGCGCCTTTGGCGCAGTGCGAACCGAGATTGATCGGCGAGTCGAAAACCGGCTCCTGGCGTATCCACACGCCGTTCTGCACTACGGCGTCGATCGCGCAGCCGACCGAGCAATGGGTGCAAACGGTACGTTTGACCTCGACCTTGCCGGCAGGCTGGGGATCGGCCGCCTTCGACTCGGTGACCATGCTGAACGGCAGCTGGCTCGCCATCGCGCCGGTCCCGAGCGTGATGCCCGAGTGCTTCAGAAAGCTGCGGCGATCGATGGTGCGGCCGAGCAGGTTGCTTACCGGCCGTACAAGGCGGCTTTTAGCCGCGGTGACTCCCGACGACTTGCGCGTAAGCATTGCGCCTCCTAAAGCTTCGCGGTGCGGTAGTAGTTTTGGACGTGCGCGGTGAGGTGGTAGCCCTTGGAGGACTGCGCGCTATCGTCTGCGGCGGGCTTGGGGTCAGCCTCTTTGCGGCCGACGAGTGCCGCTGCCGTGGCTGCGGTGCCGGCTGTTGCTGCAAGCAGGAATGTACGACGCGAAAGCCTGGTCCGACTTTTGATCATGACGCCTCCTCCTGATGCCATCTATGTGCACTTTATTTGTGCATCAATTTACGCCGGAAGAATGAGCGAAGCAACCTATTCGAAGCCGCGCCCGGATTGCATCTGCCGGTACGCCCCTCATTCCGTGGCGTGCAAGTCGAACGCTTCTTTCTCCACCGCGAGGAAACTGCGCGCGAGGTCCGCGACCGCCTTGTAGAACGGCGTCGTGGCGCGGGCGTCTATTGCATTGCAGAACGTCCCCAGGCCGGTGTAGACGAACTCATTGAAGAACGCGAGCTGCTCCGGGATCGGCCGCTCCCGCTGTATCAGCCATCGCATCACATCGCACACCGCCGAGACGTGGTCCTCGATCTCGAAAACCGCGTCGCGTCGCGCCAGCCCCCACGCGACGAGGTGCTCGCGCAGCGCGAGCAGATGTCGATCCGGTGCGTGGGGAACCGCGTAGCCCGAGGTATACGGCGTCACCAGCGCCTTGCCGGCGCCCGCAAAAAGATCGTCGTATTCCTGCCGCAGCGCTTCGGCGTCCGCAGTGCGGCAAGTTGCCTGCAGCGCATGGAGCGCGGTGCTGTACGCCGTCGCCTGGACCTCGGGCTCCCAGCCTATGAGCTGCAACTCGTCCGATTCTTCCTGCAGGCCCGGCTCGGGCCCGGCGCCCAGCTGCTGAAGGAGCACCGCATCGGCGGGTCCGTAGAACAGCCGGGAGATGAGCGCGTAACTGTCCGCACGCGCCCTGTCCTCTTCGCTCACCGCGGGTTGATCGGGATCGCTCGTCATTCCTTCACGCCGGTGGTGGGAAACTCGAAGATGCTCGCGCTGTCCTGTGCGGACATCATGTCGAGCACGCGGCAATCCGCGCACATCTGCAGCCGGCGCAGCGCGGCCGGAGTGCCGAACATCGCATGGCCCGAGAGCCGGCCGAGCATGTTGTCGACCATCTGCCGGGTGCCGAAAGGCTTGGCGCAGCGCACGCAGTTGAAAGGCTCAGTCTCGTTCAGCACGACTGCGGTCTTCGCCTGTGCGCCGAGCAGGAGCCGCGGCATCAGGCTGATCGCATCCTCGGGACAGGTCTTCGCGCACAAGCCGCACTGGACGCAGTTGCGCTCGATGAATTTGAGCCGCGGCGCTTCCTTGGAATCCGCGAGCGCGTTCGCCGGACAGGCGCCGACGCACGCCAGGCACAAGGTGCATTTCTGGCGATCGACCTCGACAGTTCCGAACGGCGAACCCGCGGGGAGCGCAATCACCGCCTCCGCCTTCGGCGCGTGCCGCGCCAGGTGATCGATGGCGATATCGAGCGTGCGCCGTTTTTCGTTCGTCAGGTTGAAGGTCGCGGCGGGAACGGCTGCGCAGCGCTCGGCAGCCCAGACAGCGCTCTCGATCGCCTTGACGTCGGCGGCCTCGATCAGCAGCACGCGAGCGCCGGCGTAGCCCAGCCCCGCCAGGATCGTGCCGCAGAGCTCGAGCTCTCGCGCGAGCATGTCGCGGTACTCGGGTGCTTCGCTTCCGGTGAGCAGCACCGCAACCTGCGCGGCGCCGAGCGCGAGCGCACCCAGCATCAGATCGGGGCCGAGCGCGGCGACGTGCTGGACTTCGAGCGGGATCACGTGCGCAGGCAGTCCCCGGCCGCGCGCGCCGAGCCGGGTCACGAGGTTTTTACCGTCGGAGGTATTGTGGAAAAGCAAAGCCGGCGTCGCACCGCCTGCCGCGCGGTAGACGCCGAGCGCCGCACGCAGCCTCGTGCCGAGGTCCGCCACCCGCGGGTAGGCGTAAGTCATGGCGCCGGTCGGGCACACGCTGGCGCAGGCGCCGCATCCCATGCACAGGTGCGAATCGACCTGCACGCGGTTGTTAGCCGTATCGGTCGAAATCGCCGAGGTGGAGCACACGTCGACGCATTTGGTACAGCCGACGATCTCGGAGCGGCTGTGGGCGCAGATGCTCTCGTTGTAGGCGTAGTAGCGCGGTTTTTCGAACTCGCCGACCAGGCGCGCCAGCGCGGACGCGGCAAGCGCCTGCTCGAGCGGATCGCGGCCCGGCGCAAGATAACCCTGAGGCAGCTGGGTCATGCGCAGGAGCGGCTCGGCGCTCAAGTCGAGCACGAGGTCGTAACGGTCTTCGCGAGCCGTCGCCTGGCGGGCGAAGTCGATCGCCTTCACCTCTCCACAGGCCGCGACGCACTTGCGATGGCCGGTGCAGCGCTCGAGATCGATCTGATAGGTATAGTCGATCGCATTCTCGGGGCACACGCGCGCGCACGCGCCGCAGCGCGTGCACACGTCGAGATCGATCGGATTCGCCTGCGCCCAGCTCACGTCGAAAGCGCCCAGATGGCCTTTCACCTTGACGTCGGCGCCCGAATACACCGGGTAACGCCGTTCCATCGGAAGCTCCGCCCCGGGCGAGCCTGCGGTGATCAGCACAGCGACGCTGAGCTCGGCAGACAGGCGCTCGGCCCAGTCGAGCGCCGAAGCGGCGGTCCCGACGACCAGCAACTCGCCGGACGACTGGTACTGCACCGCTGCGACCGGCTCGGGTTGCGGCAGATCGGCCAACGCCAGCAACGCGGCCATCTTGGGAGCGGCCTGCGCGCCTTCCGAGGACCAGCCCGCGGTTTCGCGGATGTTCACGAAACGAATCTCGGCGGTGCCTTTGAGCTCGCGGTGAAGCTCGCTGAAAAGAGGTCCCTCCTGGCCGCACGCGACGATGGTGTCCTCGCCGCGCTTGACTGCGCTTTCGAAGCTCGAGACGTCGCCGCGGCACAGCTCGGTCGCGACGTGGGGAGCGACTTCGATCTTCAGCGCATCGGCGATGGCGGTGGCATCGACCGCCATCGTCCGGTTGCAGTTACAGAGGAGAAGATTGCAGCGCGGCTGGGCCATGGGATCTCGGCGGAAAAGAGGCGGCGTTTGCGGCGTCGAGCGGGCGGACGCGGGTCTGCGCGGGCTTACTCAGATTTCTTCGCAACGGGAGCGCCGGTGGTGCCGGAACGCGGCTCGGCCTGGATCTCAGCCGCCGGCGGGCGCCCGCGCCCGGCGGTCTCTGGAGGCTGCTCCGGCGCGGCAACCGCCGCGGGACGTTCGCGCAAGGCCAGCTCGTCTTCGGGCACAGTCACGGCTCCAGCCTCGACCGGTGCTTCTTCAGGCTCGTCTTCCCGGTTTTCGGCCCACTGGATGATTTTCTGCGCCTGGCGCAAACCTGCGAGCATTGCCGGCGGAATCGGCTCGGTCCTCGAATAATCGTCGACGTAAGTGTCGAGCCCGTCCATCACGTTGAAGTGCGGATCGCTGAAAAGCTTGCGCAGCGCGCTGCGGCGCAGGTCTTCGTCGACCTTGGGATGGAAAAACCCGCGGAAATCGGAGTCGATCGTGAGG
>JAQGMV010000127.1 GCA_028292225.1 Betaproteobacteria bacterium
GGGTTCACGCTGAGGAGGCCCCCGACCAGCACCATGGGGTGCGTCCTGAGGATGTCCATCACTATGCTGGCGCCGAACCGGCCCAGATCATAGGTTCAGCACACCGCGTCGTCGTACTTCGGGAGCACGTAGTTGAGGCGGGTTTCGTATTCCACGAGGTCTTCGACCCCGGGGCGGTCTTCCAGCGCCCACTCCATGTTCGCGACGAGCCGCGTGAGCGGATAACCCTGCTTCTTGCCCGCAGTGAGCACCTGCTCGATCAGCGCGAGCATGCGGTCCTGGTTGAAGTGACCGTCGCGCAGGTAAGCGTCTTCCCACGCG
The DNA here is from genome assembly GCA_028292225.1 of Betaproteobacteria bacterium. GTDB lineage: Bacteria > Pseudomonadota > Gammaproteobacteria > Burkholderiales > SG8-41 > JAQGMV01. Next base: position 322 of record JAQGMV010000127.1, read on the forward strand.
CGGATGTCGAGCTGACCCCGGCTTTCCGCCGCGGCGGTGTCGATGCCCGCGGTCTGCAGCACCTGGCGATGTCTCGGGCGCTGAGCCGAGTCGACGATGTGGTAAGCCTTGTCGCCGTGCTCGAAGCCTTCCCTGATGAACGGCATCAGGACTTCGTATTCTTCGTTCCGGCTGTTGAAGAATGCGCACACGTGCCGCGATTTTTCCAGCACTGCGCCGCCGAGATGAACAGGTTTTGCGGTTGCCATGGCGTTTCTCCTCGGTGTCCAGTTTAGACCGGCGGGCAAACGGTTCAAACCGTCACGAGCTGCACGACAGCGCCGAGCAACCCGGGCGGTTGCGCGCCCACTCCGGGCGCCGCTCGGCGAGATCGTCGTTTTCCGGCTGGTCTTCGTAGGGACGCTCGAGCACCCGCATCAGCCGGTCGATCACCGACGCATCGCCCTGCTCGAGCGCATCGATCGCGAGCTGCGCGAGGTAGTTGCGAAGGACGTACTTCGGATTGGCGCGATTCATGCGCTCGATGCGCGCATCAGGCGCCCCCCCGTCGCTGCGCACCCGTGCGGTGTAGCGGCGCAGCCATTCGGCCATACGGCTCAGGTGCTCGGGCTGTGAAGCTTCGTCGGTATAGAAAGCGCGGCGCAGCGGCTCGACGAGAGCTGAGTCGTCCGCGGCTTCGTTAAGCGGGATGTTCGCGAGCGCCCTGAAGAAAATCGTCATGTCGGTCTCGACGTCCTGCAGGAGCTCGAAGGCGTCGTTGACGAGCCTGTCGTCTTCTTCGCCTTCGATCGCAACGATGCCGAATTTTTCGCTCAGCATGCGGCGCCACTCGCGCGTATAGGTTTCGCCGTAGGCCGAGAGCGCCTGCTCGAGCGGCGCCTTGTCTCCGACGAGCGGGATGAGCGCGTTCGCGAGCTGCACGAGGTTCCACATCGCGATCTGCGGCTGGTTGCCATAGCAGTAGCGCCGGCCTTCCGCGTCGGTCGTGTTCGGCGTCCAGCCCGGCTCGTAACCTTCGAGCCACCCGTACGGGCCATAGTCGATCGTGAGCCCGAGGATAGACATGTTGTCGGTGTTCATGACGCCATGGACGAAGCCGACGCGCATCCATTCGGCGATCGTGACGGCCGTGCGGCGGCAGATCTCTTCGAACCACCGGGTGTAAACATCGGGTGAAGGCGCACCGAGTCCGGGGTAATGCGTCGTGATGACGTAATCGGCGAGGCGCTTCAGCAGGTCGGGCTCCTGCTGGGCCGCGAAAATCTGGAAGTTGCCGAAACGCACGAAAGTCGGCGCGACGCGGCACACGATCGCACCGGGCTCGGGCGCCGCGTTCCCGTCGTAGAACATGTCGCGGATCACGGCCTCGCCGGTGCCGACGAGAGTGAGCGCACGCGTCGTGGGCACGCCGAGGTAATGCATCGCCTCGCTGCACATGAATTCGCGAACCGAAGATCTCAGCACCGCGCGGCCGTCGGCGGTTCGCGAGTACGGCGTGCGTCCCGCGCCTTTCAACTGGAGCTCGTAACGGCTGCCGTCGTGTCCGATGACTTCGCCGAGGGTGATGGCGCGCCCGTCGCCGAGCTGCCCCGCCCAGTGGCCGAACTGGTGGCCGCCGTAGCGGGCGGCGTAAGGCTTCATCCCCGGGAGCACCTTGTTGCCGCCGAAGACCTGCGCCTCGAGGCCGAGCGGCGACTCCGGGTGAGCGATCCCCAGGCGCCCGCCCACGGCCTGCGCCCACGCGAGGATCCGCGGCTCGCGCACCGGCGTCGGATCGACCCGGCTGTACGCGGCGTGACGCACCTGCCGCGGCCGGTTGTCGAGCACCGGGTCGGCGGGCAGCGCCGCGACGAGCGTGTTTTCGAAAACGACTTCGCTCAAGGGAATGGGCGTGGCGTCCTGCTCGAGTGCAGCGGCGCGGCGGGTTTGGGGGGCTGGAGACAAGGATTTCCTCGCGGTGCTTCAGAGTGGATGCAATTGGAACGTTTGGAATGCCCGGCGTTCACGGTGACAGGTTGTCGCAGCGCGCTTGCGGCCGTTCATCCTTCGACTTCGGCACTTGCCGCCTGCGCTCACGACGAACGGTTTGGGGGCGCGCCCGAGGCTGCGGTGTCACGATAGCTTCGACGTCGCGGGTCCTCCTTACCGTTCGTCCCGAGCCTGTCGACGGGGACCACGGGCCCGCGTCGCAGACGCCCCGCCTACTCCACCTTGATATCGTTATCGACCACCACCCGCGACCATTTCTTCACTTCGTCCTGGATGAAGCTCTGGTATTCGGCCGGAGACTTGTTCGTCACGACCGACATGAGGCTCTTGGCGAGCGTGTCTTTCATTTCCTGCGATTCCATCGTTTTCAGGACCGTCGCATGGATCTGCACGAGCAGCGGCTGGGGAAGCTTCGCGGGAGCGAAAAGCCCGTTCCACGCGTTCGTGCCGAAGCCGGCATAGCCCGACTCGGCCATCGTCGGGACGTCCGGAAGCTCAGGGCGCCGCGTCGGCCACGTCGTCGCGAGCGCTTTCATGCGTCCTGCCCGAATCTGCGAAATCGACGAGGCGAGGTTGATCATGACGAGCTGGACTTCGTTGCCGAGGATGCCGGTGAGCATTCCCGCGCCGCCGGACTTGTACGGCACGTGCGTCATTTCGACGTTCGCCGCCTTGATGAACCGCGCGACGTCGAGGTGCGGGTAGGTGCCGAGGCCTGCCGAGCCGTAGTTGAGCTTGCCGCCGCTCTTGCGCGCGTGTTCGACGAGCTCCTTCAGGTTCGCGACCGGGAGCGAAGGCGGCACGGCGTACACGTGCGGCAGCTCGATCAGATTCGTGACGCCGGTGAGATCGCGAGACGGCTTGATGCTGAGCGTCTTCGCGAAGGTGGTCTCGTTGATCGCGTTGGTCGACACGTTGCCGACCATGAGGGTGTAACCGTCGGGAGCCGCCTTGGCCACGACTTCGAGCGCGATGTTGCCGGACGCGCCCGCGCGGTTGTCGACGACGACGCCGACGCCCCACGTCTCGTTGAGCTTGGCCGCGAGCTGCCTCGCGATGATGTCGGTCGCCCCGCCCGCCGCATACGGCACGAGCAGCCGCACCGGGCGCTGGGGGAAGGCATTCGATTTCTGTGCGTCCGCGGCGAAAGCGGGTATTGCTGCGGTGAGCAGGGCGGCAACAAGCAGCTTCAGAACAGCCATCATTCCTCCTCGTTTTTCGGTCGGCCTGCCTGGCCGACCAACATGTTATCGGTAGACAGCCGAAGGATGGGGCCTGCGGTCAGGCCGACACGGGAGGCGACCCGAAAAAAAACCCCCGGGGTTCACCCGGGGGTTTTTTTGAGGCGCGCCGACCTACGGGCGGCCGAACTTAATGGAGCTGCGGGTTGATCCGCTGTTCGAGCACTGCAGGTCGGTGTTGCCTATGGAATCTCTCACGGGATCACCTCCTTTCAAAGTTGCCAGCCGGAATAATATCAAAAAACGCGCCTCCGGTGCAGCAGTACAGCGTTGAAAACACGCCGTATTTCCATGGATAGAACGAGCCGCTCGCTGTCTGTCCGGGAGCGTACCGACGCGCGGCGCGGAGCGTCGATGCTACAGCTCGGGATCGTCGCGCCCGGTCGCCGCGCCTGCGTCCGCGACGAGCGAGCCCTGCGTGCCGAGGTAGAGCGGCACGCCGAGCGCGTGTGCGAGATCGAGCACGAGGTGCAGGTCCTTGCGCATGTTCGGCGGGGTCACCCCCGCAGGCGTCGGCTCGAGCATGCCTTTCCAGCGTGGCCCGAGGTCTTTCCACAGCGCGAGCACCGAGCTCCCCGCGATGCCGTCGCGCAGGATAGTCTTCATCACCCCGGGATCGACGCCCGCGGCTTTGCCGAGCGCGAGACCTTCGAGCAGCGCCATCACGTTCAGGCTGAAGACGAGCTGGTGAGCGAGCTTCGCGGCCTGTCCTGCACCGACGGCTCCGGCGAGCGTGATCTCGCGCGCAAACGCGTGCAGCACCGGAGTCGCGCGGTCGAGCACGCTTTGCGTGCCGCCGATCATCATGCTCAGCGTGCCGTCCTGCGCAGCGATGTAACCCCCGGAGATCGGCGCGTCGAGCGTCTCGCCGCCTTTCGCAGCGAGCGCCGCAGCCACTTTCTGCACCGGCGCGGGCCCGAGCGTGCTGCCCACGATCAGCGTCGCGCCGGGCCTGAGCGTCGTCAGGATACCGTCCCCGCCGAACACCACGTCGTTGGTCTGCGCCTCGTCCGAGACGAGGCTCACGATAAAGTCGCTGCGTTTCGCGACTTCCGCCGGCGATTTGCACGGGACCGCGCCTTTACTTTTCAGCGCCGACATCGGCTCCTGGCGCACGTCGAAGACGGCGACTTCGAAGCCTGCTGCGACGAGGCGCTCGGCGATGGGTCTGCCGAGGACGCCGAGTCCGATTACTCCGACTTGCAATGCCATGCCTGCTGTCCTTCGAAGGTCAAGATGGATTCCGGCTACGCCAAGAATGACGAAGCCGTCGTTGTCAGTCCGTCACTCCGGTTTCAGCCCCGCGCTTTTAACGATTTTCGTATACCTCGCGATCTCCGAGCGCAGATACGTTCCGAACTCTTCGGGTGAGCTCGCGATCACGTCGACACCCATGTTGGTCAACCGCTCGCGAGTCTCGGGATGGCCCAGCACGCGTGAGGCGTCGCGCTGAAGACGCGTGACCAGCTCGGGCGAGACGCCTGCGGGGGCGAGCATGCCGTACCACGTCGCGATCTCGAAATCGCCCACGCCCGATTCGGCGACCGTGGGAACCTGCGGCGCGAGCGGGGAGCGTTTCGCGGTGGTGTTCGCGAGCGCTCGCAGGCGCCCGCTTTTCACGTGAGGCACCGCGACCGGAAGATTGCCGAACATGATCGGGATCTGGCCGCCCATCGTGTCGGCGATTGCCGGGCTTTCGCCTTTGTAAGGCACGTGCGTCATCCGTATGCCGAGACGCGCCTTCAGGAGCTCGCCCGCCATGTGCGGCGACGAGCCGATGCCGCCGGAGCCGAAGGTGAGCTGCTCGCCGGGTTTCTTCGCGAGCGCCATGAACTCGGCGAACGTTTTCGCCGGAAAAGAGGGATGCACGATCATCAGCAGCGGCGTCGAGCCGAGCAGCGTCACCGGCGCGAAGTCTTTCGCGGTGTCGTAGGGTGCCTTGCCGTAGAGCGCAGGCGCCACCGCGAGGCTCGTCTGCGGCGAGACGAGCAGCGTGTAACCGTCAGGCGCCGCTTTCGCCACCACGTCGCCGCCGATCATCCCGCTCGCGCCGGGACGGTTGTCGACGATGACCTGCTGGCCCCAGCTTTCGGTCAGGCGCTGCGCGAGGATGCGCGTGAAAACGTCGGTCGTACCGCCGGGCGCGAGGCCGACGATGATGCGTACCGGTTTCGCCGGGTACGTTTGCGCCGCTGACGGCGCTGTGTGTAACAGAAGCGCAGCGGCTGAGGCTGCTGCAATGCGTGCGACCTTCATGCTCCTCCTTTTTTGGACGATCGACGCTTTACATCGCTCGTCGTCATAGCGCGGTTCGACCTGCGCCCGTCACTCGGACTTTATATTCCCGGCCTTGATCACTTTTGCATAACGGGCGATCTCGTTGCGCAGGTGCGTGCCGAGCTCTTCGGGTGTGCTCGCGACGATGTCGCCGCCGTCCTTGGCGATGTAGTCGCGCACTTCAGGCGACTTCAGCGCCTCGGCGGCGAGGTTGTGCAGCCTGGTGATGATGTCCTTCGACGTGCCGGCGGGGACGAACATCCCGAACCAATTGTCGGACTCGAAGCCCGGATAGATCGAGTCCATCGTGGGGAGCTTCGGAAACACGCTCGAAGGTTTGCGGGTTGTGACGGCGAGCGCGCGCACGCGGCCGGCTTCGATGTGAGGCTTCACCGTCGTCAGCGTCGAGAACACGAAGTCGATCTCGCCGCCGAGCACTGCGGTCGTCGTCGGCCCGCCGCCCTTGTAGGCGATCGGAACGACTTTGGCGCCGGTCTGCTGGATCAGCATCTCGATCGCGATATGGCTGGTGGTGCCGCTCCCGTTGTGCCCGCCGTTCAGGCCGCCTTTCTGCCGCTTCGACAGCGCCACGAGCTCCTGCACCGATTTGGCGGGAACGCTCGGGTGCAGCGTGAGCACGAGCGGAACCGAGGACGCCCAGATGACCGGCGCGAGGTCCTTGTTGGGATCGAATTTGACCTTGGACGCGAAGAGCGTCGTATTCACCGACAGGGCGGCGGACGTGAAGAGCAGGGTGTATCCGTCGGGCGCAGACTTGCCCGCGAATTCAGCGCCGATCATGCCGCCCGCCCCCGCCCGGTTCTCGACGACGAAAGGCTGGCCGAGGCTCTCGGTGTATTTCTTCCCGAGCATGCGCGCGAGCACGTCGGTCGTTCCTCCGGGCGCGAAAGGCACGACGATGCGCGCGGTCTTCGCCGGCCACGCCTGCGCCGAGACCGCCATGGGTGCTGCGAGCAGTGCTGCGGCAAGTAGGATTCTGCTGATCATCAGGTGGCTCCTGGTTTGGTCACTCCGCGCGCTGCTCGAATATCCCCGCGCGCAGCCCTTCGCAATATCGCGCTTGCTCCGGCACTTCGACGTTGAGCTCGATCAGTCCGCCGGAAGGCAGCGCGGGCAGCGCAAGCGCCGCGGCGAGAAAGCGTGCGCGCTCGTGCGGCTGCGCGAAACCTGACGCCAGCGCGGTGAATTTCCCGACGTAATCGTCGCGCCCGAAAGGTTTTGCCCCGAGCGGGTGCGCGTCGGCCACCGCAATTTCGTCTTCGACCTGCGTGCCGTCGTCCATCGTCACGACCACGCGTCCGCCGAACGCTTTCTGCCGCGGGTCTTTCGCGTAATAGCGGGCGGTCCACTCGGGGTCCTCGACGGTCCGGATGCGGCGCCACAGCGCGACGGTCGACGGACGCGATGCCCGCTCCGGAAGATAGCTGTCGACGTGGTGCCAGCGGCCGTCTTCGAGCGCGACCGCGAAGATGTACATCACGCTGTGGTCGAGGGTCTCGCGCGTGGCGAGCGGGTCGAACTTCTGCGGGTCGCCCGATCCGGTGCCGATGATGCGGTCGGTCGGGAGGCTGGCGTGGATGACGATCTCACGCACGCGAGAGAGATCGGGAATCCGCGTCCGCATGCGGAACGCGAGGTCGATCAGCGCCTGCGAATGGATTTCGGCGGAGTGCGCTTTGGTGTAGGTCTCGAGGATGCCTCGCCTGGGCTCGCCCGGCTCGGGCAGCGGCACACTGTATACCGCATCAGGCCCGTCGAGCAGCCACGCGATGATGCTGTCGTCGCCTTCGTAGATGGGCGAGGGCGAGGTCTCGCCGCGAATCGCGCGATCGACCGCTTCGACCGCGAGCTTCGCCGCGTGCGCCGGGGCGTGCGCTTTCCAGCTCGAGATCTCGCCTTTTCGCGATTGCCGCGTGGTGATCGTCACATGGACGATGTGGTTGAGCGCCTGGTAGATCACTTCCGCCGGCAGCCTCAGCATCGCGCCGATCCCTCCGACCATGCCAGCGGCGATGTGCGTCAGGTGATCGATGCGGTGCTCGTGCAGGCAGATGCCGTTCGAGAGGCACACGTCGATCTCGTATGCGGCTGCGATGCCTCGCACCAGATCGCGTCCGCTGGCGCCGCACTGCTGGCCGACCGCGACGATGGGCGGAATCATGTCGCCGGGGTGGTTCATGTCGATCGAGAGAAAGGTGTCGTGAAAGTCGAGCTCTCTCACCGCCGAAGCGTTCGCCCACGCGGCCCATTCGCACGCGACCCGAACTTCCCGAGGCATGCCGAAGACCGTTGCGCCGCCGCGATGCGGATGTGCCAGCGCCTGCGCGCGTGCATTCGCCACCGGATGGCGCGCGAGGCCGGCGACCGCGACCCCGGCGTTGTCGATGACCCGGTTGACGATCATGGCGCAGACGTCCGTTTCGACCGGAGTCTCGTCGGCCGCGACGCGCGCGAGCTTCCATGCGAGCAGCTCCGAACGAGGCGGCGTGTCGGCGCTCCTGTAGACACGCACCGTGTGCTGCTGCATCAGGGTTCCTCCGGAGGTGCTGTCGTTGTCGGCTGCAGACGAGGATGTCCGCGGCACTGTTTTACAGCATCATATCAGCGGACCCGCTACGTAAGCTCCTTCTCCTGCGCGTCGTTCGGTCTGCGCTTCGCGGGCCCCGCCTCGACGCTCGCGCGGGCGAGGGGCAGTCTTACCGTGAAGGTGCTTCCGCGACGTGCCCCTGCACTCTCTGCCGTGATGCGGCCTCCGTGCAGCTCGACGAGGGTGCGCACGAGCGTGAGGCCGATGCCGAGCCCGCCCTGCGCGCGGTCGAGCGACACCGGAGCCTGGGTGAAGAGATCGAAAATGCGCGGCAGCATGTCGGCCGAGATACCGATGCCGTTGTCTTTCAGCGCCACGACCGCGTCGTCGCCTTCGCGGCGCGCGCTCAGCGTCAGCCGGCCGCCCTCGTCGGTGTATTTCGCGGCATTGTTCAGCAGATTGCCGAACACCTGAGTGAGGCGCACGCGATCGGCGTGTATGACGATCGGCTCTTCGGGGTGAACGATCTCGAGGACATGCCGCCGCCCATCGACGATCGGCCGGCTTTCTGCGACCGCATCGGCGAGCGCTTCGCTCAGCAGCAGATTCTCGCGCCTGAGCTCGATGCGCCCGCGGCTGACCCGGGACACGTCGAGAAGATCGTCCACGAGCCTCGCCAGCTGGTTCGTCTGACGCGACATCACGTCGAGCACTGTCGCCAGCACGCGCGGCTCGAGCGTGTGACGCCGCAGCAGCTCAAGCGAAGTCACCAGCGGCGCGAGCGGATTGCGCAGCTCGTGCCCCAGCATCGCGAGGAACTCGTCCTTGCGGCGGTGCTCTCCTCGGAGCTCGGCGTTGAGCTTGGCCGCTTCGGCGCGCGCCGCTTCGAGCGCGGACGCGAGCGCGTGCGCGCGGTTTGCCGCCTCGTTCGCGGCAGCGGCTTCCGACCTGGCCACCACCGCGGTCTGCTCGGCAGCGAGTGCGGCGGCAAGCAGCGGCAGCAGGCGGATGACGTCCGGGAGCTCCGCTACGCGTAGCTCCCCGCCCAGCGTGATGAGGGCGGTGCCGTGCTCCACGAAAGCGTGGGCGCTGCGGTTCGAGCCTTTCGGCAGCTCGACTTCTCCGCTGGAGCGCGCCGCCGACGAGCTGCCTTTCAGGAAAGCGCGCCACGTGCGACCCCCGTTCAGCGTCTGCGGCAGGCCCGGCGCGGGAATGAGCGTGCCGAGCTGCGGATCGCGCACGAAGAGCAGCACGTCCTCCACTCCGAGACACGAGGCGAGCTCACGCGCGGCTCCGGCGCGCGTATCGACGCACCCGAGGCTGACCATCGTATCGAGCGCTGAAGCCTGCGCCACCGCGCCATCACTCCGGCAGCACGCACACGACGGCGGTGCAGTTGTGAAATCCGCTGAACTGGCCTTCGGCACGGGCGATCTGACCATAGGTATTGCAGCCGACGAACCCGGCGGGCTTGAGCAGCTCCGCGCACGCGTTGAGCTCGTTGTGGAAGCCGCGGCCCAGCCGCAGCCGTGTCGCGACGCAGTCGAACACCAGCGCCGCGCCGGGACGCCTCCCGCCGAGCGCTGCCAGCGCATCCCGGGTCGCGCGCTCGGCGGCGAGCACCGCCGACGCCTCGGAGGTCTTCATGATGTGCACGATCGCCCCGGCCGGGAGCGCGGCCGCGCACGACACCGAGCCGTCGGCGCTGACCCCCAGCGGCACGCGAAGCTTGTACGAGTCCCCCGAGCGGATGCCGAGGATGTTGTGCAGAAAAAAAGGCAGCGGGTCCTGCCTGTCGAAAGGCTGCCCCGTCGCTTCGGCGTGATCCTCGAACGCCTCGACCGCGGGCACGCCGTTCAGCCCGATCAGCCGCGAGCCGTCGATCTCGGTCACGCGCAGGCCTTCCGCGGCAGGTACCCAGCCGTGGGAAACGCCGACGCCGAGCGGGTGCGCGGAAAGAATTTCGAGCGCGACGACGGCGTCGGTGACCGCTTCGGTTCCCGCGAACACGTGTGTTTTCTGAAAGCGCCCGTCGTCGCCCGCGCCTCCGCCGAAGAAGCGGTAATTGCCGCCGGTTTTGATCGTGAGCGCTTCGACGAGCGCGTCGGTATAGCCCGCGAGCGCATCGGTCATCACGAGCGCCGACCGATACGGCAGCGGACCTCCGGAAAGGCCCCCGAACGCGGCTACGACCTGGGCCGCGGCCGCAGCGGGGTTTCCGGTGATATTGCGGCCGAGGCCGACGGCAAAGCGCATGTTTTCAGAGCGCAGCCCGAGCGCGGAGACACCGCCTTCTCCGGAGGCGCTGTGGGTGAATTCGCCCGCGGACGACGAACCGGCGATGACCTGCGTTCCCGCTTCTGCGGCGAGGGCTGCGAGGAGCCGCGGGTAATCGTGATCGGCGCAAGCGAAGACCATCACCGCGTCGGCGGCGGCACCGTTGAATCCTGCGCGGATCGCGCGGCCGAGCTCGAGACCTGCTTCGTGACTGTCTTTCTGGTGGGTAAGCGCTGTTACAAAGCCGGTCATTGCGGCCGTTCTTTCGTGTGTATGGGGGGTGGCGGTTACTGTTCTCGGACAGCTTCGAACCTGCTCCCCCAGCAACACCCGTACCCGAAGCTGCAGCTCCTGCAGGTGGGCAACCGGTCCCGCCGCATCAGCCCGTCACTCGGCCTTTACGTTTGCCGCTTTCGCGATCTTCGTGATCTTCGCGATCTCGCGCTTGATGTAGTCGCCGAAGTCCGCCGGCGTGCCGCCTCTGACTTCGAAGCCCTGCGCGGTGAGCGCGGCGCGCACCTCGGGCAGCGCGAGGACTTTCGCCATCTCGGCGTTGAGGCGGTTCACGATCGCGGGCGGGGTGCTCGCAGGCGCGAGCAGTCCGAACCACGACAGCATCTCGAAGCCCGGCAGCGTTTCCGCGACGGTCGGCACCTCGGGCATCATGTTCGAGCGCTTCGGCGTCGTCACCCCGAGCGCTCGCGCCCTGCCGGTCTTCATGTGCGGCTGGATACCGGTGACCGTCGCGAACATGACCGACACTTCGC
>JAQGMV010000223.1 GCA_028292225.1 Betaproteobacteria bacterium
TGAGCGGCTGCAAATCATAAGCGATCCCGGCTCCTCATATGCAATCGTTTCCGTCCCCGTTACGGGGCGCAGCGCAGGCAGCGTTCGCGGCGCTCGCGTTCATCGTTTCTCAGGTATCGCCCGCCGCCGATGCGAGCGTGCCTTATGTTCCGACACCGCAAGCCGTCGTCGACCGCATGCTCGAGATCGGCAAGGTCGGGCCGCAGGATTACCTGATCGATCTGGGCTCCGGCGACGGGCGCATCGTCGTGACCGCTGCGAAGAAATTCGGCACTCGCGGGCTCGGCGTCGATCTCAACCCCACGCGGATCGCCGAAGCGAACGAGAACGCCCGCAAGGCGGAGGTGGTGAACAAGGTCACCTTCAATCGCGAGGATCTGTTCGAGACCGATCTCGCGCGCGCGAGCGTCATCACGATGTATCTGCTCCCGCGTGTGAACCTCGAGTTGAGGCCCAAGCTCCTCGACCTGAAAGCGGGAACCCGCATCGTCTCGCACGATTTCTCGATGGGCGACTGGAAGCCGGACCATCACGAGCAGCTCGAAGCCAGGGACAAGTACGGCGGCTCGGGCGGGGTCAGCGACATCTTCCTGTGGATCATCCCGGCGAAAGTGGCGGGCGCGTGGCAATCCGACGTGCTGGTGCGCGGTAAACCGGTGCCGTATGCATTCACGCTCGCGCAGGAATTCCAGACGGTTTCCGGTTCTGCGCAGGTCGGCGGACGCACCGTGAAACTCGAGAACGCGAAGCTCGAGGGCGACACGCTGAGCTTCGAATTCACCGCCGAAGTCCAGGGCGTGCCGATCAGGCATCAGTTCGCCGGCCGCGTCGAAGGCGCGAATATCGACGGCACTGCCGATCTCTCCGCGCCCAAGCTTCAGGCCCGGACCGACTGGAACGCGACCCGCTCCGGCAAAGCCGCTGCGGCGCCGGGCCCCAGCACCGTTCTTCTAAATTGAGATTCCCATGAACGTCCGAGTAAACGGCGCACGCGGCTGCGCTTTATCACGTGACGCGAGCGTCAGGCCGCGTTCGATCGCAGCGCGCATCGCATCGCTCGCTGCGGCTTTGCTGATGGCCGCGTCGGCGACCGGCCAGGACTACGGCGACACGCCGTACGTGCAAACCCCCCAGAACGTCGTCGACAGGATGCTCGAAGTCGCAAAAGTGGGGTCGAAGGATTACGTCATCGACCTGGGCTCGGGGGACGGGCGCATGGTCATTACCGCGGCGAAACGATACGGCGCACGCGGCTTCGGCGTCGACCTCGACCGGCGTCTCGTGACGCTGAGCAATCAGAACGCGGCCAAGGCGGGCGTCGCGGACAAGGCGCAGTTTTTCGAGCGCGACATCTACGAGACCGACCTTTCGCCCGCGAGCGTCGTGACGATCTACCTGCTGCCCGAAGTGAACCTGATGATGCGCCCGCGCCTCTTCGCGATGCTCAAGCCCGGCACGCGCGTGGTCTCGCACGATTACAACATGGGCGAGTGGCCGCCCGATCTCACGTTCACGATGGACGCGCCGAACAAGCCGGTGGGGCGCGACAAGACGAGCAAGGTGTTTTACTGGGTCGTCCCCGCGAAAGCCGCAGGCAGGTGGCGCTGGCGCTCGGCTGAGGGCGGCGCGCAGCGCGACTTCGAGCTCTTGCTCAACCAGAACTTCCAGAAAGTCGAAGGCACGCTCGCCGCCGACGGCAAGAGCGTCGCAATCGAAGACGCGAAGCTCGTCGGCGACACGCTGACTTTCGTCGCGAAGCTCGACGGTCCCAACGGCGCGCGGCAGGAGTTCAGCGGGCGTATCGTGAATCACGGGATCGACGGCACGGTGCGGACCGTGCGCGCAGGCGCGACTCAGCAGGGCGCGTGGAGCGCGGCGCGCACCGAGGTGTGGGAGCCGCGTCACTACACCCTTCCGCCGCCGACGCTCGTTCCGCCGCAGTGACGGGACATAGGGGAACGCCGGCCGCCGTGCTGCGCGTTGCGGCGACGGTTGCAGTCAGCGCCGCGCGCCTTGGCGCCAGACTGACACCCGGCGCCATCCTCATCGCCTGCGCCGTATCGTTCGGCGCTGCGTCCGCCGCGGCGCTCGACGTGCCGACGCCTTACATCCCCTCTACGCAGCAGAATGTCGACGAGATGCTGCGCCTTGCCGACGTGCGGCCGGGCGACGTGGTCTACGACCTCGGCTCCGGTGACGGCCGTGTGGTGATCACCGCGGCGCGCGAGTGGGGCGCACGCGGCGTAGGCATCGAGATCGATCCCGGGCTCGTCGCAAAAAGCGCCGGGCAGGCGCGGCATGCAGGCGTCGCTGATCGCGCGAGCTTCCGCGCGCAGGACGTCTTCGCTGCGGACATACACGAAGCGACAGTGGTCACGATGTATCTGCTGACCTCGCTCGTCGAAAGACTGCAGCCGAAGCTCCTCTCCGAGCTCAGGCCCGGCACGCGCATCGTCGCGCACGATTACGGCTTCCCGGGATGGAAGCCCGATCGCCAGGTGAACGTCTCCAAGAATTTTTATCTGTACGTCGTGCCTGCGAAAGTCGCAGGGAAGTGGCGCATGGCCGTCGCGCTGCCGAAAGGCACCCGGGACTACGAGGTCGATTTCGAGCAGCAGTACCAGGAGATCAAAGGCGGCGCGCGCGTCGCCGGCGGTTTTCTGCCGGCTTTCGATGCGCGCATGAACGGCGATCGCATCGGCTTCGTGCTCGCCGAAGACGACATGGGCTACCGCTATGAAGGCCGCGTGTCGGGCGATGCGATCGAAGGGCGCGTGCGCTGGGGTTACGGCCCGAAACAGAACGAGACCACGTGGCGCGCCACGCGCGTCGCGGCGGGAGGATAAGCAGAATGAATGAGGTCACTCGTCGTAGGTTTGTAGCCGGAGGCGCCGTGTTGTTCGCCGCTGTCGCAATCCCGCTCTTCGCGCAGTCGCAGTTCTTCGACGTGCCTTTCGTGCCGACGCCGCAGCCGGTCGTCGACGAGATGCTGAGGCTCGCGGGCGTGGGGCCGAAGGACGTCGTATACGACCTGGGCTCGGGCGACGGACGCATCGTCATCAGCGCGGCGCGCAAGTTCGGGGCGCAGGGAATCGGCGTCGAGCTCGACAACCACCTCATCTACCAGAGCGAGGAGAGCGCGCGGCAGGCGGAGGTGCTCGACCGCGTCAAATTCCTGCAGCAGGATTTCTTCAAGACCGATTTTTCGCAGGCGACGGTCATCACGCTGTATCTGCTGCCGCCGGTGATGAAGCGCCTGCGCGAGCGGATGCTGCAGCTGAAACCGGGAACGCGGCTCGTCGCTCACGACTTCGATTTCGACGATTGGAAACCCGACCGCAAGGTGACGATCCGCAAGAACGTCTTCCTGTGGATCGTGCCCGCGCGGGTCGCCGGCCGCTGGCAGGTGCGCACCGGCGTTCCCGGCGGCGAATACGCTTTCGACATGGAGCTGCGGCAGAAATACCAGGATCTCGACGGTTTCGCGCGGCAGGAGGGGCTGCCCGGCGGGTTGTGGGAGCCGAAGCTCGAAGGCGACCGCATCAGCTTCGTCGTGGTCGACAGCCGCGATCGCGACAGCGAAGCCAGCCTTTACTTCCAGGGTCGCGTTGCGGGCGAGGTCATGGAAGGCGACGTCGTTCGCGGCGTGGGCAACCAGCAGGCGAAGTTCAAGTGGCGTGCGGTGAAGGTCGCTGACAAGCCCGCGGCAGGTAAACGGTAAATCGTAAATGGTAAATCGCCGTGGCGTCGATTATCGGAGAGCGGCCATGGTCATGGCGCTCGCTCTTGCGCCCGCGTTGGCGTTCGCCCAGGCGGCTGACGTGCCTTACGTTGCGACGCCCCAGAACGTCGTCGATACGATGCTCGACCTGGCGAAAGTCGGCCCGAACGATTTTCTGATCGACCTGGGCTCGGGCGACGGCCGCATCGTGATCACCGCCGCGAAGAAATACGGCACGCGCGGCTTCGGCGTCGATCTCGACGGCGCACTGGTCTCCGAAGCGAGGCGCGAAGCGGAGCGGCAGGGCGTGAAGGACAAGGCGGAGTTCTACACGCGCAATATCTTCGTCACCGACATCGGCCGCGCGACCGTACTGACCACGTATCTGTTTTCGCACGTCAACATCGAGCTGCGGCCGAAGATCTTCAGCGAGCTGAAACCCGGCACGCGCGTGGTGTCCCACGAGTTCGATTTCGGCAACTGGAAACCCGACGCGCAACGGCGCGTGCCGGTGCCGCGCAAACCCTACGGACCTCCGGCCAGCGACGTCTATCTGTGGATCGTGCCGGCGAACGCCGCGGGCCGGTGGCAGTGGCGCGTGCCCGCCGAGAGCGGGGCAATCGAATGGGAAGCCGCGCTCGAGCAGACGTTCCAGGCGCTAGTCGGCTCGGCCCGCGCGGGCGGGAACCCGGCGCACATCGAAAGCGCGACAATGCGCGGCGAGGAGATTGCGCTCGTGATCACGGCGCAGGTGAACGCGAAGCCGGTGCGCCACGAGCTGCACGGGCGCATCGAAGGCGAGGCGATACGCGGCACGCTGCGCATCGCCGGCGCACAGCAGGATCTGGAGTGGCAGGCGACCCGCGTCTCGCGCGGGAAGATCAACATCGATGCCGCCGCCGCTGCGCCGGCGCTGGCAGCAGGTTTTTAGGAGGATAGAGATGAACTTTGTGAAGAAGCTGTGGCTGGGTGTTGCCGCATCGGCCGTGCTGTTCTCGGGGCCTGCGGCCAGCCAGCAAGGGGTCGGCGACGTCGTTTACGTGCCGACGCCGGAGATCGTGGTCGAGGAAATGCTGCGCATGGCGAAGGTGGGGCCGAACGATTACCTGATCGATCTCGGTTCGGGTGACGGCCGCTTCGTGATCAGTGCGGCGGCTAAAGGCGCCCGTGCTTTCGGTGTGGATCTCGACACTTTCCTGCTCAGAGAGGCGCGCAAGAATGCGCAGGCAGCCGGCCTGTCCGAGCGCGCCACGTTCGTCGAGCAGAACCTGTTCGAGACCGACCTGAGCAAGGCGACGGTGGTGTCGACCTATCTGCTGCCTTCGATGAACCTCAAGCTCCGGCCGAAGATCATGGCGCTCACACCCGGCACCCGCGTCGTCGCCCACGACTACCACATGGGCGCGTGGTATCCCGACGACCAGCGCGACATTCCGGTGCCGGAGAAGAAAGTCGGCACCGCCGGGGTGAGCTATGTGTATCTGTGGTACGTGCCGGCGAAAGTCGCAGGCAAGTGGCAGAGCCAGGTGAACGTCGCGGGCAAGGACACGGCTTACGAAATGGCGTTCGACCAGTCGTTCCAGATCCTCGAAGGCACGATGCGCGCGGGCGCGGACTCGGCTCAGATCCGCGGGCGTCTGAACGGCGAGAACATCAGCTTCATCACCCAGCCCAAGGGCAGCCCCGGCGGGCAGCGCCACGAGTTCAAGGGCAAGGTGAGCGGCGACTCGATCGTGGGCACCGTGCGCATCGGCGACGGTACCGCCGCACGCGAAGCGAAATGGACCGCGAAGCTCGCAGCGCGTGGCGATTTGAAGAAGGCTTCCGACGATATCCAGGAGTAGCGAGATGGCGGCCACGCAGGAGCAGGGCGTTCCGAAAAGGACGCTGACCTTGTTCGACGCGATCACGATGATCGTGGGTCTCATCGTCGGCGCCGGCATCTTCGGCACGCCGTCGATCGTCGCCGGCGCAGTGCAGAGCGAAAGCGTGCTGGTCGCGCTGTGGATCGCGGGCGGTGTCTTTTCGATCATCGGCGCGCTGTGCTACGGCGAGCTCGCGACCGCGTTTCCCTCGGCCGGCGGCGAATATCACTTCCTGCAGCGCGCTTTCGGCCGCTCCCTCGCTTTCCTGTACGGCTGGGCGCGCATGACGGTGATCGTCGCGGGCTCGATCGCGGTGTTCGCCTATCTCTTCGGCGACTACATGACGCGCGTCATCAATCTCGGTCCGTACTCATCGCCGATCTGGGCTGCGCTCGTGGTGGGCGTGCTGACGATCGTGAACTACGTCGGCATCCGCGAAGGCAAGGCGACGCAGAACGTCTTCACGGTCCTGGAAGTCGGCGGGCTCGTACTGATCGTCGTGGCGGGTCTGTTCCTCGCACCCGAGCCGGCAGCCGTCGCACCCGCCGCGGCCGGCAGCGGTCAGCCGTGGTACTTCGGCGCCGGCATCGGGTCGGCGATGGTCTTCGTGCTGTTCACCTACGGCGGCTGGAACGACGCGGCGTACATCTCGGCGGAAGTGCAGAACCCGAATCGCAACATGGTGCGCGCGCTCCTCATCGCCATCAGCGTGGTGGCGGCGCTGTACGTGCTGGTGAACCTCGCCTACCTCAAGGGCCTCGGCTATGACGCGATGTCACGCTCCGACGCGGTCGCAGCCGACCTGCTGAAAGCGACGTGGGGCGTGACCGGAGAGAAGGTGATCTCGGTGATGATCGCGATCGCGGCTCTCACTTCGGTCAACGGTTCGATCATCGTCGGCGCGCGCTCGAACTACGCGCTCGGGCGCGACTGGCCTGCGCTCGGCTTTCTCGGCCGCTGGGACGAGGCGAGCGGCTCGCCGCGCACCGCGATGGTGGTGCAGGGCGTGATCGCGCTCGCGCTGGTCGCGTTCGGCGCCACCCTGAATGCGGGATTCAAGGGGCTGGTCGAATACTCGCTGCCGGTCTTCTGGGGTTTCTTCATGCTCGTGGGCATCGCGCTTTTCGTGCTGCGCGCGAAGGAGCCGAACACGCCGCGGCCATTCCGCGTGCCGGGCTATCCGGTGATCCCGGCGATCTTTGTCGCGATGTGCGGCTATCTGCTGTATTCGAGCCTCGCATACCACGGCAAGCACGCCATGGTCGGGCTTGGGGTGCTGGTGGTCGGTGCGGTGGTGATGGTGCTCACGCGCCGCACGCCTGCGGTGCAACCGGCCGGGCGGAGCTGAGAGCCGGCTGAGAACAGCCGGCAGCAGCGCTGCAATCGGCACGCTCGTGCGGCCGGGTTGGGCCGGCCTTCCCGCCCCCTTCGGCACCGCTACTCGCGTAGCGCTATCCCCCCCGGCTGCTCGCCGAGACCGGCGGCTGCGGGCTGCGGGAGGATCCCTCAGGACTTCGCTTTCTTCGAAGGTTTCGACTTGCCGGAACTGTTGAGGGCGACCGCTTGGCGAACGAGCGTCTTGAAGGCGGACTCGTCAACTTCTTCTCCTTCGTGGATGTCGATCGCGCGGCGTGCGTTTCCCTCGAGACTCGAGTTGAAGAGACGGTCCGGATCTTTCAGAGACGCGCCCTTCGCGAAGGTAAGCTTCACGACATTCTTGTAGGATTCGCCAGTACAGACGATGCCGTCGTGCGACCAAACCGGAGTGCCCCTCCACTTCCACTCCTCGACGACGTCCGGATCTGCTTCCTTGACGAGCTTGCGCATTCTGCCGAGGGTTTCGCCGCGCCAGTCCCCGAGCTCGGCGATTCTTTTCGAGATGAGTTCCGATGCCGACTGCCCTTGGCTCGCGCCCGAGTTTTTCATGTTCTCATCCTGGAAGTTACAAACACCAACGCGCGCACTGTAAATTGCGGCGCGCCTCGCCGCGGCAATCGCACCCAACCCCGCCATGAAAGTCCTGCTTAGACTCGTGATCCTCGTTGTGATCGCGCTTCCGGTCGCCGTGATCGTGGCCCTCTGGATGTGCTTCCAGGCGACGCCGCTGCTTACGATCAATTCCGCCGTTTCTGCAACGGACATCGAGCGGGTAAAAAGGCTCGTCGAGAGGCACGATCCGCGCAAGGCGAGGGAAGGAGCAATGCGTGCGATCGTTTTGTCGCAGCAGGACATCGACCTGCTGTTCAACTATACCGCCAATCACTTTCGCAAAGCATCCACGCGAGTCGTTCTGCAGCCCGGCGCCGCGGTCGTCCAGGCGAGCCTCGAAGTTCCGGAAAGCCCTTTCGGACGATGGTTGAACGTCGAAGCGCGTCTGCGCGAAACCGACGGGCTTCCGGTTTTCGATCACCTTAAGATCGGCGGCCTTCCGGTTCCGAATTTCCTCGCCGGACTCGCCCTGCGCAGCCTCATGGGCCAATTGAACTCGACCGACCAGGGCAGGATCGCGAGCGACATGGTCAAACGCGTGGCACTTTACGAAGGTCGCGTGCAGGTGGTCTACGAATGGCGCGATGACATACCCGACCGCGTTCGCGCGTCGTTGGTTCCGCAGGCCGACCAGGAGCGCATCAAAGCTTATTCGGACCGCTTGGTCGAGTTCACCGATAAAACCGGCCCGGTGCAGGCGCTGTCGCTTGCGCAATTGCTTCAGCCGATGTTCGCGCTCGCGCAGCAACGCTCGGTGGGAGGCAACGCGGCGAAGGAGAACCGCGCGGCCATCATCACGCTGGCGTTTTATTCCAACGGGCGCGGATTGTCGGCGCTCATACCTGCAGCGGGAACCTGGCGCAAGCCCGCTTCGCGCAGCGTCACGTTGCACGGCCGCGGCGATTTTCCGCAGCACTTCCTGATTTCGGCCGCGATCGCCGCCGAGGCCGGCAGCCCGCTCGCGGACGCGATCGGGCTTTACAAGGAAGTGGACGACTCACGCGGGGGCACCGGTTTCAGCTTCAACGATATCGCGGCGGACCGCGCCGGGACGCGCTTTGGCGTGCTCGCGGTGGAAGCGCCACAGAAACTTCAGAGCACGCTCGCGGCGGGCGTCAGGGAGTCCGATTTCATGCCGAGCGTTGCAGGACTTCCCGAGTTCATGCAGGAAGCGCAATTCAGGAAGCGCTACGGCGGCATCGGCGCGCCGAACTACAACAAAATCATGGCCGACATCGAGTCGCGGATCGCAGCCGCGCCGCTCTTCCGGTGAACGCGTCGCTCGCGATGAGCATCGGGCCAAAGATACGTTCCAGTCCCACGCGCACTGCAGTGACGCCGAATCCACCAAGGAACGACGCGAGTAACCCAAGCGCGTAGCGATTCATGGTTGCTGTCCAGTCTGCCAACATCTGTATCGGGGTCGATTCCAGAACTGTTGTCATAGTAACCTGGCGGCTGCCGTCCGGCGGCACGGCTGCGTCGATTGAACCCATCGACTGCGACGCCTACGGCACGGCTGCCCGCTCTCGTAATGCAATTGACATGATCGAGACCTATATTCACCGCCTTGCACAATGAGCAGCGCGCGCGGTCGACTGTGAATGTCGAGCCGGTTATGTTGCGCGCCGATGCAGGATCGTCACTGAAAACGTCCTGCAGATTGTGTTCTTATAAACTCCAGGGAGATGCACGTGCCCGCTAGATTTCCTGCACGTTTGAATGTGGACGAGTTTTCGACGATCAACCGGCG
>JAQGMV010000364.1 GCA_028292225.1 Betaproteobacteria bacterium
GATGCGCCGAAGTCATGCACATGCAGAACTCGCCGCTTTCGAGGCCGGCTTTGAAAAAGGGCGCCAACGTGTCGAGAAGGTCTTCCCGGGTCTCGTAGAAGAGGCACAGGTGGGTGCCCCATGGAACCTCGCCGACGGCGCTGATACCGGTGTTCCTCATCTGGAACCTCCAGGCGGTACCGCCGCTCTGACATACAAGCTGAAAGCATTAACTACGCCCAAAGCCGATTCGATTTGGTCGCCTCTAGGCGACGCAGGGCGCGCGTACTCCAGGCTTTCCGCGCCGCAGCGGGGTCTGTTGGGAATGCTCCGGCGAACCCGGCGCGGGCCTGGTGTGCGGCCTACGTCGGGGATTCATACGGGTAGACATTGGGAGTGGTCGGCACCTCAACCTGGAAGTGCCTCTGTCGCGCCCATCAAGTGCGACGCGATGAATTGAGCTGCTCAGGACGTCCTGGAGACCGAGGGACTCCAGTCAGGACGCCCATGACGACGCAGCAGGTCGATGAGGTCCGCCGCGCTCTTCCAATGCTCCAACCGTCCGATGGCGTGCTCGACTTCGCCCAAGCCCTCGGTCGTCAGCGCCACGCCTGCGAGCTCCCGAAATTTCTGGCGTATCTCCGACTCGTCATACGGGTTCAGGCAATCTCCTCGCGGACTGTCGCAGGTCACCGTCGTGTGCCGCCCGTCTTTAAGCGTGAGCGTGACTCGCGCCGGCTTCAATGCCGGCACCGCTGCGCTCAGCAGAGGGTCCTCGCTGATGTGTACGCGGTGGCGCAACGCGACTATTGCGGGATCATCCAGCGCCGAGTCGTCGACTGCCTGAAAACCGGTGCTGCCTCTCACCGCCAGGCACGCGGCCACGTGAGGCAGGGAGTACTTCGAAGCGAAATAATTTTGCGGATCCGCGCGGCTCATGACCGATGCAAAGCGGAAGGTCGCGACGTCGATGCGCTCGATCTCTTCCGGTTTTGCGCCGAGCGCTGCAATGGCGCCCTCGAGTGCGTCGAGCGCCGCATAGATCGGGTTGCAGCAGGCCCGCAGGCGCAGCCAGTTTCGCGTGATCTCCCAGCGGGTGCCGAGCTCGTCCAGCAACCCGGCGGGCTCGAAACCATCGCCGACGAGGTTGCCCAACGCTTCCTCGATCGCGTCGTCCTGCGCGGTAAAGCCCGCGAGCGCGAGATCAGGCGCGAGCCCGAGCACGAAACCGCTCATCCCCCCCGCCACGTTCAGGGTGGTCGCACCGCCGACGGCGTTGTTATAGCTCGGCGTCAGGACGAGCGTGGCGGCGATACGCATCGCAAGGCTCGTGTCGGCGGCGTTCAGCGCCCGCAACCGCGCCCCGGCGGCAGCCGCGCCCAGCAGCGCGGCCTGGCCGTTCTGGTGTGCGAGCGGCCGGCTCGTCATCGCAGCCCCGAGGCGCGCGCCGGCGTCATACCCGAGAATCAGGGCCGCCAGCATCTCGCGGCCGGTGCTATGTCCCCACTCGCCGACGCCCAGTACACCCGGAAGGATCTGCATCACCCCCTGATAGGAAACATACCGGTTTCCTTCGCCCAGCTCGAGCGATCGTCCCGCGATGCCGTTCGACAGGGCAGCCGTTCGCGGATCGCTGGTCGGCCAGCCCGGCGCGTATACGGTCGCGCCCGTCCCCGCAGTCGCGTTCAATCGCTCGCGCAGCCCCCGCACCTCAGGCCTCGTCGCGCCTGCGAGTATGACGCCGAGGGTATCGAGCACGACGAGCTTCGCGTACCGTTGCACTTCGTCCGGCACCTGCTCGAGCGTCGTCTCGGCGACGAAGCGAGCAAGCTTTTCGATCTGCTGTCCCATGTTCGCCTCAGTTTTCCAGCTTGATCTTCGCGTCTTTAACGATCTTCTGAATCTTGCGGACATCGGCGCGCATCACCGCGTCGAATTCCTCCGGCCCTGCCGGCGCAGGATACATCCCTGCTTTGAGCAGTGTCTCTCTCACGTCGGGGAGTTGCATCGCACGCAGAAGCTCGGCGCTCAGATGGTTGATCGTGTCTTTCGGCGACCCCGAGCGCACGACGGCGCCGAGATTGCTGGTCAGCTCGAAATCGGGCAGGCCCGATTCAGCGAGCGTCGGCACGTTCTTCAACTGGTCGACGCGCTTCCCCGAAGTTATGGCGAGCGGCCGCAGCTTGCCTGAGGCCAGCGCCGGCACGAGGGCCGGAATGGTGGACATCAGGATAGGCGCATGTCCGCCCATCACCGCGACGACCGACGGGCCGCCGCCCTGATAGGGCACGTGCAGGAGATCGATGCCGGCCATGAGCTTCAGCCACTCGCCGGTGAGATGCTGCCCGGTACCGTTGCCGTTGGTCGCATATGCGAGCTGCCCCGGGCGCGTGCGCGCGAGGGCGATCAGTTCCTTGACTGTCTTCACGGGCAACGACGGATGGACCGAGATGACGAACGGGCTGCTGTCGAAGCGTGCGACCCCGCTGAAGTCCTTCAGCGTGTCATAAGGCAGGTCGGACCTGAGGCCGGCATTGGAAAACCAGGAGAAACCGATGATCAGCAGGGTGTTGCCGTCCGCAGGCGCGCGGGCGACGAGGCTCGTCGCGATGATGGTGCTGGCGCCCGGACGGTTCTCGACGATCACGGGCTGACCGATCGCGCGGCTCAGTGGCGGCGCCAGTATCCGGGCGGCGGTGTCGTTGCTGCCGCCGGGCGGGAAAGGGATGACCATGCGTACCGTTTTGGATGAGATCGCTTGCGCGGCGGCCGAGCCGGTGACGAGTACGGAGGCCATGGCGAGCACGAGCGTCGAGAGC
>JAQGMV010000369.1 GCA_028292225.1 Betaproteobacteria bacterium
TGCCGAAGGAGAAACCCGCGAGGATGAACGCCGGATCGTCGTATCGGCTGCGCAGATAGGCGGCGACGGCGAGCAGATCCTCGGTCTCGCCTATGCCCTGGTCGTGAACGCCTGCGCTCGAGCCGACACCGCGGAAGTTGGGACGCACCGCGACGTAGCCGAGGTTGAAAAAAGCTTTGGCGAGCGTAGTGACGACCTTGTTGTCCTTGGTGCCGCCCTGGACCGGGTTGGGATGTGCGATGAGCGCGACGCCGCGGCGATCAGTGCCCGGATCGTTGATGTCGGTCTGGATCGCGCCTGCGGCCCCGTCGATGATGACGCGCTCGAGACTCGATGGTGGCATCGGCCTGATTTCGACTTCTGACATGGGTTTTCGTGCGAGCGCGGCGCGTGCGCCGCGTGGGTTCGTCTTAGATGCGCAGGCGCCCTACGATGCGGCCGTTCTGGACATGCTCCGAGATGATCTCGTCGACATCCTCCCGATCCACGTAGGTATACCAGACCGCTTCGGGGTAGACGACGAGCACCGGGCCTTCGTCGCAGCGGTCCAGGCACCCCGCCGTGTTGATACGCACCTTACCCGGCCCTGAAAGCTTCAGCTCTTTCACCCGCTGCTTCGCGTAGTCGCGCATCTCCTGCGCGCCGTTGTCAGCGCAGCAGCGGGCGCCGTTTTCGCGCTTGTTGCAGCAGAAGAAAACGTGCCGTTGGTAATAGGTCATGGACGTCATTATAGACGAGGGCCACCGCCGCCTTTTACGCGGCGACGATGCGGTTTGACTGCATCGTCGCCCTTTTCACGGGGCGAGGGTGCAGATGACTGCACTATCGCCCCTTTTACGCCGCCGGCCGCTTGCCGGCCACGGTCACGGTATAGATCACCGCCACCAAAGGCCACAGCTCGGAGAGCGCGCGAACGATGCCCGAAAAGCTGAGGATGTGCGTGGGACCGCCGGTGAGCAGCTGCGGGGGCAGGGTCTGGTAGGGGTTCTCCGGCGCGATGTTGATCACTGCCGTCGCCGCGGCAAAGCTCAAGCCTGCCGCGAGCCACTGGAGGCGGCGGGGCAGGTGCGTGAGGCCGTACAGCACGACCGCGCCCACCAGGACGCCGATCAGCACGCCCGGTGTGACCCACGCCAGCGGCGGAGCGCCTTTGGCGAAAGTGAACGCGGCGAGCGCCTTGCCGGCGAAACCCGCAGCGAGCACAGCCGTGACCGCGAGGCCTCGCGGCACGTTGTCGCGCGTGAGCGCGTAGAGGATGAGCCCGACGCCGAGCATGTTGAGGCCCGCGACTGCAGCTTCGGTCGCAACGAGCAGTTGCGGGGTGTGAATCATCAGCAGCGGGAGATCGAAGGTATCCCGGAGGTTGCCGGTGCCGAAGAGCTGGGCGTTCGGATGGAGCTGCGTGACGAGCCAGATGCACACCAGGACGAGCCCCACATCCGCAGAAAGCCCGTAGGCGAACCACTGCTGGCGCAGCCGCTCCAGTCGCATGCCGAGAACGCGAGTCGGCGCAAACAGGGGGGAGGCGAGCGCGCCGATGAGACCGCCGAGGCCGTTGGTCAGCACGTCGACATTGGACGCGATGCGCGCGGGCATGAACATCTGGATGCATTCCATGGCGACGCTGGTCAGAAGCGCGAGGCCGGCGGCGACGAGCACCGCGCGCCGCATGCCGAGCTTCGCCATGCCTGATCGCGCGAGCAGAAAGCCGAGCGGCACGTATGCAGCGATGTTGACGAGCACGTCCTCGAGCGTGATGTAGCGGGGCCACGGCGCCGAAAGAAAAGTCCTGATCTCTTCGGGCGGTATCCACCAGCCGCGGAAAGGCTGAAGGCTGGTGTACGCGATGACCACCAAGTATGCTAACGCGAGGATGCGCGCGAGGACTCCGCGCTCCGCGCGCGGCCGTCGCCGCGATATTGAATCGGCCATACGCGCTTCGGCCATGCGCAAATCGGACATGCCCAAATCCTACGATATTTTCAACGGTGACGCGGACGGACTGTGCGCGCTGCATCAACTGAGGCTTGCAGAGCCCCGCGAAGCCGAGCTCGTGACCGGCGTGAAGCGCGACATCCGGCTGCTCGCGCGCGTCGACGCGCAAGCCGGCGACGAGCTCACGGTTCTCGATATCTCGATGAAGGCGAACGCGGAGCCGCTCGCGCGTGCGCTGGTCTCGGGCGCTCGCGTGCGATATTACGACCACCATGCGTCCGGTGAGATCCCGGTCCACAGCGCCCTCGAAGCGCACATCGACACCTCACCGGAGATCTGCACGAGCCTGATCGTCGATCGCGAGCTCAAAGGGGCACACCGCATGTGGGCTGTCGTCGCCGCTTTCGGCGACAACCTCGTGAGCTCGGCGGTCGCCGCCGCGCAGCCACTGGCCCTCGACCATACCGAGCTCGCCCGGCTGCACGAGCTCGGCGATTGCCTGAACTACAACGCGTATGGAGAAACGATCGACGATCTGCACTATCACCCCGCAGATCTGTACGAGACGCTGGGGCCTTATCGCGACCCGCGGCATTTCATCTTCGATGAGCCGGTATTCAACGTGCTTCGCAATGCCTTCGCGGAAGATCTCTATCGCGCGGGCGAGATCGCCCCCGAGCGGGAGACCGACGCCGTCGCGGTGTACGTGCTCCCGGACGCCGCGTGGAGCCGCCGTGTCAACGGTGTCCTGGGCAACCGCCTCGCGCAGAAGAACCCCAGGCTCGCGCACGCGGTGCTGGTAGCGAAGCCCGGCGGATATACGGTGAGCGTGCGCGCCCCGGTCGAGCAGCCGCGTGGCGCGGGCGCGCTGTGCGAACAGTTCGACAGCGGCGGGGGCCGTGAAGCCGCGGGTGGGATCAACCTTCTTCCCGACACCGAGCTCAGGCGTTTCGTGACCGCTTTCGAGCAGGCATTCAGCGCCTGACCGGCGTTTTTCCGGTGTTCGGGTGGAGCGCGTCCATCTCGATCGTGGCGAACGCGAGCAGCCACACCAGCGCGTCGTAAGCGTCGAACCATTCGCGGCGCCACACCCAGATCCCGACGAGCAGCGCGAGGCCGCCGTAGAGGATGGCGCCTGCGGTCACGAAGCTCGCGCGGGAGCGCTGCACCAGCGCCGGCCGGCGAAACTCGAGCTCGAGCAGCACCACGACCCCGATCCACAGCACGCTGTTCACCGCGTCGAGGACATTGTCTTCGAAGGCGTAGCGAATCGTGGCGACGGCGACCGCTGCGGCGGCTGCGAGGCGTAACGCACGGAGCATGATTCCGACTTCACGGCGTTGCCCGCGAGCGGACCGGTTTTCGAGCTCGAACAGCACGAACAGCACGAGCCACGCCGCGGAGTCGATTGCCTTGCTCGTGCTACCCGCGAACGCGAAATACCCGGTGTCGACCGCAAGAAGGGCGAAAAGGACGAGCTTGAGCAAGAACGCTTAAGCCGCGCCGGCTCGCGCGCGTGCCCGCTGCGGGTGCCCGTACACTTGCGGGAGCAGCGATCCTGCGAGCATGCCCGCGATGCTCGCGAGCAGCCCCGCGAACTGCGGCGGAAAAAAACCTTCCGGATTGACGAATTCCAGGCTGAGCCACGTCCCCAGACCCGCGAGCATTGCGAGCGCCGCACCCTGGCTGGTGGCTTTCCTCCAGTACAGCCCGAACGCGAGGGGCGTGAACGCGGCTGCAAGCGTGATCTTGTAAGCGCCTTCGACCATCCCGTAGATCGACGAATTGGACACGAGCGCGAACGTAAGGACCGCGCACGCGAAAAGCAGCACGACGATGCGCAGCATCAGCAGAAACTGCCGGTCCGTGAGAGTGCGCATGGCAGGGCGCAGGATGTTCTCCGCCACCGTCACCGAAGGCGCGAGCAGCGTCGCCGCCGAGCACGAGAGTATCGCGGAGATCAGCGCCCCGAAGAAAAACACCTGTGCCGCGAAAGGCGCGTGGGCGAGGATCAGCCGCGGCAGGATCTGCTGCGAATCGGTCGTCAGGTAGCGCTCGATCAGCGCAGGGTCGATGAGCGTGGCCGAGTACGCCAGAAACATCGGCACGAACGCGAAAAAGAAATAGAGGCACCCGCCGATCACCGAGCCGTTGCCGGCGGTGCGCTCGTTCTTGGCGGCGGCGACGCGCTGGAAGACGTCCTGTTGCGGTATCGAGCCGAGCGCCATCGTGGCCCACGCCGCGACGAACGTGATGACCGCTTTCGGGTCCAGCGGCGGCAGGAGCTCGAACTTGCCCGCCCGTGAGGCGTGATCGAGGACCACGGCGGGCCCGCCGATCAGCCCCGAGATCGAGAACGCGATATAGATCATCCCGCCCATGATGACGGTCATCTGGAACAGATCGGTGAACGCGACCGAAAGCATTCCGCCCGAAAGGGTCCAGACCAGGACGATCGCGACGCCGAGCACCATCCCGTGCCACGGCTGCATCGCGCCGTCGGTGAGCACGGAGAACACGAGGCCCAGGGCGGTGATCTGGGCTGAGACCCAGCCGAGATACGAGATCACGATGCAGATCGACGCTGCGAGCTCGATGTGGCGGTTGTAGCGCCCGCGGTAGTAATCGCCGATCGTGAGCAGGCCGAGGCGATACAGCGGCCGCGCGAAGAAGAGGCCGACGAGTATGAGACACATGCTCGAGCCGAACGGGTCTGCCACAACCCCGCGCAGGCCTTCGTTCAGGAACTTGGCCGGAATCCCGAGAACGGTCTCGGACCCGAACCACGTCGCGAACACGGTCGCGACGATGAAAGGCAGAGGCAGGTGGCGGCCGGCGACGACGAAATCGGTGGAGCTCTTGACCTTGGTCGCGGCGTAGAGGCCGATGCAGATCGACACGATCAGATACAGCGTGACGAACCAGATCAGATTGGAGGACATGGCCTAAATATCAGGATTCAGCAATCAGGATTCGGAATTCAGCAGTCACCGCAAGTTGTACAGCACCACTGCCGCGATACCGCCGGCAATCGCCGCGAGCAGCACTGCGATGATGCCGAGCAGCCGGTTGGTCTGCCGCCGCTCCTTCAGCGCCAGCAGCGCGGTCAGATCGGTCCGCGGCGTCACCTGCGCCTTGAGCGCCTGGTGGA
>JAQGMV010000391.1 GCA_028292225.1 Betaproteobacteria bacterium
ACGTAACTACGACGCAGCCGGGCGACGTCAGCCAGCGATCCGGACGCACAACTAGCTGATTTTATATGGGCGATCTCCTCGTGTCCTGCCGTCGGCATCGCTGTTGCTAAGGGTGACGTACGCGACGCACCGCGGCGCGAAGCGTTGGCTTGCGAGCACCAGCCCTCGACACGAAGGAGACACCGAGAATGAGCAACAGCCCGAAGGACGTCCTCAAGTTCGCCCACGACCAAGGTTGCAAGGTTGTCGACTTCAAGTTCGTCGACCTGCTCGGCCAGTGGCAGCACACCACCATGCCGATGCACAAGCTGCTCGAGGAGACCTTCACCGAGGGCTACAACTTCGACGGCTCGTCGATCCGCGGCTGGAAGGCCATCAACGAGTCGGACATGACCTTCATCCCCGACGCGTCGACCGCGCAGATCGACCCGTTCTTCAAGGAGAAGACGCTCTCCCTCATCTGTGACATCCACGACGCCGTCACGCACCAGCCGTACGCGCGCGACCCGCGCTACATCGCCAAGAAGGCCGAGCTCTACCTCAAGCAGACCGGCATCGGCGACGTCGCCTACTTCGGTCCCGAGCCCGAGTTTTTCATATTCGATTCGGTGACGTGGAACGTGGACATGTCGGGCTCGTTCGTGAAGGTGAAGTCGGAAGAAGCGCCGTGGTCGACCGGCGAAGATTTCGAAGGCGGCAACATGGGCCACCGTCCCGCGGTCAAGGGCGGTTACTTCCCGGTCCCCCCGGTCGACTCGCTGCAGGACATTCGCTCCGCGATGTGCATGGCGCTCGAAGAGATGGGCGTCGAAGTCGAGGTTCACCACCACGAAGTCGCGGCCCCCGGCCAGTGCGAGATCGGCACCAAGTTCAACAGCCTGGTCAAGCGCGCGGACTGGAACCAGATCATGAAGTACGTGATCCACAACGTCGCGCATTCGTACGGCAAGACGGCGACCTTCATGCCGAAGCCGATCGTCGGTGACAACGGCTCGGGCATGCACGTGCACCAGTCGATCTGGAAAGGCGGCCAGAACCTGTTCAGCGGCAACGGCTACTCGGGCCTGTCCGAGATGGCGCTCTACTACATCGGCGGGATCATCAAGCACGCCAAAGCGCTGAACGCGATCACCAATCCGGGAACGAACTCGTACAAACGCCTCGTCCCGGGCTTCGAAGCGCCGATCAATCTCGCGTATTCCGCGCGCAACCGCTCAGCGTCGATTCGCATCCCGTATGTGTCGAACCCGAAAGGCCGCCGCATCGAAGTGCGTTTCCCGGACCCTACGGCCAACCCCTACCTCGCGTTCACCGCGATGATGATGGCGGGCATCGACGGTATCCAGAACAAGATCCACCCCGGAGATCCGATCGACAAGAACCTCTACGACCTGCCGCCGGAAGAGGCGAAGAAAGTCCCGAACGTCGCGTCGTCGCTCGACGAAGCGCTCGCGGAGCTCGACCGCGACCGCGAGTTCCTCACGCGCGGCGGGGTGTTCTCGAACGACATGATCGACGCGTACATCGCACTGAAGATGGAAGAGGTCACGCTGTTCCGCATGACGACGCATCCGGTCGAGTTCCAGATGTATTACAGCCTGTAAGGGTGCTTGACGGCTGGTTCACAGCCTTCAAGCAGAGGAAGGCGGGCCGTTCATGCCCGCCCTCCTTCAAGCAATGAGAAGGCGGGCCGCGTGTGCCCGCTTTTTTTTTCGCGGAAGATGTGTCGCAACCGACGTTCACACGCTTCGAGAGAGCGAATCAGAGGGGACGCACCATGCAAGTGCATTGCTACCCGTGGTTCACTGACATAGACTTGGATCGCGCTGCATCGGCAGGTGGGTCAACCGCGACCGCAGACGCGCATTACATGCTATGGAATGAGCCCCTCCCGTATGCCGAAGCGTCACCTCGCCCTCCTGCTGCTGTGTACCGCCGTTTCGTATTCTGCTCGCGCGGAGATCTACGAGTGTGTGGACCAGAGCGGCAACAAGCGCTTCACCAACATCGCCGCCGAAGCGAAAGGCTGCAAGGTCCTCAACGTCGGCCCGGTCGGTCCGCCGACGCCTTCGGCGCCCGCTGCACCGGCGACTGCCGGAAAAGCGTCTCCTGCGCGCGCGTCGGCTACGCCCACCCCGGCGAACTTCCCCCGTGTCGACGCGCAGACGCAGAACACTCGTGACAACGACCGCCGCCGCATCCTCGAGAACGAGCTCGGCAACGAGCAGAAGCTCCTCGACCAGGCGAAGAAGGAGCTCGCAGCCCAGGAGGGCACGAGGCTCGGGGACGAGCGCAACTATCAGCGCGTGCTCGACCGCCTGGAGCCTTTCAAGAAGAAGGTCAAGCTGCACGAGGACAATGTCGCCAATCTGCGGCGCGAGATGGCGAACATGCGCTAGGCCTTCGTGGCGTAGTTCCTGCTCTTTCCACGCCACTCGTTCCGAGTGGCGTAGATCTTGCTAAAGCCGTCGCCCGGCAGACAATGACGATGGCGGCCCATGCACTCTACGGACTCGATTTACTCGCGACGGCAGTCATGCTGATCGACGAGCACGAGCGCGTGCACTATATGAACCCGGCGGCGGAGAACCTCTTCGGTCTCTCGAGCCGCAACGCCGAAGGCACGCCGATCGAGTCGCTGTTCACGAGCAGCGAGGTCCTCGGGGCCGCGATCGGTTACGCGCGCGACAACAACTGCAGCTATCTGGAGCACGATCTCACGCTCTCGGCCAACGGTCATGGCCCGTTCCACCTGTCGTGCACGGTGACCCCGATCGAGTCGTATGGCGATCTGCCGGCCGGCGCGTGTCTCATCGAGTTCCGCCAGATCGAGCAGCAACTGAAGATCGCCCGCGAAGAGCGCATGCTGGACCAGAGCCAGGCGAACCGCGAGCTCATCCGCAATCTCGCCCACGAGATCAAGAACCCGCTCGGCGGAATCCGCGGAGCGGCGCAGCTGCTGGACCGCGAGCTCGAGCGTCCCGGCCTGCACGAGTACACGCAGGTGATCATGAAAGAGGCCGACCGTCTGCAGCTCCTGATGGACCGGTTGCTCACGCCGCACCGCCTCCCGCAACCTTCGCAGGTGAACATCCACGAAGTGCTCGAGCGGGTGCGCAGCGTCATCCTTGCGGAGTTCACCGGCATCTCGGTGCGCCGCGACTACGACACGAGCCTGCCGGCGATCGAAGGCGATCGCGAGCAGCTCATACAGGCGACGCTCAACATCGCTCGCAACGCCGCGCAGGCGATCACGTCGCAGGTGCCTGCGCGCGACGGCACCGAAAAACCCGGCGAGATCCGCCTGATGACGCGCATCGCGCGCCAGGTAACCCTCGCGCGCAAACGCTATCGCCATGCGATCGACGTGCGAATCGTGGACGACGGCCCGGGCATACCCGAACCGCTGCGCGAACGCATCTTCTATCCGCTGGTCTCGGGCCGCGAAGGCGGCAGCGGGCTCGGCCTCACGCTCGCGCAGAATTTCATTTCGCAGCACCACGGCACGATCACTTTCGAAAGCACGCCCGGAAGGACATGCTTCTCGATCCTCCTGCCGGTCAACGAAGGGTAAGAGTAAACATGAAGCCCGTTTGGATCATCGACGACGACCGCTCGATACGCTGGGTGTTCGAGAAAGCGCTGACGCGCGAGAACATCCTGTTCAAGACGTTTTCCTCGGCCCGTGAGGCGCTCGCAGCGCTGGAGGACGAAACACCGCAGGTCGTGGTGAGCGACATCCGCATGCCGGGGGAATCGGGTCTGGAGCTTTTGCAGCAGGCGAAGGAGCGCTTCGCAAACGTGCCCGTGATCATCATGACCGCGTATTCGGATCTGGAGAGCGCGGTGACGGCTTTCCAGGGCGGCGCGTACGAATACCTGCCGAAGCCTTTCGACGTCGATCACGCGGTCGAGCTCATCCGGCGCGCGGTCGAGGAAAGCATGCGCCAGGAGACCACCGCAGAGCCGCATGAGGCGGCGCCCGAGATCCTCGGTCACGCGCCTGCGATGCAGGAAGTCTTCCGCGCGATCGGCAGGCTTTCGCAGTCGCACGCGACGGTGCTCATCACCGGCGAATCGGGCTCGGGCAAGGAGCTCGTCGCGAACGCGCTACACCGGCACAGCCCGCGCGCTGCGCGGCCTTTCATCGCGCTCAATACCGCGGCGATCCCGAAAGAGCTGCTCGAGTCCGAGCTCTTCGGGCACGAGCGCGGTGCGTTCACCGGTGCGCAGAGCCTGCGCCGCGGGCGCTTCGAGCAGGCCGAAGGCGGCACGCTGTTCCTCGACGAGATCGGCGACATGCCCCAGGAGCTGCAGACGCGGCTGCTACGGGTGCTGTCGGACGGGAATTTCTATCGGGTCGGCGGACATCAGCCGATCAAGGCGAACGTGCGCGTGATCGCCGCCACGCACCAGGACCTCGAGACTCGCGTGCGGCAGGGCCTGTTCCGCGAAGACCTCTTTCACCGGCTGAACGTAATCCGGCTGCGTCTGCCATCCCTGCGCGAGCGGCGCGAGGACATCCCGCTGCTGATGAAATACTTTCTCCAGAAGAGCGCCCGTGAGCTGAGTGTGGAGGCCAAGCGGCTGTCGGACGCCGCGCTGAAATACCTCCAGGCGCAGGACTGGCCGGGCAACGTCCGACAGCTCGAGAACGTCTGCCACTGGCTGACGGTGATGTCGCCTTCGGTCAACATCGAGGTCAACGACCTGCCCGGAGAGCTGCGCAGCGAAAGCGCGGCGCCGAGCGCGCAGAACTGGGTCTCGGCGCTCGAGCGCGAAGCCGAATCTCAACTGAACCGCGGCGAGACCGGAATCATCGACGAGCTCACGCGCCAGTTCGAGAAGGCGCTCATCCTGCGCGCGCTCGCGCACACCGGCGGCCGCCGGATCGAAGCGGCGCATCTGCTGGGGCTGGGACGCAATACGCTGACACGAAAAATCCAAGAATTGAAGATTGACGGGGAAAGACCGTAGGACGCTGCACGTTACGCCTTACCGGGCTCACTCGCTTGCCTCGTTGCGAGGAACGACGTGACGAAGCAATCGCGTTGCGAACGTGCGCCACGCAGTCGCCACCGCGCTGCTGTCGGCGCCTCGCGATGACATGGCTGTGACGAGCTTCGCGTCCTTCTCGTCGAAGCTTCAGGCCTTCAGCTCCGCGATCACCGGCGCATGGTCAGACGGCCGCTCGAGTCGCCGCGGCTCGATGTCTATCGTGCACGAGGTGCAGAGCTTCGCCAGCTCCGGCGAGAGCAGGATGTGGTCGATTCGAAGGCCCATCTTCCGCCTGAATGCCATCATGCGGTAATCCCACCAGGTGTATGAGCGCTCAGGCTGGTCGAAAAGCCGGAAAGCGTCCACCAGGCCGAGATCGAACAGCGCGTGCAGCGCGCGGCGCTCGGGCTCCGTGAAATGGATCTTGTTCTCCCATAGCGCCGGGTCGTGCACGTCCTGGGCTTCGGGCGCGACGTTGTAGTCTCCGACCACCGCGAGCTTCGGATACCGCTCGAGCTCCTGCTTCAGCCAGAGCCGGAAAGCTTCCATCCACTTCATCTTGTACTCGAACTTCGGCGACGTGAGGTTTTCGCCGTTGGGCACGTACGCGCACACCACGCGAATGCCTTCGATCGTCGCTGATATCACGCGCTTCTGCTCGTCCTCCAGGCCCGGAACGCCGGTGAGCGCATCGCTCATGGGCAGGCGCGAAAGTATCGCGACGCCGTTGTAGGTCTTCTGCCCGTGTATGAGCGCTTCGTAACCCGCCGCGCGTAGCGCTTCCAGCGGAAACTTCGGATCCTCGACCTTCGTCTCCTGCAGGCACAGCACGTCGGGCCGGTGTTTGCCGACCCAGTCGAGGACGTGCGGAAGGCGGACGTTGAGCGAGTTGACGTTCCAGGTCGCGAGCTTCATGTCGGGAGTAACATACTAATACTGCTT
>JAQGMV010000440.1 GCA_028292225.1 Betaproteobacteria bacterium
CACGCACAGGCCACTTCGACAAGCACGGGACAGGCGTGGCCCACGCGCCCGATCCGCATGATCCTGGCGGTCGCCCCGGGCGGCGGCACGGATATCCAGGCGCGGCTTTTCAGCCAGAAGCTTCAGCCTGCCCTCGGGACGGTACTCGTCGACAACCGCCCGGGCGGCGGCGCCAACATCGGTCCGGAGATCGTCGCCAAGGCCCCGCCGGACGGCTACACGATGCTGTTCCAGTCCGCCGGCCTCGCCGTGAACCAGACGCTGTTCAAGAAGCTCAACTACAACGCGGTGCGCGACTTCGCTCCGGTGGTGCTGGTCTCCTCCACGCCGCTGGTGCTGGCCGTGCATCCTTCGGTGCCGGCGAAAACCGTGAAGGAGCTGATCGCGATCGCAAAGGCGAAACCGGATCAGCTCAACTACGCGTCCCCCGGCAGCGGCACGACGAGCCATCTGGCAACCGAGCTCATGAAGACCATGACCGGCACGAAGATGACGCACATCCCTTACAAGGGCTCCGGCCCGGCGACGACGGCGCTGCTCGGCGGCGAAATCGCCCTGATGTTCTCTCCGATGCCGCCGACGGTGCCGCATGTGAAAGCGGGCAAGTTGAGGGCGCTCGCGGTCACGACGCTCAAGCGCTCCTCGGTGATGCCCGAGGTTCCGACCATGGACGACACGCTGAAGGGCTTCGAGCTCGACAACTGGTACGGCATGTTCTTCCCCACGGGCACGCCCCGAGAGATCGTCAACCGCTTCAATGCGGAGATGATGAAGCTGCTGAAAGACCCCGAAGTGGTCGCGCTCATGGCGCGAGACGGCTCGGAGCCGCTCGGCAGCACGCCCGAGGAATTCGGCGTCTACTTCAAGCGCGAGGTGGAGAAGTACGCGAAGGTGATCAAGGCAGCCGGCGCGCAGGTGGATTGATCCGGCGTCAGTCCGCGGTCGCTCCGGACTGCCTGACTACTTTTGCCCATTTCGCAATTTCGGTTTTGACGTAAGCCTTGAAAATCTCGGGAGAGGAGCCGACCGGGTCGACTCCCCCCGCCACGAGGCGATCCTTCACCTCGGCAAGCTTCAGGCTTCGGGACACCTCGTCGTGGATCCTGCCCACAATGGGCTGCGGCGTGCCGGCCGGCGCCAGCAAGCCATACACGCCCATGACTTCGTACCCGGGAAATCCGGACTCCGCGACAGCCGGCACGTCGGGCAGGAGAGCCGAGCGCTTGAGGCTGGACACCGCGAGCACCTTCAGTTTTCCGCTTCTTATGTGAGGCAGCGCGGCCGAAGACGATGCCAGAGAGACGTCGACCCGTCCCGCCATGAGGTCGATCACAGCCGGCCCGGTTCCTTTGTAAGTCACCTGCACGGCCTCGAAGCCTGCGAGCGTCTTGAGCAGCTCCATCCCCAGGTGGCCGGCCTGGCCGTTGCCGGGAGACGAGTAGGTCACGCCCTCCTTCTTCGACTTTGCGAACGCGACGAATTCCCTGAGTGTTTTCACCGGCAGGGAAGGGTGCACGACGAGGACGTAAGGCCCGGACGCGATTTGCGTAATGAAGCTGAAATCTCCCACGGCATCGTACGAGAGCTTCCTGTACAGGCTGGGGTTGATGACATGGCTGGGCCCCACGAGCAGCAGCGTGTGACCATCGGCCGGCGCCCTGGCCCCGAGCTCCGCCGCGATATTCCCGCCCGCCCCACCGCGGTTGTCGATGATGAGCGGCTGTCCGAGCGTGGCGCCCAGATTCTGCGCCAGGATGCGTGCGATGAAATCGAGGGAGCCCCCCGGGGGCGCCGCAACGATGAGTCGTATGGGTTTGTTCGGATAGGACGGACCTGAGGCGCTACCCGCAATCGACGCCCACAAAACGAGGGGCAGGACAGTACACAGACGGATCCAGCGGTTACGTATGTTCATTGTTTCCTGTTGCGGACGACTTCAATGTCATTGTTTTTTGGGTCTGGCCGATCATCCGGCGCGGCGCACCGGCACGGCTTGCGCCCCTTCCAGGCACGCGGTGAAACGCCGGACGTCCGATACGTCCTCGAACGCCTGCACGCCCTCGTACAAGTCCGCCATCTGCCGGGGCGAAAGGCAGCCTGAAGCGCACGCCTCGAACTTCGACTTGTGCAAGTCGGACGAGAGCGGCACGCCCGGCTCGTGTCCAACCGGCCTGCGGATCCTGCCGGCAAGCCGGCGGCCGTCTTTCAGGCTGAGAACGACGGACGCGCCGGAGTCGCCCAGCTCGTTCATCATGGGTTCGTCGAAAGGCTGCACGTCGACCAGTTTCATCGCGCGCTGAACATCCGGGTCCTGGTAGGTATCGCCTTCGAAATGCGGGAGCGACACCGCACGGTCGGTGAGCGCTCTCGAAAGCACGTACTGAATGCTCAGCTTGGCGTCGAGCGCGCTGCGCGGTCGGGGCCGATCCGTATGTTGCAGGCGCCGTGCAGCCACCCGGGCATCGATTGCCGTCACGGCGTCAGGATGCACGTCGTGCTCCCTGACCAGCCCGATCATCACGTCGATGGCGCCCTGCGTGCTCAGGCAGCACGGGTACTGTTTGACCGCGATGCCGGGCATTTCGATCTCCCACGGCGTACCCCACTTCTCGAGTATGCGTTCGATGCTGTAGGTGCCGGGTCCGTTGAAGACGTCGAGAAAGCCCTGGGGGTGTTCGAGCGCGTCCGCATTGGCGGTGAAGCCTTCGGCTGCGAGCAGCGCCGCGAGCAGGCCGCTGCGCGAGCAGTTCCCCACGTGCATCGGCTTGGCCATCGAGCCGAGGTTCGATTTCACGCCGGCGGCAAGAGACGCGCACAGCGCGAGCGCGCGCGTCGTCTGTTCTTCATCGAGCTGCAGCAGCCGGGCGCACGCAGCCGCCGCGCCGAATACGCCGAGCGTCGCGGTCGGGTGCCAGCCTTTTTCGTAATGATGGAAATTGACGCCGCGGCCGAGGCTCGTCTCGAGCTCGAATCCGGCGACGTAAGCGGTGAGCAGGTCGCGGCCGGACAAGTGTCTCTGCTCGGCGAGGGCGATCGATGCGGGCAGCAGAGGCGACGAGGGATGCCCGCCGAGATTGTCGGTGCAATCGTCGTAGTCGAGAACGTTGGCCGCGATGCCGTTCGCGAATGCGGCCTGAAGCGCGCTCGTGCGCTCGGCGGTGCCCCAGACGAGCGCGGTGCCGGCTTCACCGCCGCTCACTTTCCGGGCGATGACCGCTGCTTCGTCGACCGACCCCGCGATGCCGACGGCAAGCGTATCGAGGATTCCGATCTTTGCGTAGTGGAGGGCGCCCGGCGTCAGGTCTTCGTACCGGGTAGCGACAACTTTTTTAGCGAGCTCTCGAGCGATCGTCATGGGTGCTTCCTCCTATTCGAGCTTCACGCCTGCCGTGCGGATCACCTGTCCCCACTTTTTAAGCTCGGCGTCTATGAATGCGGAAAACTGCGCAGGCGTGTTGGCGACGGTGTCGGCGCCGACGCCGGCGAAGCGCTCCCGCAGCTCGGGGGTCTTCATCGCCTTGGCCATCTCTGCGTGCAGTTTGTCGATGATGGGCCTGGGCGTGCCGGCAGGCGCGTGAAATCCGTACCACGAGCCGACTTCCACCCCCGGCAGTCCCGCTTCCTTCATCGTCGGCACGGTCGGCAGCAATGGGGAACGGTCGGGACGTGCCGCCGCCAGCGCGCGCAGCTTGCCGGCCTTGACCTGCGGCACGAGGACCGACGGGCTTTCGATGGCGATCTGCGCTTCACCGGATACGAGCGCGGGAACGACGGGCGCGCCGCCTTTATAGGGCACATGGGTCAGCGTGATACCCGCGGCTGACTGCAGCAGCGCGCCGGCGAGATGAGAGGGCGTCGCGTTGCCCGACGACGCGAACGTGATGCTGCCGGGTTTTGCCCTGGCGAGCGCGATGAGCTCCTTCACCGTCGTCGCCGGCACCGACGGATGAGCGACGAGGATGAACCAGCTCGCTGCCGCGAGGGTGATCGGTGTGAGGTCCTTCACCGGGTCGTAAGGCAGCTTCGCGTATACGAACGGGCTGATCACGAGCGGGCCGAAGCTGCTCCCGACGAGCGTGTATCCGTCCGGCAGTGCCTTGGCGACGAGTTCCATCCCGATGTTGCCGCCCGCGCCGGGGCGGTTGTCGACGATGATCGGCTGGCCCCACGCTTCGGTGAGCTTCTGTCCGATTCCGCGCGTGATGATGTCGCTGGGGCCGCCGGCGGGGAACGTGAGCACGATGCGTATGGGCTTGTTCGGATATCGGGCAGCGCCGTCCTGTGCGCAAACCGCGAGGCTGGCGAGTGTCGCCGCGAGAGCGATGCACGACGTGATGCACAGACGCATGGAGTCTCCTGTCACAGCGCGAGCTCGTCGGCGAACGCGCGGAAGTCGGCTATCCCCTCCAGATTCATGAGCCCGTCGTATAGCTTCTGCGTGACCGCGTCTCCCCAGGCGGGCGTGCCGAGCTCGAAGAATTTTCCCTTCAGCTCTTCGGGCTTGTGCGGATTGGCGGGCTCGCCTTTGGTGACCTCGCAGCGTCCGGTGATGACCGCGCCGTCCGTGAGTGTGATCGCGACGTCGCAGAACTGCTTCTCGGGAAAGGCCGCTGTGTAAGACGGGTTCTCCGTGACGAACACGCGTGAGACGAGACTCTGCACGGCGGGATTGGCGACCGCCTGTTCGTCGAACGAGCTCAGGCCGGACTTGCCGTGATACAGGATGCTCGCGAGCGCGAACGGCACCGAGAAGCGCGTGCCGAAGCTCGTCGTGATGTTCTTGCCGTTGAGCATCGCCGCCAGGCTGTAGGCGTCGACATCGATGCGCGCGATGCGGGCGGGTTCGATACGTTTTTCCGGCACTTTTGCGAGCGCGTCTTCGAGTGCGTCGATGGCCGAGTGCGCGTAACGTCCCGCGCAGTGCAGCTTGAAATAGCTTTTCGTGATCAGCCATTCCTCGCCGAGCTGCGCGACCACGCGTTCGCGGTCGAACGCTTCCGACAGCACCCCGCCGCCGTAGACGGACCCCACGCCGTCGGGTTCGCCGGTGAAGCCCGATTCGACCAGCCGCACCGCCATCTGCCCCATGTAACCCGAATGGCCTGTATAGATATTGCGGACGGTGGATCCCTCGAGCAGCGTCCTGCGGCTCGTGGCCATGCCCATCGTCGCCGCGACGTTCAGGAGCTCGCGCATCTGCGGCTGGTCGAGCTTCCTGAGTTTCCCGACGGCGATCGCGGCGCCGATCACGCCGTAGGTGCCGTGGGGATGCACGCTCAGTCTCACGTTGGCGGCGCGGCTGATGCGTGCAGAAATTTCATAACCGAGCGTCACCGCAAGAACCAGGTCTGCGCCCGAGGCGCCGATGTCCTGCGCGGCTGCGAGCGCTGCGGGGACGACCTGGATGCCGGGATGGCCCTTGGCAAACAGGTTGCCCTCGTCGAGCTCGAGCCAGGTTCCCGCAGTGCCGTTCAACAATGCCGCGTCGAGTGCGGCTGCGCGCTTTCCGGTGCCGATCACCCATGCATTTCCCGGAGCCGCATTCGCCAGGTGGCGTGATACCAGCGCGCCCATTTCTGCCGCGCGCATACCGGCGGCGATCACCGGAATGCTGTCGGCGATGACCCAGCGGCCGCGCTCGCGCGCGGCGCTGCTCAGATCCTCCAGGCGCGTGTCACAGACGAAGCGGCTGGCTTTCTCGAGGTACGACGGTCGTTCGGTGCTGCTCACGGCAATCCTCCTAATCTATTTTGATGCCCGTTGCCCTGATCACGCCGCCCCATCGCTTCAACTCCGCCTGCACGAACGCGCCGTACTGGGCGGGGGTGGTGGTGGTCGTGTCGGAGCCGACGGCTGTGAATCGCTCCCGCACTTCCGGCGTGCTCATCGCCTTCACCATATCGGCGTGCAGCTTGTCGATGATGGCTTTCGGTGTGCCGGCCGGCGCGTGGAAGCCGTACCAGGACCCGACCTGAAAGCCGGGCAGGCCGGCTTCCGCCAGGGTCGGAACATCGGGCAGTATCGGCGAGCGGTCCGGACGTGCAACGCCCAGCGCGCGCAGCTTGCCCGCTTTGACCTGCGACACGATGGGCGTCGGGCTTTCGATAGCCATCTGGATCTCGCCGGCGACCACCGCCGCTATGCCCGGACCCGCGCCCTTGTACGGGACGTGAGTGAGATTGATCCCCGCAGCGGATTGAAACAGGGCGCCTGCCAGGTGTGTGGGGCTGGCATTGCCCGATGACGAAAAAGTGATCTCGCCCGGCTTCGCCTTCGCCAGCGCGATGAATTCCTTCAACGTCGTCGCTTTGGATGACGGCGTCACGACCATGAAGTACCAGCTCGTCGCGGCGAGTGTGATCGGCGCCAAGTCTTTGACCGGATCGTAGCCGAGCTTTGGATAGACGAAGGGGCCGATGGCCATCGGGCCGAAGCTGCTCAATACCAGGGTGTAGCCGTCGGGAGGGGATTTCGCGACGAGCTCGGTGCCGATGGCGCCGCCCGCGCCGGGGCGATTGTCGATGATGACCTGCTGGCCCCACGCTTCCGAAAGCTTCTGTCCGACGATGCGCGCAATCACGTCGGTGGCGCCGCCGGGCGTGAAAGTCACCACGATGCGCACAGGCTTGTTCGGATAAGAGCCCGCTGGAACCTGCGCATAAGCGGACACGCCGGTAACAGCCGCCAGAAATGCAATTCCCACCCTCAACAACATGAAGAGCCCCTGCGGCTATGAAGTTCCATGGTCGAACTCAAACGTTGAACGTAGCACGACGACGCTCACTCGAGCTTGATTCCGGTCTGCTGAATGATCTTCGTCCATTTCGCGATCTCGCTGCGCAGAAAGCGGTCGAACTCGGCCGGCGTGTTGCCGACCGGCGTCGCGCCTTCGGCTAGCGCGCGCTCGCGCATGGCGGGCATCGCCATCTGTTTCGTGATCTCGCCGCTCAGTTGCTGGACGAGCGCGGGGGGCGTGCCCGCAGGCGCAAGCAGCCCGAACCAGCCGATCGCCTCGTAATCCCTGATGCCCGCCTCCATCACGGTGGGCACGTCCGGGATCGCCGGCGAGCGCTCTCGCGTCGAGACTGCAAGCGGCCGCAGCCTCTTGTTGCGTATGAGCGACAGCACCGTCTCGAGCGTGTTGAAAGCCGTCGTCGCTTCGCCGCCGAGCACCGCCGTCGTGGTCGCAGCGCCGCCTTTATACGGCACGTGCGTGAGCTGAGTCCTGGTGACCACGCCGAAGAGCACGCCGGCGAGGTGCATTGCGCTGCCCGGCCCGGAGGACGCGTAGAGCACCTCGCCGGGACGGGCACGCGCCAGCTTCACGAGATCCTGCACGTTGTTCACCGGAAGCGACGGCAGCACGACGATCACGTGCGGCACTCGCACGACCTGCGAGAGCGGTGCGAAGTCCTTGATCGGATCGTAGCGGAGCTTCGGATAGAGGCCGGGGTTGAAACAGAAGGATGCCGACGTCATCAGCAGCGTGTAGCCGTCGGGAGGCGATTTGGCGACGTACTCGGTGCCGATCAGCGAGCCTGCGCCGGGGCGGTTCTCGACGATGAACTGCTGGCCGTGCAGCTCCGACAGCCGCTGCGCGAGGATGCGTCCGAAAACATCGGTTCCGCCGCCCGGCGCGAAAGGCGTCACGATGCGCACCGGTTTCTCGGGCCATTTTTGCGCCGCGGCTTCACCGGCGACCAGTCCCATCGCAGCCGCTGCGATCGTCACGCACAGCATCGTGCGCAGCGT
>JAQGMV010000447.1 GCA_028292225.1 Betaproteobacteria bacterium
GCTCTGTTTCCTGCGCGACGAGGCGCCCGAAGTCCTCCGGATGCGCGCTCGTGACGACCTGCGCGCCACCGTCTTCGAGGCGCTTCTTTACTTCAGGCTGCGCCATCACTTTGATGAGCGCGGCGTAGAGCCTGTCGACGATCTCTTTCGGCGTCTTCGCGGGCAGCATCACGCCCTGCCATGAGCCTGAAGTCATGTCGATGCCCTGGTCTTTCATCGTCGCGGTGTCCGGCAGCGCGGAAATGCGCGCCGGCGTGGTCACGCCAAGCGCGCGCAGCCGGTTTGCTTTTACGAAAGAGACCGCGGAGGAAACCGTCGTGAACATGACCACGGTTTCACCGCTGACCATCGCGGTGACCGCCGGGCCTGCGCCGCCCTTGTAAGGCACGTGCACCATGTCGATCCCGACCGCGCGCATGAAGTATTCGGTCTCGAGCCGGTTGAAGCTGCCTGAGCCCGGGGAAGCGAAGTTGAGCTGCCCTTTGCGTGCTTTCGCGAAGGTCACGAGCTCTTTCACGTCCTTCACCGGCAGCGAGGGGTGCGTGACCAGCACATCGGCGACATCGACGACCTGCGTGACCGGCGTGAAATCGCGAGTCGGCTTCACGCCTAGCGTCGGGTAGATGCCTGGGTTTACCGCAAGCGTGCCGATGTTGCCCTGGAAAATCGTATAGCCGTCGGCGGGGGCGCGCGCGGCGGCTTCGAGCCCGATGTTGCCGGAGGCGCCCGGACGGTTGTCGGCGATGATCTGCTGTCCGAGAAGCTGGCCCAGCGGCTGCGCGACCATCCGGCCGACGAAATCCGACGCGCCGCCCGGCGCGAACGGAATGATCATGCGGATCGGCTTGGTCGGGTAGTTGGTGGCGGACTGCGCGTGCGCGGTCGCGTGGGCCAGGCCCAGCGCTGCGACGAGCGCGCCGGTACAGGCGTGCGCGTAACTGCGGTAATGCATCGTTCCTCCTTGGGGTTGGTGCGGGGTGC
This sequence comes from Betaproteobacteria bacterium, assembly GCA_028292225.1. Classification (GTDB taxonomy): domain Bacteria; phylum Pseudomonadota; class Gammaproteobacteria; order Burkholderiales; family SG8-41; genus JAQGMV01. The sequence goes on from JAQGMV010000447.1 coordinate 982, forward strand.
GATGTCCGGAAGACTCGCATCTAGTTTGAAATTCTGGAGTCATTATATTTGGATGGATATTGATTTACGAGCCGAAGCGGTAAGATCGAGGCGCCTGGCTGTCCACCCTTGCGGAGGAGCATCCATGAAGCTCACACGCGACCAGATCGACGAATTCGAGCGCGAAGGCCATCTCTTCTTCCCCGGCCTTTTCTCGCCCGAGGAGATCGACACGCTCAACGCGGAAGTCCCGCGGCTGTACGCGCAGCACAGGCCGGAGAACGTGCGCGAGCGCGGCAGCGAAGCGGTGCGCACCAACTTCGCCGCGCACCTGTACAGCTATCCCTTCGCGAAGCTCGCGCGACACCCGCGCATGGTCGGGCCGGTGATGCAGATCTATGGCGACGCGCTGTACATGCACCAGTTCAAGATCAACGGGAAGATGGCTTTCGACGGCGACGTCTGGCAGTGGCACCAGGATTACGGGACGTGGAAGAACGACGACCTGATGCCCGAGCCTCGCGCCATGAACGTCGCGATCTTCCTCGACGAGGTGAACGAGTTCAACGGTCCGCTCATGTTCATCCCCGGCAGCCACAAGCTCGGCGTGCTCGACGCGCAGCACGACACGTCCACCACGAGCTATCCGCTATGGACGATCAACCGCGACACCATAGAGAAGCTCGTCGAGCGCGGAGGCATCGTCGCGCCCAAAGGTCCCGCGGGCTCGATGATCCTCTTCCACTCGTGTCTCGTGCACGCGTCGTCGTCGAACCTCTCGCCGTGGAACCGCGTCGCGGTCTACCTCAGCCTGTGCGCGGTCGACAACCACATCCGCCGTTTCAAGCGGCCCGAGTACATCGCACACCGCGACTTCACGCCGCTGCAATGCCTGCCCGACGATTGCCTGCTGAAGGATTACGAAGTGCCGCTGCCGTGGAAGGACGGGACGCCGGAGGCGGCGCTGCACGGAATCGCTGCCTGAATGCGCGGAATGAAGAATCCGTCCTGACTCTTTGCGCCTCGGTTTTTATTCATCATTCCGCATTCATCATTTGGCCTTGCGCGTCTCTTCGATCGCCGCCCACATCCGCGCGGGTGTGAAAGGCATATCGAGATGGGTTATTCCCAGCGGCCGCAGCGCATCGACGGTTGCGTTCACGAGCGCCGGTAACGAGCCGCTGCACCCGGCTTCGCCGACACCTTTCGCGCCGAGCGCGTTCGTCGGCGTCGGCACCGGATGCTCGTGCACGTCGATGTGCCGCAGCAATCCCGCGTGGGGCATGAAGTAATCGGCGAAGCTCGCGGTCAGCAGCTGGCCTGTCTCGGGGTCGTAGACCGCTTTCTCCCCGAACACCTGTCCCGCGCCCTGCATCACGCCGCCGTGCACCTGGCCTGCGACGAGCGTGGGGTTGATCACCGTGCCGAGATCGTCGACGGCGGTGTAGCGCAGAACCGTCGAGGTGCCGGTATCCGGATCGATCTCGACTTCGGCGATGTGGCAGCCGTTCGGATAGGTGGTGCCGAAGACGCCTTCGGCGGTGGTGTCGAGCGGGTGGGGCTTAGTGCCGGATAGGGAGCAGGCGAGATCGATGAAGGTGATCTCCGCAAGCCGTTCATCCTTCGACTTCACATCGTTGCGCTCAGCACGAACGGCGGACTGGAAACGGCCACCGGCGTAAGTCACGTCGGATTCGCTTACTTCGAGCGTTGCCGCCGCATGCGGCCGCGCGAGGTCGATCAGCTTGCGCGCGAGCACGAGGAAAGCGCTGCCGGTGCCGAGCACGCCGCGAGAGCCGCCGGTGCCGTTTCCGACGAGGTCGGCGGAAGGCGGGCTCGGGTGAAAACGGATGTTCGCGGCGGCTATGCCCAGAGTCTCCGCGACGATCTGCGGAAACACCGTCTCATGGCCTTGTCCCGATGATTGCGTGACGGCGTAGAGCATCATCCCGCCTCGCTCGTCGAACTCGACTGCGACCTGGTCCTTCGGCGCCGCGCCCCCGCCGCCGGCTTCGAGATAGGTTGCGATGCCGATGCCCCGGAGCTTGCCGATGCGTTGCGACTCGATCCTCCGCCCGGGGTAACCGTTCCAGTCCGCGCGCTCGAGCGCGTCTTCCATCACCGCGCGAAAATCGCCGGAGTCGTAAGCGCCGGCGTTCGGTGTCTGGTACGGCATCGCGTCGGGCGCAATGAAGTTACGGCGCCGCAGTTCTATCGCATCGAAGCCGTGCTCGTGCGCGGCGTAGTCGACGAGGCGCTCGATGGCATACGCGATATCCGGACGCCCGGCGCCGCGGTAGGCGGAGATCGGTACGGTGTTCGTATAGGCGAGACGCGTGGACGCAAACATCGCCGGTATGCGGTAGACCCCGCCGATCGTTACGGTCAGGTTTTTGGTCGCGATGAAGGACCCGAACGGTCCGCCATACGCGCCGAGGTCCGCGCGATCGGTCCAGCGGATCGCAAGGAAGCGCCCGTCGGGGTCGAGCGCGAGCTCGCCGGTGAGCGAGAGCGCGCGGCCGTGGCAGTCGCTCATGAAGGTCTCGGTGCGTGTCGCGACCCACTTCACCGGCCGGCCGAGCTTGCGCGCCGCGATCATCAGAGCGAAGTACTCGGGATACGCGCCGCCTCGCACTCCGAAGCTGCCGCCGACGTCCTGTGCGACCAGCGTGATCTTGTCCTTCTCGATTCCGCTGACGTGCGCGAGCTGGCCTTTCATTCCGCCGACGCCCTGCAGCGGCACGTGTATCGTGTAGCCGCCGCTCTTGTCGTCGAATGCGACGAGACATGCGCGTGGCTCCAGGGCGTTGCCGACGAGGCGCTGGCTGTCGACCGTCAGCGTGCTCACATGCGCGGCGCTCGAGAAAGCGGCATCGACTGCCGCCGCGTCGCCAGACTCGAATTCGAGTGCGAGATTGCCCGGGATTTCTTCGTGAAGCTGCGGCGCGCCGTCTCGAATCGCGTCGTCGAAGCTCGTCGTCGATGCCAGGTCGCGGTATTCGACGTCGATCAGCTCGCGTGCGTCCTCGGCGATCGCCGCGGTGTCCGCGACGATCATCGCGACAGGCTCTCCCACGTAGCGCACACGGCCCATCGCGAGTATCGGGTGAAACGGTTTCCTGATCTGCTGCCCGTCCTTGCCGGGATAGCCGACGATGTTGGGAAGCGACTTGAACCCCGTTGCGCGCGCGTCCTCCCCCGTCAGGACGGCCTTCACTCCAGGATGAGCAAGCGCGCGGCTCGCGTCGAATCCCACGATCTCGGCATGCGCGCGATCGGCGCGCAAAAACACCGCGTGCAACTGGCCGGGCAGGTTCCAGTCGGCCGAATACCGCCCGTGCCCCGTCACGAGGCGTAAGTCTTCGCGCCGCGCCATGCCGGAGGCGGCGCTCCCGTCTGCGTGTCCCATTGCTTTCCTTCCATCTGACAGTCGCTCGAAGCTACCACACCGCTCAGGAGGCATAGCGCTCAGCGCATTCAGGAACGATTCGTGCTGCAGTGCAACGGGCCGTCTTTAAAGGGAGGCCGCCATGCTCGACACCACTGTCACGCGTTTTTCGCACGTCAAGCCGACAGACACTGATTTCAAAGGCGAAGGCCTTCGGGACTTCTTCACGTACCGCGATCTGGGGATCGCCGACGCGACTGCCGGCAAAGTTCTGGCACAGCTCGTCCGCGCCAATGCCGCACCGGAAAAGGGCACCGGGTGGCACCGTCATGAGGCGGAATTCCACATGGTCCTCATGCTGAAAGGGTGGGCCAGGTTCATGTACGGGGACCAGGAAACGCTCGTCGCCGCCGGTGACTGCGTGCACCAGAAGCCGGGGATCGTGCATTACCTTTTCGATTACTCGCCCGACATGGAATACCTCGAGGTCGTGGGCCCCGCGGATTTCACTACGGTCGAAGTGCCCGGCCCCTGCGCAGTGCCCGCGCCGGCCGAGTGGAAGTGACGTCGGCGCGGGTGCGTCAGAACTCCATGTCGAGCTCGTCGATGTCCTCGGCTTCGAGCGTGGCCGCCGAGATCCACTCCTGCATTTCGGGCAGAGCGAGGATGCTTTCAGAGTAAGCCGCACATTGTGGGTCGAGCTTCACGTCGTACGTCCTGAAGCGCGTTACGACCGGAGCGTACATCGCGTCCGCCATCGACAGCGACCCGAAAAGATACGGTCCGCCGTAGCGCTGCAGGCATACACCCCAGATCGTCGTCACCCGCTCGATGTCGCCCACCGCGCGCGCCCAGACCTTGTGCCCGGGGAAGCGGCGTTTGAGGTTCATCGGCAGCGCCGAGCGCAGGCTCGTGAAACCCGAGTGCATTTCGCCGCAGACCGAGCGGCAGTGCGCGCGCGCAGCACGATCGGCGGGCAGGAGCCCGGCGTCAGGTCTCACCTCGTTGAGGTACTCGCCGATCGCGAGCGTGTCCCATACCTTCACGCCGTTTTGCGTGAGGCAGGGAACGAGTATGGAAGGCGAGAGCAGCAGGAGCTCCTTGCGCGCATCGGCGTCGTCGGGCGGCACGATCACCTCCTCGAACTCGAGCTTCGCGAATTTCGCCAGCAGCCACCCCCGCAATGACCACGACGAATAATTCCTGCTGCTGATGGTGAGCGTCGCTTCCGGCATACTGTGTGCTCCAGTTGTGGTCCGTTGCCCCGCTGTTTCGGGGTCTTCTCATTGCGGCAACGCAGCCGCCCTTTCGCAAGACCTGTGCCAATGATGATGTACCAGGCTTACCAGAGCCACTCCGACCTTACCCTGCCGATGAAGGAGTGGGCGCGCCGAATGGCGCCGCTGCTGCATGGCGCCGGATTCGGCTTTCGCCAATGGGCCCTCATGCGCGGCGCGGCAGCGGCGTGCGAGGTGCTCGCGCTCGCCCGAATTACGCATCATCGACCGCCGTTCAGGATCGACTCGATTCAAGCCGCCGGGCACGAGCTCGCAGTGACCGAAGAAGTCGTGCTCAGCACGCCTTTCGCAACGCTGCTGCGCTTCAGGAAAGACAGCGATGTCGTTCAGCCGCGGGTCCTGCTCGTCGCGCCGATGTCGGGGCACTTCGCGACCCTGCTGCGCGACACTGCCCGCACGATGCTGCCCGAGCACGACGTGTACATCACCGACTGGCACAACGCGCGCGATGTGCCACTCTCCGCGGGCCCTTTCGGGCTCGACGAATACGTGGGGCATATCGTCGAGTTTCTCGAGGCGATGGGGCCCGCGGCTCACGTCGTCGCGGTCTGCCAGCCGTGCGTGGCGGCGCTTGCGGCCGTGGCGATCATGTCGGAAGACGATCATCCTGCCACACCGCGAAGCCTGACCCTCATGGCCGGCCCGGTCGACTGCCGCATCAACCCGACGCGGGTCAATGAGCTCGCGACGAGCAAGCCGATGGCGTGGTTCGAGAAGAATCTCATCAGCCCCGTTCCGCTGCGGCACCCCGGTGCGCGCCGTCTGGTGTACCCCGGTTTTTTGCAGCTCACCGCGTTCATGAACATGAACCTCGAGCGCCACATCACTTCGTTTCGCTCGCTGTACGACGACATCGTCAAAGGGGATTTCGCCAGGGCGCACGCCACCCGAACCTTCTATGAGGAGTATTTCGCGGTGGCCGATCTGCCGGCTGAGTTCTATCTGGAGACCGTACGCGACGTATTCCAGGAATATGCGCTGGCGCGCGGCACGCTGATGGTGGGCGGACGTCTCGTCGATCCCAAAGCGATCAGGCGAACCGCGCTGGTGACGATCGAAGGCGAGAAAGACGACATCTGCGCGCTAGGCCAGACGCTCGCCGCACAGGACTTATGCAGCAGCCTGCGGCAGTACCTGCGTACGCACTACGTGCAGCCCGGCGCGGGGCACTACGGCGTGTTCAGCGGCTCGCGCTGGAAGAACAGCATTTACCCGATCGTGCGGGACGTGATACAGCCTGCTTCGCAGGCTCGCCGGTAACAACTCGGACGGAAACCAAGTTTTCCCTCCGAGACCTCCTTTCCTTCGGCTCGCTGCGCTCGCGCCGCCGCTCGAGAGTGGTGTCGACAACGGAATGTGCTCATGCCGCCGTCCACCCCCCATCCATCGGCAGCAGCGCGCCATTGATCGACGCCGCGTCGTCGCTCGCCAGATAAGCGGCGAGTGACGCCACCTGCTCGATGGTCACGAACTGCTTCGTCGGCTGTGCGGCGAGCAGCACGTTCTTGATGACTTCATCTTCGGTGATGCCGCGGCTGCGCGCGGTGTCGGGGATCTGTTTCTCCACCAGCGGCGTCAGGACGTAACCGGGGCAGATCGCATTCGCCGTGATCCCGAGCTCGGCCACTTCGAGCGCGACCGTCTTGGTCAGGCCGGCGATGCCGTGCTTGGCCGCGACGTAAGCCGACTTGAAAGGCGATGCCACGAGGGCATGCGCGGAAGCGATGTTGACGATGCGCCCCCATCTGCGCGCTTTCATCGGCGGCAGCGCGAGGCGGATGGTGTGGAACGAGGACACGAGGTTGATCGCGATGATCGTGTCCCACATCTGAGGCGGGAACTCGTCGATAGGCGCGACGTGCTGGATCCCGGCGTTGTTCACGAGCACGTCGACGGCGCCGAATGCGTCGATCACCCGGCTCATCATCGCTTCGATCGACGCAGGCTTCGTCATGTCCGCCGCATCGTAAAGCACCGACACCTTGTGCTCGTCCTCGAGCTGCGCGCGCAGCGCTTCGATCTCTTTCGCGTCGCCGAAACCGTTGAGCACGATGTTCGCGCCACCGGAGGCGAATCGCTTCGCGATGCCGAGACCGATGCCGCTCGTCGAACCCGTGATCAACGCCGTTTTACCTTTGAGCATGGTGTTTCTCCTGGTGTGCGCCTCCATGGCTATTGTGCGCCACCCGCCTGCTTCTGCGAGACCAGGCAGTAGAGTATCGATCGATCTTTTTCGGTCATGAGTGGCGATGGATCGTCGGGAACGAAATGGCGCTTGAACGCCGCGATCGCCGCGTCGAGGCGCGTCACGCTGTACCCGAAAGCCTGGAGCATGAGCGCGGTGTCCGCGCCCAACGGGACCGAAGGGTAGGGCGGATCGCACCAGAGCCCATAGCCTTCGGCGGCCAGCCGCCGCCAAGGAAAAAGGACACCGGGATCGACTTTACGTCCCGGAGCGATATCGCCATGGCCGATGAAGTTCGGAGCCGGGATGTTGAAGCGCTCGTCGATATCCCGCAGCAGCGCGAGGAGGGCGTCGATCATCGGCACGGCAAAAGGCTCACGCCCGTCGTTGTCGAGCTCGATGCCGATCGAGGCGGAGTTCAGATCCTGCAGCCCGCCCCAGTAGGACTCTCCCGCGTGCCACGCCCTCTGGCGATCGTCGACGAGCTGCAGGATTCGCCCGTCGCGTGCGATGAGATAGTGCGAGCTCACCTGCCGCGCAGGATCGGTGAGGGTGCGCAGCGCGTCTTCGATGCGGCTGTCGCTGGTGTGATGGATGACGACGTAGTTCGGCCGCCGCCCGTCGACGTTGGGGGAGGGCCGCCATTCCGCGGTAACCGAGACCGGACGCCCGGACGGTTCGCTGCGTGCTCCGGTGGAAGAGTCGCTACGCTGCGGCGGCAACGGCGCGCAGGCGACGCTGAGCACGGCGACGAGCGCTGCGAGCGCGCGAAACAGGATGGGTTGGTTGGGGATATTCACTGGCGTGTCCTCGAGCAGCCGCCGTTCCGGTTTGCGCTGCGCCTTCCGCGTTGACCCTCTCAGCGCGCGAGCGTAGCATCGATTCGAAGCCGGTCAACGGCAAGGTTTGCGCCCAACACAAAGAGGTGCGTCATGGCAGAGCGTACGGTGAGACAGATCATCGAAGGGCAGGCGCCGGTCACCGCGCCTGCGGGTTTCATGGTCCACGACGCCGCGCAGCTCATGAAACAGCACAATATCGGTGCGATCATGGTCCTCGAAGACGGCAGGCTCAGCGGCGTGTTCACCGAGCGTGACGGTCTTTTCAGAGTGCTCGCGGACGGACGTGATGCGCGCACGACCGCGCTGTCGGAAGTCATGACCCGCAATCCCCGAATAATTTCTCCCGAAGCCGGTTTCACGACCGCGCTTCAGATGATGCACGAAGGCGGCTTCAGGCATATTCCGGTCGTCGAAGACGGCCAGCTTCTCGGCATCGTGTCGGTTCGCGACGCGCTCGGGCCTGAGCTGGAAGCGTTCGTGTACGAGATGCTCAGGCAGGAGCAGATTCAGGAAGTGCTTGCCTGACGCGTCGTCCGCATCGGTTATCATTCCCTCACAATAACGTTCCACGTCCGGGGGTTCCCATGAAAGCTGATTCCCTGCGCTCGCGCGCTATGCGCGCGGCATGCGTCCTTGCGGCTTTGCTCGTCCACGACGCGGCTTTGGCAGCCGATCCGCTACCGCGCATCGATGCAGGAAAAGCGGGATTTTCGGCTGCGGGTTTGCAGCGCATCGATCGCTTCTTCGCCGACGAGGTGGGGCGGAACCGGATCCCGGGCGCGGTGGTCGCGATCGCGCGCGAAGGCCGGCTGGTCTATTACAAGGCGATCGGCTTTCAGGACAAGGCTTTGAGCGTGCCGATGAAGATCGATTCGATCTTCGCGCTCGCGTCGATGACCAAGCCGATGGTCGTCGTCGGTGCGCTCACCCTGTACGAGGAAGGGCGGCTGCCGCTGAAGTCCTCACTGTCGGAGTATTTCCCGCAGTTCAAAAGCATCCAGGTCGGCGTCGTCGACAGCGCGGGGCAGGTGCGCACCGAACCCGCGAGAAACCCGATTTTCATCCAGGACCTGATGCGACACACGTCGGGGATGACCTACGGCGCGCGCGGTAATACACCGGTGCACACGATGTGGCCCGCGTCGTCGTCCGCGGTCGCGTACACGATGAGCGCGCCCGAGATGATGGAGGCGCTCTCGAAGCTGCCTCTCCTGTACCAGCCCGGCACCACATGGGATTACGGGCTCTCGATCGACGCGCTCGGCGCGGTCGTCGAGAAAGTGACGGGGAAATCGCTGAGCGGGGCGCTCGATGAGCGCGTCTGGTCGAAAGTCGGCATGCCCGATACCTCCTTCGCCATCGCGGCGGATAAGCGAGGCCGGCTTGCACAACCGCTGGCGAGCGATCCGACCACGGGCAAGCCGCAAAGCATCCGTCTCCTGCGCGAACAGCCGAAGCTCGAATGCGGGGGCGGTTGTGCCTTCGGCACCGCAGCCGATTACATCCGCTTCGGGCAGATGCTCCTCAACGGCGGCGTGATCGACGGCAAGCGCGTGCTGAGTCCGAAGACGGTGAGATTGATGACTTCCGACCATCTCGGCACGAACATCAGGAACAACGTCGCCGGTACCGAAGCCGGTCGCGACGGTTATGGTTTTGGCCTTGGCGTGGCGGTGAGAACGCAGCCCGGAATCGCGGCGACCAACGGCTCGGTCGGCGACTACAGCTGGAATGGCGCGAACGGCACGATTTACTGGGCGGATCCGAAAGAGCAACTCGTCGTCGTCACGATGACCGCGGGGCCTGGCGAGATCCGCAAATACTATCGTGAGCAGATGGCTGCGCTCGTGTACGGCGCAATGGAGAAATAGACTTGAGGATGAAAGGCATGAAACTGAAGGTGTTCAACGGCGCGGTTATCGCGCTGGCGTTGGCTGCATCGACGGGTGCGCTCGCTGCAGAGCTCGCGATTCCGGATTCGGCGAAGCAGCAGTTCGCCACGATGTCGGCCAACGCGCAGGTGAAAAAAGCACTCGAGTTCATCA
>JAQGMV010000540.1 GCA_028292225.1 Betaproteobacteria bacterium
GCCAGCGTAACGTCGCGCACGATCTCGCGCAGCTCGGCGTCGCGCGCGAGCTCGATTTCTCGGGCTTCGTTTTCGACCGCGTCGAAATCGACGAGTACGCGTGCAACTGGAAAACCTTCATCGAGGTTTATCTCGAGGATTATCACGTCGAGCCGTTCCATCCGGGCCTGGGCAACTTCGTCGACGTCCGCGATCTGAAGTGGGAGTTCGGCGACTGGCACAGCGTGCAGACCTGCGGGGTCAAGCGCAACCTGGCGCAACCCGGCAGCAGCGTCTATCAGCGCTGGCATGATCAGGTTTTGCGGCAGGGAAACGGCGGCCAAGGCGGCGAGCCCGCCCATGGTGCGATCTGGCTCACCTATTTCCCGAACATCATGGTCGAGTGGTACCCGCATTCGCTGGTGGTGAGCACCCTGATTCCGCGCGGGCCCGAAGCGTGCACCAACGTCGTCGAGTTCTATTACCCGGAAGAGATCGCTCTGTTCGAGCGTGAGTTCGTCGAAGCCGAGCAGGCCGCGTATCGCGAAACGGCGGTCGAGGACGCAGAGATCATCGCGCGCATGACCGCCGGCCGCCGCGCGCTCATGCAACAGGGCGTCAGCGAAAACGGTCCTTACCAGACGCCCCTCGAAGACGGGATGCAGCACTTCCACCGGTTCATCCGGCGCGAGCTCCAGCCTCATTTATAACGAGCGCGGGGCTCACCCACGCTCGTAACGCGCAGTCCTCAGGATCTAAATCGTGACGTTCACAACTCTGGTTGGCGTTGAAGAGCTGGCGAAACACCTCGATGCCCCCCAGTGGATCGTTTTCGACTGCCGTCATGATCTCGCCGATTACAACCACGGACGCCGCGCATACGAAGAGGCGCACATCCCAGGGGCGCGATTCGTGCACCTGGACGAAGATCTGGCGGGGACCAAGACAGGGCTCAACGGACGCCACCCGCTGCCGCATCCGAGAACGCTCGCACTGCGGCTCGGCGCGCTTGGAGTCGACAATACGAAGCAAGTCGTGGCTTACGATGGAAGCGGCGGCTACTACGCGGCGCGGCTGTGGTGGATGCTGCGCTGGATCGGACACACGCGGGTGGCAGTGCTCGACGGCGGGTGGTCGGCATGGATCGCGGCAGGGTTACCTGTCGAAAGTACGGCCCCGCGGCCGGTACCGAGCGCTTATACGCTGCGGGCCAATGCCGCCCCTACGGTGAACGCCGCATTCCTCGCGTCTCACCTCGGAGACGAAAGCGCGCTCATCGTCGATGCCCGAAGCCCCGACCGGTTTCGCGGCGAGAACGAGACGCTCGACCCGGTCGCAGGGCACATCCCTGGCGCGCTGAACCGCTTCTTCAAGCTCAACCTGGAAACGGACGGACGCTTCAAGCAACCCGATGCGCTGCGCTCCGAGTTCGTGCAATTGCTCGGCGAGCGCGACCCTGCCGTGGTCGTGCACCAGTGCGGATCCGGCGTCACCGCATGCCACAACCTGCTCGCGATGGAGCACGCGGGGCTCAGCGGCTCACGCCTGTACCCCGGCTCGTGGAGCGAGTGGGTCAGCGACCGCTCGCGGCCCGTGGCGCGCTGACGCTCGTGTTCGCGCCCTGCCCGTCGTTGCCCGACGTTGCGCCGATGAGCGCGATGCCGACGATGACGAGCAGACCTGCCGTGCACCGAGCGAGCAAAACGTGGGCGTCGACCGGCGCAGGGTACGCCGACTCGAGCCGGTGTCTCTCCAATGGGCTGATCATGTCGTTCTCCGGGCGTTCCCGTTAAAAGGTCGGCGGGTCGACCTGCTCGCCGCCGGCATTGATGGGGTAGCGCTCGTGAAACGGCCGCTGCGCGACGCCGGCCGCATTCACGTCGACGACAGCGGTGGGCGGCGCCGCTTCAAGGGCCGCGGGCGTGCTCAACAACAGCGCCGCCGCTGCGCAGATCGCCACGATCACCACGGACGCGACGGCGACGAGCTCCGCGGAGCTGCCTCCGGCAATCTTCAGCTCGAACTGGTCCTGCTCCGCCTGATCGCTCGAATGGGTTTCCATGATCGACTCCTGACTGGGCAGCCGGTCCATCGGATACGCCAAGCGCGTATTCGTTCCGGCCTGCATGGGAGAGAATTCTGCGCATCCTGAGCGCACAGCGAAATACGACTGAGCGGCTATGACTTATGGCCGCCGGCGCCAAGCGCATGCGTCAAAAAGCTTGAGCGCGAAGGTCTTAGCCGCGCGCGTCGAGGCTCGGGTGCGCCGATCGACCTAGCTCCAACGTTCTATTGCTGCGGGCGCCGGCCGGGGTCTATGGTGGATAGACCACAAGAACGGCCGGGGGGGATCAGGGTGAAAGTGCTCGTCGTAGACGATCATGAGCTCATACGACAGGCGCTGACGTTCGTGCTGAAGCAGCTCGACCCCGGGCTCGAGGTGTTTGAGGCCGGCGACTGCGCACAGGCCCTGCAGCTCGCCTGCATGCTCGAAGACCGCGGGCTCATCCTGCTCGACATCAATCTCACCGGAGGCAACGGCCTCGAAAGCCTCGTGTCTTTCCGTGAGCGTCTGCCCGGAGTGCCCGTCGTGGTGCTCTCCGCGTCGCAACGCCGCGAGGACGTGACCCGCGCCATCGACCTGGGCGCCATGGGCTTCATCCCGAAATCCCGGGCGAGCCACGTCATGATCCAGGCGCTCAGGTTCGTGCTGTCGGGCGGCGTCTATCTGCCTGCCGATCTGCTGAACGAGCAGAGCCTCGCTCCGCGCGGCAGCACGATCGCCGGCACCGGCGAAGCCCGGGGCGATTATCGCGACATCGGCCTGACCGAGCGCCAAGCGCAGGTGCTCGCGCTGCTCGTCCAGGGAAAGCCGAACCAGCTCATCTGCCGCGATCTCGACCTTGCCGAAGGCACGGTGAAAATACACATGAGCGCGATCCTCAAGTCGCTGAAGGTCACGAACCGCACCCAGGCCGTGATCGAAGTCGGCCGGCTCGGGCTCAAGCTCCCCACCGGGGCTGAAGACGTGGCGCGACTGCCTGCACGGTGAGACCATAGAGTCCCGGACCCAGAGTTCACAGAACGATGTCCGTTGCGCGCCCCACCGCCACCGACCGACAGAGGCCTGCGCGTGTCTGACGCCGCGTCGGTCGCAAATGGCCGCGCGCTCGCCGAGCAGACTCCGGACGATCCCGCCTGGACGGCTCACCTGCGGCGTCAACAGCTCACGCTGCTCGCGCGGCAGTGGACACGTTCCCCGTTCGCGATCTCCGTCGCATGCTGCTTCGTCGCGTATACCGTCAGGGGTTACGAGCCGCTCACAATGGTCGCGGGCTGGGCTGCAGTGCTCATCGCACTGCTCTTCGCACGCCGCCCGTATGCGAATAAGCTGCTGCGCGACCCGCCCGAAGATCCCCAGCGCGCTTTGCAGCGTCTCGTCTGGTTCTCCGCGGCGCATGGCGCGCTGATCGGCGCCGGCGCGGTGCTGTTCTTCCCGAACCTTCCGCTCGAACAGCGCGCGCTGCTCACGATGATACTGGTCTGCTGGTGCGCCGGAGGCGTTTCCACCGCAGCCGCCTACGCGCGCGCGTTCTATTATTTCGTCGGGCCCGCGCTGCTTCCGCTCGCGCTGATGTGGGTGCTCACCGGCGACTCCGAAAACATCGTCATCGGCGTGCTCGTCGTGCTGTTTGGGCTGTTCCAGGTTTTTTTCGTCCGTGACAACGAGCGGGTCGTGCACGAATCGTTTCTCATACGCTATGAAAACGAGCGGCTGCTCGACGCGCTCGAGCGCGAGCGGCAGGAAGTGCTGCTCGCGCGCGACCGCGCAGAGGAAGCGAGCCGGGCGAAATCGCGCTTTCTTGCGGCGGCGAGCCACGACCTGAGGCAGCCGTTGCACGCCATCGCGCTGTACAGCGGGGCGCTCAGCCTTCGCGCGACCGAGCCCGCAATCGCCGAGATCGCCGAACGTATCGACACGACAGTCACGTCGCTCTCCGCGCTGTTCGATTCGATGCTCGACATTTCCAGGCTCGACGCCGGCGCGATCCGTCCGGAGCTCCAGCGCATCGACCTGAAACGCTTCGTGCAGAGAATCGGCGCGGATTACGCCGCGCTCACCCAGGAGAAAGGGCTCGAGTTCCGTGTGGTCGGCGCCGACGCGCTCGTCGAAACCGATCCGCTCCTGCTCGAGCGCATCGTTCGCAATCTGCTCGACAACGCGGTCAAGTACACCACGACCGGCCGCATCGATCTCTCGATGCAGGCGTCCGGCGCCACCGCGCGCATCGCCGTGACCGATACCGGCCCGGGTATCGCCGCCGCGGAACGCGAGCGCATTTTCGAAGAGTTCTACCAGATCGGAAACCCCGAACGCGACCGCATGCAGGGTCTCGGCCTCGGCCTTGCGATCGTGCGCCGCCTCGTGCACCTGCTCGGCTTGCGCGTGGAGTTGCAGAGCGAGCCCGGCTGCGGATCGACGTTTGCGGTCACGCTGCCGTGCATTGCGAGCGCACCGCCGGAGGTGCACCCCTCGCGCAGCACAGCGGCCTCGCCGCAGGCGCTGGGCGGCGTGCACGTGCTCGTGCTCGACGACGAGCCTTCGGTCCGGATGGGCATGCGCGCACTGCTCGAATCGTGGGGGTGCCACGTCGCGGCGTGTGCGGGCCACGCCGAAGCGGACCGCCTGCTAGACGAGTACGGGCTCGAGGTCGACCTCATCGTCGCCGACTTTCGCCTGCGACAGCACGAGAACGGCATCGACACCGTGCGGCGCCTGCGTGAGCGCCTCGGTCCGGTGCCGGCGCTCCTCGTGAGCGGAGACACCGCACCGGAGCGTCTGCGCGAAGCGCAGGCGAGCGGCATACCGCTGTTGCACAAACCGGTTTCAAGCGAGAAGCTCAGGCAGGAGATGACCGCTCTGCTGCGCTAGCTCGGAGGGCAGAGACACCGAAGGGGATGCAGCGATGGCATACAGACCCGAATGGCTGTCCGAAGGCGCCGAAGTACTCGTCGCCGATCTGAAGAGCAACAAAGGGGGCGCTTCCGCGCTCGATTTCGACGTGGTCATCGTCGGCAGCGGATATGGCGGCGCGGTCGCCGCGGCCCGCTTCGCCGGCGCGCGGGACGAACGCGGCAACCGATTGCGCGTATGCGTGCTCGAGCGCGGCCGCGAGTATGTGCCGGGCGCGTTTCCCACCCGGTTTTCGGACGTGCCCGGCTTTGTGCGCTTCAGCCGCTACGACGATGCGGGCGCAAAAGGCCAGCGCGACGGGCTCTTCGATTTCCGGTTCGGACAGCAAGTCAGCGTCCTGCTCGCGAGCGGCCTGGGCGGCGGATCGCTGATCAACGCCAGCGTCGCTGAGCCTGCGCACGAGGACGTCTTCAGGGATCCCGCGTGGCCCGCATCGATTCGAAAACACGGGCTCGCGAGCGATTGCGAGCGCGCGCGCGCCATGCTTCGCGCCTCGGATGCACCGGAAGGCGGCGCCAAGCACCAGGCGCTCAAGTGCTTCGCCCAGTCTGCCGGCATGAAGGTGCGGGCGGCGAAGATCGCGGTCCACCAGGGCGAGGCCGGGGACAATCCGCAAGGCGTCCGCCAGGAACCGTGCATCGGCTGCGGCGACTGCGTGACCGGCTGCAACTTCCAGGCGAAAAATACGCTCGCCACCAACTATCTTCCGCTCGCCAAACAACACGGGGCGCGCATCTTTACCAACGCGACGGTCAGCCATGTCGCCAAAGCCGGTAGCGACATGGAACCGGCATGGGAGGTGTGTTTCAGGCTCACCGTCGACGCGTGCCCTCCGCTGACTTCCCGCGAGCACGGCGAAGCCACGCCGGGGCGCGCCCCGGCGATGCATCTGGTGCGTGCCCGCCATGTCGTTGTCGCGGCGGGCACTTTCGGCTCTACCGAAATACTCCTTAAATCGCGCGCTGAAGGCCTGCGTCTGTCATGCGCGCTCGGCACGCGATTCTCCGGAAACGGAGACATGATCAGCGTGCTCTACGACCAGCCGGATACCGTCAACGCCGCGCCTGAGGAAACGCGCAGGTACAACGAACGTCATGTAGGACCCACGATCACCGCGATCGCAGAGCACGACTGGCCGCGCGACTGGCGCATCGCCCTCGAGGACCTTGCGATTCCTGCGCCGCTGCGCCGCGTGTTCGAAGAGATCGTCACCACCTCGGCGGTACCGGTACGCCTCGACGAGCTCGACTCGACCACCCACACCTCGGGGGGCAGGGATCCCGCTGCGGTCGATGCCAGGGCAGTCGAGCATTCCCAAATCTTCGCGACCATGGGCGATGACGGCGCGGCGGGCCGGATCGAGCTCGTCAATGGCTGGGAAGCGGTGCGCAGCGATGCGGTTGTAACGGTGAAGTGGGAAGGCGCCGGCGCGCACGAGCTGTATTCGCGGCACGACAGGACGCTGTCAAAAGCCGCGAAGGAACATGGCGGGGAGTATCTGCGTAATCCCCTGTGGCAGCCTTTCCCCGAGGGGCTGTCGCGCGCGCTGTCAGGGCCCGAGCCCGACGGCAAGCTTTTCTCGGTGCATCCGCTGGGCGGTTGTCCGATGGCCGACCGCATTGAGGACGGCGTGGTCGACGACATCGGGCGGGTG
Organism: Betaproteobacteria bacterium; assembly: GCA_028292225.1. Lineage (GTDB taxonomy): Bacteria > Pseudomonadota > Gammaproteobacteria > Burkholderiales > SG8-41 > JAQGMV01. Next base: position 6,609 of record JAQGMV010000540.1, read on the forward strand.
TTCGACGCGTCGGACGCGAAGAATCACGCCCGCGTTCACGATGGTTTGCTGGTTCTCGACGGCTCCACCGTTCCGGTTTCGCTGGGCATCAATCCACTGCTGACGATCACCGCGCTGTCGGAGCGGGCCACCGCGGAATATGCGCGCATCCGCGGATGGACTCTCGACGATGCCCTGCGCGGACCTCACCAATTGCCGCCGCTGCCTCAGGTCGACGCAGTTCCACACGCCGTGCGGGCAGCGTCCGCGGCGAGGGCGACTGCGCCGGTCACCAGCATGCGCTTCGCCGAAAAAATGACCGGCAAGCTGCGCTTCGAAGGCGGCGGCACGGTGCCTTCCGAGCTGTATGTCGAGTTCGGCGAGATCCGGGATGTCGCTCAATTCCTGAGCACAGGGCCGCACACGGTGCGTGTCGCAGACGCCACGCTCACCGTAGGCGGCGAGTGCGTCAGGCTGTGCGGAACCGTTCAGTGGATGGAGCGCGGCGAAACCGGAGCGCTCGGGCGGATATGGCGGGGTCTGTCGACCTATCTGCGAACGCGTTTTCTCGCCGATCTGATGTCGCACAGCAGCGGTATGAGCATCGTCGACGCCCTCGCGTTCGTGCGCCTCGCGTCCAATGTCGGCGAGATCCGTTACCTGCGTTATGAGATGAAGCTCGACACCGCCCTCGCGCTGCCCGGCGGGAAATTGCTCGCGGCAGGAACGCGAATCGCCGGCCTGAAAACGCTGCAGTACATCAAGGGCGGGAACCCCTGGAAGCAGCTCTCGCAACTCGAGGTCACCGTCACCCCCGAGGACCGCGCCGAATATAGGGCGGGCATGCTCGAAATCGACCTGCTGCACCTCTTCGAGCGCTTCGCGACCCAGTTCCAGATCGTCAGGCAGACCGACCAGCCGACAGCGATCATGGACCAGCTCTCGATCATGCTGTTCATGGCGCGCATCGTACTGAAAGTCCATTTCTGGAGCTTCAGGGCTGCCGATTACGAGCCTCACGACGTGGAGCGTCAAAACCGGCGCGTGCCCGGCCCGCTCCCCGGGCTCCGCATGGAAAAATTCCAGACGAGCAGTCCCGTCGGCGACACTGGGGACCGCCTGCCGCTCGTGCTGACGCGGTACTACAAGGACCAGCCGCGAGGAACCCCGGTGCTGCTCCTTCACGGCTTCGGTTCGGGCGGGATCCAGTTCGCGCATCCGAAGCTGAAGGCCAATCTCGCGCAGCATCTCGCCGAACGCGGTGTCGACGTCTGGGTTGCCGAGCTGCGCACCAGCATCGCGCTTCCGAGCTCGCGCAACCAGTGGACGCTCGATGAGATCGCCCGCGACGACGTGCCGGCGCTCGTCGATCACGCGCTGCGCGCGACTGCAAAACCGCGGCTCGACGTGGTGGCCCACTGCATAGGCTCTGCGATGTTCTGCACCTCGGCGCTCGGCGGCAGGCTCGGTCCGCGCGGCGGCACGGGCAAAGTGCGGCGCGCGGTGCTCCTGCAGGTCGGACCCCTCATCACCTTGTCGCGCGGCAACAAGTTCAGAGGCCACGTCGCGGCGGCGATGAGGCGGTTCATGGTGGCCGATCATGTCGACAGCTCGGTGGATTCGAGCGCGGACTGGCAGAACGTGCTGCTCGATCGCCTGCTCAATACCTATCCTTATCCCGACGCGGAACAGGCGCGCCACGAGCTCTCCGCCTTCCATCCCGATACCCACATCGCGAACTGCAATCGTGCGAACGCGGTTTTCGGAAGGCTCTTCCAGCACGAGAACGTCGACGCGCAAACCCTGGGCTGTCTCGGCGAACTGCTCGCGCATACCAACCTGAAGACCTTCGAGCAGACGGTGCAGTATGCGTTCCTCCACCGCCTCACCGACTATGAGGCGAGCAACGCCTACGTCACCGACCGGAACGTCGAGGATTATTTCAACTTCCCGGTGTGCTTCGTCTTCGGGGCGAAGAACGACGTCTTCGATCCCGCGACCTCCCATCGTTCGATGCGCCTCATCAAGGACGTATTCGGGCCCAAACACGGGATCACCGCGATCCCGCTCAGGAACTATGGGCATCTCGACCCGCTCATCGGCGTGAACGCGGAAACCGACGTCTTCCGGAAGATCGGCGACTACCTGGAATCCGCGCTCGTTCGCAGCCCGCAAGCGCCCGGCGGCGAAATCCTGCGCTATGTCAGACAGCCGCTCGTGGGACCGATCATCGGCTGGACGCGCTACGACGAGCAGGAGAAACAGTGGATCGTGCGCGTCTGGTGCCGAACCGACGACGAGCGCAGGGAAGCGCACTCGCTGCTCGCCGTGGTGATGAGCAACGGCGAACCGGTCTGCGGCTATGCGTGCTGCGCCGATGTGGAAACCCCGGCGGCGACCGGTAATCCCGATGTGACCGGCGTCATCGACGTGCCCCTGCCGCGTGAACGCGGCGATTATGAGATCGCCGTGGTCGCGTTGTATTGCGTGCGCAAACCGGGCGGTGCTGAGCGGCGCGGGGAACACGACGAGGTTCCCCCGCGCGAGCGTCCCAACGTGATCCATGTGCAACAAACGCCCGCCGAACGCTGCAAGTCTGCGGGACAGCGCGTGCCGGCGCAGCCGTTACCGGCCGATTACGGCGCCGAGATCGCGAAGGTCAGGCAGCGCTGGGCGTCGGACGCGCGCCGCGACGATCCGGTGCCGAGGGTCTGCGATTCCGGTTACGCCTCGACGATCGATTCGGTGTCACTTCCGCACAAGCTGCTGGAGAAGCTCGATCCCGCCTGCGATACGCTCACGTTCGCCGTCGCAAGCTGCCGCTATCCGGGAACGCTGACCGATCGCGAGCGCGCCGACGCGACGTTCGGCCGGGTGCACGAGCTGATCCGCAGCGGGAGTGCGGATTCGCCGTCGCTGCTGCTCCTCACGGGAGACCAGATTTACGCGGACGCCGGAGCCGGGCTGTTCGACGCGAAGAGCCGGCGCGCGCGCTTCTACGACAACTACCGGGAAGCGTGGACGGCGCCGAACGCGCGCGCGGTCATGCGCTCGATACCTGTCTACATGATGCTCGACGATCACGAGGCGGGCGATAACTGGCACCCGCTCGACCATGGCATCGACGACGACCGCCGCAACTGGGGCTTGCGCTCGTTCGAGCAGTATCAGTACGCAGCCTCTCCCAAAGGTCATCGGTTGCGCGAACAGGTGGCAGGCGGGGCTGCGCGGCGGCCGGACGACCGGCCGCGACGTCGAATCGGCGGCTATCACTACGCGTTCCAGGCGGCGCGGTTTCCGTTCTTCATGTGCGACACCCGCAGCAACCGCTCGGAAGACCGGATCATGTCGCGCCAGCAGCTCGGGTTGTTGACCGGGTGGCTAGCGCGCAACAACGACGGGCGGCCCCTGTTCGTCGTATCGCCGAGCGTGCTCGTGCCGTTGCTGCGATCGACGCGGGGAAGCACGCCTGCGCAGGCAAGCGCGTATCCGGCGCGGTCCGATGGCTGGGACCGCTATCCCGAATCGATGAAAGCACTCTTTGCATTCATCGCGACCCAGCGCATCCGTAACGTCGTCTTCCTCTCGGGCGATGCGCACTACTCGATGGTGAGCGAGATCAGCTTCGACGGCCCAGGCTGCGAAGATCTGCGAGCGCTCTCGATCGTCGCTTCTCCGCTGTACGCGCCCTATCCTTTCGCGAACATGGGCGGCAATGACTTCGTCCGCGACGGCGAGCTCGATCTGGGACAGGGAAGCACGATGCGTTACACCGTCGATCGGGCGAGCGAGCTCGACGGCGACAGTGTGACGATCGTCGGGGTGCGCACCGATCGAGGAGATGAGGGAGACGACTGGGTCATTACGACGAGGACGTGCCCAATCGATGGCGAGCCTGCGCCCCGCTCCTATAGACTCGGGGGCGGAAGCCGCATGCTCGGCGAAATCAAGGTAGTGCCGCATCGGGGGACGCGGCCGGTCGAAACGGACTAAGGCACAGCCGAAGCAAACGGTGTGGCTCGACACGGAGCCTGCGCCGGGCTGCGTGCTGATAAAAGCGCGACACGGGAGGCAAGTCATGTCCACGCACCAGCGCGGGGTCCGCGGCGCGGCGGTTGCGCTCTTCATGGGCGTTTCGGCGCATGCGGGTGCAGGCGGCTTCGCAATCGTGACGCAAAGCGGAAGCGCGGTAGGCAACGCATTTTCCGGCGCGGTGTCGGCAGCCGAGGACGCGAGCACGATCTGGTACAACCCGGCTGGCATGATCAATCTGATCGATCCGGCTTTTCAGGACCGCTGGAGCTTTTCGTTCGCGACGCACGCGATCAGGACGTCTTTCAAATTCGAGAACGCCGGCTCCACCGGCGCGTTTGCAGCGGCGGGGAGCGGCGATGGCGGCGACGGCGGAGGATGGAAGCCTATACCGCAGGGTTACCTGTCGCGCGCGCTGACCAGAGACCTGGCGCTGGGTGTAGCGCTGAACGTGCCCTTCGGCCTCAAGACTGAATATCATCCCGAATGGCGCGGGCGCTTTGCGGCGATCAAATCTGAAGCCAAGGCCTTCAACCTCAATCCCGCGCTCGCCTACAGGGTAAACGAACTGCTTTCGCTCGCTGGTGGGGTGAACGTGCAGTACTTCGAGACCGAGCTCACGAACTTCGCGGGATCGGCGGCAGGCATTGCCAGCCTTAAAGCTGACGACACGGGCTGGGGCTGGAACGCCGGCGCGATGCTCAATCTGCCTGACGGCAAGACCCGCGTCGGCGCCGCGTACCGGTCTCGAATCAGCTACGAGCTCACGGGCCGCGCAACTTTCACCGGAGGCGGCGGCACATTCGACAGTGACGCGCGCGCGGCATTGACGGTGCCGGAGTCGCTGTCGGTCGGCGCTTTCACCTCGAACGGAAAATGGGACTTCATGGCCGGCGCGACGTGGACGCGCTGGAGCCGCGTGGACAGGATCACGGTAATCAGAACCACGCCTTCGGCACTCGGCCCGGCCGGCTCCACGGTCAGCACGCTCGACTTCGACTGGCGCGACACGACCCTCGTCTCGGTCGGCGCGAGTTATGCGCCGAACCGGGACTGGAAGCTGCGCTTCGGGGTCGGTTACGATCCGCGCGCAGCGAACGACACCACCCGCACCCCGCGGCTGCCGGACGAAAACCGGTTCATGGTGACTGCCGGCGCACGTTACAACCTCGGCAGCAAGCGGGGAACCATCGATGTCGCCTATGCGCACGAGTTCGTGCGCGACGCTTCGGTCAACGAGGCGGTGCCGGGGGTACCGGGACGCCTGATCGGCACCTTCAACAATAGCTCCGATGTAGTGAGCGTCCAGTACAACCTTCGCTTCTGATGTCGCCTCGTCGGGACGCACGCGCCATGCGACTCCGGCGCATCACACTCGAGCTCCATGCGCGCGCTCGCCGCTGACCTCATCCTCGTCGTCCACTTCGCCTTCGTCTCGCTCGTCGTCGGCGGTCTCGCGGCAACCTGGATCGGCGCTGCGCTGCACTGGCGGTGGGTGCGCAACCTGTGGTTTCGGGTCGCGCACCTCGCCGCGATCTGTTTCGTCGCCGGCGAAGCCCTGCTCGGGGTCATGTGTCCGCTGACGGTTTGGGAGGACGCGCTGCGCGGCAGTGGCGCACAGACGGCCTTCATCGCGCGGTGGGTCCATCGCGTGATGTTCTACGACTTACCGGAGTGGGTTTTTACCGCGGCTTACGTGCTCTTTGCTGCGGCAGTCGCGGCGACCTTGTGGCTGGTGCCTCCGGAGCGCAGACGCAGATGAGGAAGGCGATGATGGAGTCAAAACATCGCCTCAATGAGAAAAGGGCGCGCGCCCTTTGGGTGCAGGCAGTCCGCCCCTATGCGAGGCTGTCGGCCCAGATATTCCGGGCCCACCCCCAGGCATAGGCGCCTTCCACTTCGCTCGCCTTGTCCGACACACCGCCCGAGCCTTTCACCGGCAGCAGCGTTTTCTCCTTGGCGTCGTACGCGTGTATCGACGTGACGTGCATGCCGCTGTTACCGCTCACGAAGCTGTAGCACGTGTTCATGATCACCGGGTTCTGGTTCACCGGCTCGCCTTTGATGAGCGCAATGACTCCAGCCGCGCAAATCTTTCCGTGCTGGTTGGCCATGCTCGCCGATTTCGGCATCGCCGAGGCCGACAAGGTTGAATCGCCGACCACGTGAACGCCCTTGACCGCGACCGACTCCGCCGTCAGCCAGTCCACGCCGCACCAGCGCTGGTTCGCGGTGATCAGGCCGGTCTTCTGCGCGATATCCCCCGCACGATGCGGAGGAATGATGTTGATCACGTCCCCTTTGACGTCGTCGAACTGGAGCTTCACGGTCATCCCGCGCACGTCGACGTCGGCGAGCTCGCTGTTCGGGCGGTACTCGATCATGCCTTTGTACATGCCGTCCCACGCCGCGATAAACAGGCTTTTCTTGGAGACGATGTCGGGATTGTCGTCGAGGACCAGGATCTTGGAGCGCGGCTTGGACCGCTTGAAGTAGTCGGCGACCTGGCAGACGCGCTCATACGGCCCCGGCGGGCAGCGATAAGGCGCAGTTGGAATCTGCAGCACGTAAACCCCGCCGTCAGGCATCGCCTCGAGCTGCCTGCGCAAAGCCACGGTCTGCTCACCGGCTTTCCACGCGTGCAGGATGCGAGCCTGGGCGTCGGCCGTGCGCCACCCCGGGATCTGGTCGTAGATGAAGTCGACACCCGGTGCGACGATCACACGGTCGTACGGCAGCGGCGCGCCGCGTGCGAGACGCACCTGGCGCTTGTCGGGGTCGATCGCGACGGCGTCGTCGCGCACCATGCGCACCCCGCGAGCGCTTAAGCCCTCGTAACCCATGGTGATCTCCTGCATCGTCGTATTACCGCCGAGCACGAGATTGCTGACCGGGCACGAGATGAACTGCGCGTTGCGCTCCACCAGGACGACGTCGATGTCGGGCGCCCACATCTTGATGTATTTCGCGGCGGTGCCGCCGCCGAAACCGCCGCCGACGACGACCACCCGTGCAGCGCCCGCAGGCGCGTCCTGGAGCGCGCTGCCCCGCGAGCCGGTCGATTCACAGCCGGCCAGCGCAGACGCACCGGCGCTCGCCGATAAATACTTCAGGAATTCACGTCGGGACAGTGCCATGGTGTGCTCCTAGTACGATGCTTTGGAAGGCACGCGGGGCGCCGCAGGCTTAAGCTGCGAGAGGTAAGCCGAGATCGCCTGAAGCTGCTCGTCGGTATAGCCTTTCGCCTGCTGGTGCATGATCGTCGCGGGACGCTTCCCGGTCTGGAAGTCTTTCATCGTCTGGAAAAGCTCTGCGGAACCTCTCCCCGCGAGGCTCGGCGGAACGCCGCCGACGCTGTTGCCTCCGGTACCGTGGCAGGTGAAACAGTTTGCGGCGAGATTGCGTCCGGCATTCGGGTCCTGCGCGATCGCAGAACCGGTGTGGAGGAACGCGCAGACTACCGCGAGGGCGGACGCCTGCGTGATGATGTGCTTCATGTGGTCTCCCCGGTAAGCAGCGGGGTGATTATAGCGAAAAGCCCCGGCAGTCTTTCAGACCTGCCGGGGCTTTGCTTATGCTGCTGTACTGGTGCGGACGTTACGCGACGCCGGCGGGCTCTTCGGAATCGGAGAACACCAGATGCACTGCGTCCTTGTCGTCGACATCGACGGTGACCTTGCCGCCGTTGGCGAGGCGCCCAAAGAGGAGCTCGTCGGCGAGCGCGCGGCGTATCGTGTCCTGGATGAGCCGCGCCATCGGACGCGCACCCATCAGCGGATCGAAGCCGGCCTTCGCGAGGTGCGCCTTGAGAACCTGCGTGAACGTGATCTCCACTTTCTTCTCGTGCAGCTGGTCTTCGAGCTGCATGAGGAACTTGTCGACCACGCGCAGGATGACCTCGGTGTTGAGCGCCGCGAACGAGATGATCGCGTCCAGGCGGTTGCGAAACTCCGGCGTGAACATCCGCTTGATCTCACCCATTTCGTCGCCCGACTGCTTCGACATCGTAAAGCCCATCGAAGTCTTCGAGAGCTCGGATGCTCCCGCGTTGGTCGTCATGATGATGACGACGTTGCGGAAATCGGCCTTGCGCCCGTTGTTGTCGGTGAGCGTGCCGTGGTCCATCACCTGGAGCAGGATGTTGAAGATGTCCGGATGCGCTTTCTCGATCTCGTCGAGCAGCAGCACCGAGTACGGATGCTTGGTGATCCCCTCGGTGAGCAAGCCGCCCTGGTCGAAACCGACATAGCCGGGGGGGGCGCCGATCAGGCGCGACACCGCGTGCCGCTCCATGTATTCCGACATGTCGAAGCGGATCAGCTCCACACCCATCGTGTAGGCGAGCTGGCGCGCAACTTCGGTCTTGCCGACACCGGTCGGGCCGCTGAAGAGGAACGAGCCGATCGGCTTCTGGGGATTACCGAGGCCGCTGCGCGCCATCTTGATCGCGGCCGAGAGCGCATCGATCGCCTTGTCCTGGCCGAACACGACCGCCTTGAGATCGCGGTCGAGGCTCTTCAGCGCGTTCCTGTCGTCGCTGGAAACAGTCTGCGCAGGGATGCGAGTGATCTTCGCGATGATCTCTTCGATCTCGTGCTTGGTGATCACGCGTTTCTGCTTGGATTTCGGCAGGATCTTCTGCGCCGCGCCGGCTTCGTCGATCACATCGATCGCCTTGTCGGGCAAATGGCGATCATTGATGAAGCGCGCGGAGAGCTCCGCCGCGGCTGACAGCGCCGACGGCTGGTATTTCACGCCGTGGTGAGCCTCGAAACGCGACTTCAGGCCCTTCAGAATCAGTACGGTCTCGGCCACGGTGGGCTCGATCACGTCGACTTTCTGGAAACGCCGCGAAAGCGCATGGTCTTTCTCGAACACGCCGCGGTATTCCTGGTACGTCGTCGCGCCGATGCACTTCAGCTGGCCTGTCGACAGCGCGGGCTTAAGCAGGTTGGACGCATCGAGCGTCCCCCCGGAGGCAGCGCCGGCGCCGATGAGCGTGTGAATCTCATCGATGAACAGGATGGCGTTCGGGTTATCGAGGAGCTGTTTCAACACCGACTTCAGGCGCTGCTCGAAGTCACCGCGGTACTTGGTGCCGGCGAGCAGCGCGCCCATGTCGAGCGCGTACACGTTGCTTTTCTTGAGGATGTCGGGAACCGAGCCTTCGACGATCCGGCGAGCGAGGCCTTCCGCGATCGCGGTCTTGCCTACACCGGCTTCACCGACGAGCAGCGGATTGTTCTTGCGGCGGCGGCACAGGGTCTGCACCACGCGCTCGAGTTCCTTATCGCGGCCGATCAGCGGATCGATCTTGCCCGACAATGCCAGCGCGTTGAGGTTGAGCGTGTAGTTCTCCAGCGCACCGCCGGGCTGGGCTTCGTGCTCCGCCTCGGAGTCGCTCTCCGGCTTGGACTGCTGGGCCTGAGGCACTTTGCTGATGCCGTGAGAGATGAAATTCACGACGTCCAGGCGCGTGACGCCTTTCTGGTGCAGGAAATAGACAGCGTGCGAGTCCTTTTCGCCAAAGATCGCGACGAGCACGTTCGCGCCAGTCACTTCCTTCTTGCCGGAGGACTGGACGTGCAGGATCGCGCGCTGGATCACGCGCTGAAAGCCGAGTGTGGGCTGGGTGTCGACGTCGTCGCCCGCCAGAATCGGCGTGTGCTCGGTGACGAAGTCCGACAGGAGCTTGCGCAAATCGTCGATGTCGGCGGCGCACGCGCGCAGGACCTCCGACGCCGACGGGTTGTCGAGAAGCGCGAGCAGCAGGTGCTCCACGGTGATGAATTCGTGGCGCTTCTGGCGCGCTTCCATGAAGGCCATGTGCAGGCTGACTTCGAGTTCCTGGGCAATCATTTGAGTCGATTCACCTTCAATTTTCTTCCATTACACACTGTAACGGATGCTGGTGCTGCTTCGCGTACGACCGTACCTGCTCTACTTTGGTTGCAGCAACGTCCTTGGGATAAATGCCGCAGACTCCCATGCCCTCGCGGTGCACCTTGAGCATGACCTGGGTCGCTCGCTCGCGGCTCAACAGAAAGATCTTCTGCAGCACGAGAACGACGAAATCCATAGGCGTGTAGTCGTCGTTCAGCAGCATCACCTTGAACATAGAAGGTGGTTTGGTCCGGCTCTTCTTCGCCTCCAGGACCGTGTCTTCGCTGCGCCTTGTTGCCATGCCTGAATAAAACGTTATTACTGCGCTTCGCTGACTATTTTGGACGGAATCCCGGAAATATCAAGTACATTCCCAGCCCTCGGCTGAGTATACTTGACTTCCAGTTTTAGATAGCCTAGAAAGCAATCGGGTGTTTGGCTTCAAGTTTTATCGCGTGACCGGCAGGTGACCAGCGACAGCTTGAAAATCCAGACAGATGCGGGCGTGGGGCCCGTTTTTTTGTAGCTGAGGGAATGTGTATGGCAACTGGTACCGTGAAATGGTTCAATGATGCGAAGGGTTATGGCTTCATTACCCCTGACGACGGCAGCGAAGATCTTTTCGCGCACTTCTCGGCAATCCAGATGGGTGGCTTCAAGACCCTGAAGGAAGGCCAGAAGGTTTCCTTCGAGGTCACGCAAGGCCCAAAAGGAAAGCAAGCTTCGAATATCCAAGCCGTTTGACCATCCGACCGGAGCCCCACCGGTATCTGCAGAATAAGAAAGCCCACTGACCTCACGGTCTAGTGGGCTTTTGCTTTTGGGGGGAGGAGGAACAGGAGCCCGCGTTGCGGGCTCCTGTTACGCCTTGCGCGCGCCTACTTGGCGCCCCAGGGCTTGATCGCTTCTTTCAGCTTGGCGTAGCCGTCGAGATAGCGCGGCCGTTTTCCGCTGTAGATCCTGTCGAAGGTCTCGAGCTGCGCATCGAGCCACTTCGCGAGCTCCGTATTGCCCGGATTCGCCGCCTTGTACGCTTCATTGATCAGAACGAAGTGAATCCTGGGATCGTACGGCTGCTTCTCGCCGCCGACGGTCTCGTCACCCCCCAGCAGGCGCAGCAACATCGCGTCGGCGGAGCCGAGGGTCTGTTCGAAAATCGGCTCGCCTTCCATCCGGTACATGACGCTCGTCATGTCCTTGCCGTTGGTCATGGTGAAACCCATGTCGCGCCAGACCTTGTTCATGTCGGCACCGGCCTTGACGTGGTCGAGCACCATCTGGCCCCACGCGCGCAGCACGTCGGGCGAGTCCGCCATGAGGTCCGTCAGTCGGTCGCCGTCCAGGTCGGTCGCGTAGACAATCGCCTTGCGCTGGTTGATCAGGTCATGCAGCAGGATGCCGAAGTTGGTATCCGAGATGTGCTCGTGAATCTCGCCGCCCCAGTTTTCCATGCCCGCTTTGAAATCCTTCGGGAGCAGCGCGACGATCCCGTCGATGTTCGCCTTGTGCTCGGCGTATGCATCCACCGCGTACTTGCGCTTCAACTGGAACTTCGTACCCTGCAGAAGCCAGCGCACGATGCCGGCGTTGACGGCGTCTTCCTGCGCCTGGGTCGGCTTGGTCGCGACACGGCCGATCTGGCCCGTCTCGTGCACCATCTTCAGGAAGAGCCGCACCGCATACGCCATCCGCACGCCCGGCGTGTTCGTTTCAGTGTGAATGATGCCGGTCTCGCGGCTCACATTGAATTTCTTGCTGTCCTGCGAATACGGCAGGCCCGGCATGAAGCGAACGCTGGTGACCGTGCCGTACGGACGCACGTTGCAATACACACCGGCGGCCGTGCGCAGCGGCGCGTTCGCCGATTTGCCGCGGACCACGACTTTCTTGCCGTCCTCGTTGACCATGAAATCGCCGGCGGTCGACCATTTGACCGCGGTGTAGTCGAGCTTGCCGAACCACTCGAGCGACGCGAGCTTGGTGTCATGCCGGTACTGCGCCATCATCGGGACCCCGAGGAACGGCAGGCCGAGGACATCGAGCGCCATGAGCGTGCCGTTGAGCGCAAACATGTCGGTGAACGCGTGTGCGACGGGTTTCACGCTCCCGTGCTGATTTCCGCCTTCCCAGATGACCGCGTCGGAAATGCCGCGCGGCTGAACTTTCGACCGCTTGTAGATGCTGTCCAGCAGCTTGAACAGATCACCATTCTGTTCTTCCTGCGCGATCTTCAGCAGGTCGATGCGTTCAGTCATGATTCTCATTCTCCATTCGATTGGGAAAGCCGGGTATGTCGGTCAGTGGGCGGCGCGTAACGGTCCTTGGGGAACGCTCGGCCGGCGATTGTCTTGCTTGATCACTGACAAACCGTGAAGTGGGGCACTGGCGGCCGGTGAAGAGCAATGCTGGCCCGAAAAACGAAAATTATACCGTTTTGCGGTCTCCGGAGCAGCCGCCCACGAGTCCACGCCACGGGCTGCGATGTTGCTATACCCCGGATAGGGCTTCGTCTCCTCCTCGAGGCCCGTGCAGGCGCGCTGATTGCCGCACTGCAGCGAAGGAGGCGTATGCTCTGTATAATGCAGTGCAGCACGCTTCCGAGACGGTATACCACGATGCGGGAAGCGTCTCCTAATCGACGAAGGAAACCAGCCATGAGCTCACGCGCAAGCCTTCCCTCCGGGATGCAAATTTTCGGTGAGTTGCCCACTCACTATGCCGACCTCCTGACGCTGCCCGCGCTCACGTTCGCTGCGTCGCTCTCGCGCACCTTCGAGCCGCGCAGGCAGAAGCTCCTCGCCATACGCGCCGAGCGCCAGGCCGGCTTCAACGCAGGCCAGATCCCGGCCTTCCTGCCCGAGACCAGGACCGTGCGCGAGGGCGACTGGAAAGTAGTGCCGGTGCCGCAGGATCTGCAGGACCGCCGAGTCGAGATCACCGGTCCGACCGACCGCAAGATGGTCATCAATGCCCTGAACTCGGGCGCCAACGTGTTCATGGCCGACTTCGAGGACTCGAACACACCGAGCTGGCAGAACATGATCGAAGGGCAGATCAATCTGCGCGACGCGATTGCCCGCG
>JAQGMV010000469.1 GCA_028292225.1 Betaproteobacteria bacterium
GGCGCTCATGCACGAATCGATCGTGGCCGGCGTGTACGACGTGACCGTCGATCGCGAATCGGCGTACGAGAAGCTGACCGCGCGGTATCCCGAGCTTCCATCGCCCAGTGAGCCGAAAGCCGACGCCATGAGCGGCGGCGGCTTTCTGGACAAGCTCGGCGACCTGCTCGGCGGATCGACCGGGCCTCGCGGCGGGCGGCATGAAGGCATGCTGGAATCGGCGGCGAAAAGCGCCGCGCGCGCGATCGGCTCGCAGGTCGGGCGCGAGATCGTCAGGGGTGTGCTGGGGTCTCTGCTCGGCGGCGGGCGGCGCCGGCGCTAGACTCGAAGTGCGCGCGTCATCGGCTACTGCCGACGAGCACCGTCGCAGCGCCTACATCGGCGTTGCCGCGGCGATCGTCGGATCGATCGGTTTCTCCGGCAAACCGATCGTCATCAAGCTCGCGTACATGCACGGCGTCGACGTGATGACCCTGCTCGCGCTGCGCATGCTCTTCGCGCTGCCGTTTTTTCTCGCCATGGCGCTCCATGCCGGACGGGCGCCCGTGCCGCTGACGCGACGGGACTGGCTGAACGTGCTGTCCTTAGGCTTCATCGGCTATTACGTCGGCAGCTACCTCGACCTTGCCGGGCTGCAGCACATCTCCGCAAGCCTCGGCCGGCTGATTCTTTACCTGTATCCGACGCTCGTGCTGCTGCTCAGCGCGGTGTGGCTCAAGCAGCGCGTCACGCGCCGCCACCTCGTGTCGCTCGCGCTGTCGTACGGCGGGATCGTGCTGGTCTTTCGCAGCGAATTTTCCGTCACCGGTCCGACGCACGAGACTCTGATCGGCGCCGCGCTCGTTTTCAGCAGTGCGGTGACCTACGCGATCTATCTCATCGCGGGCACGCGCATGATCCACAAAGTGGGGTCGATGCGGTTTACGGCATACGCCTCGATCGCGGCGACCGTGTTCGTGCTGGCGACATTCCTGGGAACCCACGACGCATCGCAGCTGCTCGTGCCCGCGTCGGTCTACGGGCTGACCCTCGTGCTGGCGATTTTCTCGACGGTGCTGCCGCTGTGGCTGATGGCGGAAGGATTGAAGCGCATCGGCGCCAACCAGGTCTCGCTCGTCGCGTGCATCGGCCCGGTGGCGACCATAGGCCTCGCGTACACCTTTCTCGGCGAGCCGGTGACACCTGCTCAGCTCGCAGGCGCGGCGCTCGTGCTCTGCGGGATCGTCATCATCAGCGTGAAGTTCCGGCCTACGCGCGGCTAGACCGGCTCGACGACGCGCTTACCGCGGCCCGGTCGTAAAAAAGCCGCGCGGCCTCGAGCCGCGCGGCTTCCTACAGCACTGGACGACTAACGCGCCGCCATTGGCGGAGATCAGACGGAATGACGGCGATGCCAGCGCTCGTAGAGGCGTTTGTCGCTGGCCATCGCCCACACCGCGAAAGCGGTCGCGAGTATGCCCACCACCACGGTGTGCAGAGCGGCGACCGTCGCCGCGGCAAAACCCAGGACAAATGGAGAAATCACCAGCCAGACGCCGAGCAGGGTGTTGATCATCTCTTCCCACGCCTTGGGCATATAAGCAGCAATGACGGCGAACAGTACGATGCCGGCGCCCATGACGTGCGCATTCCATGCGGCCGTGGCGCCTGAATAATCGAGGACCCACGGAGAGACGAAGAACCACGAACCCAGGACCAGGTTGGCCCAGTCCTGCCACCGTCTGGCGACCATCAGAGACTCCTCAGGAACCATCCTTCATGAATTGGACGTTTTCGACTGCCCTGCGTTCCCCTGCCGCTGCTCATGCACTTCGCGCTCCGCGCATTTTCCTTTAATTGCAGGCGTTTGGGTTGCGCGTTTGAAGGCCTCGGGCGGTCGGTGTAACGGGTACGTCGCTTGAAGGGTAAGCGGCAAGCTGCATACAGCCGGCGCTTGCGTGAGCCGCGTCGGAGGAGTACACCCCCACCACACACCGAGCCCGGACACGGATGAACGATCAATCTCTGCCGCACCTCAGCAAACGACTACAGGTGGTCGGCGTGGCTTCCGGCTGTGGGGCGCGTGATACCGGGTGCGAGGCGGGCGCCGACGTGCTGCGCGCGATGCGGCTGACTGCACGGCTGCGTTCCCGGGGCTTTCGTGCACGCTGGGCGCCGGTCATACGCCCCGCCGCGGCGTACCGCGAAGACGTGCTCGAATGTGTCCGGCGAACGTGCCTGAGACTCTCGCGGCGCGTCGAGCGCATCGTTCGACACGGCGAATTTCCGATCGTGGTCGGCGGCGACCACACCTGCGCCATCGGAACGTGGAAAGGCGTTGCGCATGCCAGCGCAGACCGCGGACTGCTCGGGCTCCTCTGGATCGACGCTCACATGGACGCGCACACGCCGCAGACGAGCGAAAGCGGAATGCTGCATGGCATGCCGGTGGCATCGCTGCTGGGCTACGGTTATCCGGAGCTCACGGGCATTGCCGACGGCGTTCGGCTCGATCCGGAATGCGTGTGCCTTTTCGGGGTGAGGAGCTTCGAGCGCGGCGAAGCGGAGTTTCTGCAGCGCCTGGGCGTGCGGGTTTTCTTCATGGAGGAGATCGTGCAGCGCGGCGTGGCAGAAACGCTGCGCGAAGCCGTCGCGCTCGTCTGCTGTGCGGACGGCGGCTTCGGCATCACGCTCGACCTGGACGCAATCGACCCAGCCGATGCGCCGGGCGTGGGCAGCCCGGCTGAAGGCGGCATGCGCGCGGCGGACCTGATTTCAGCGCTCGCCGAGCACGGGGGCGACGCCAATTTGAGCGGCATCGAGATCGTCGAGTACAACCCCTATCGCGATCGCCACGCCGCCACCGCCGGCGTGGTCGGTGACGCATTGGACGCGATGCTTATCGGTCAGTCCGCGCTCGCAGTGCCGCACTCTGCCGCCCGATAGTCCCGTGGCGGCGCGGCATGCAACTTGCGCCTGCATCGCATCGAAACCATAACAACAGGAGTCAGCGAATGCTGATCAGATTCGATTCCAAAGCCGGCACGATCACCATGTTCGGAGACGTCGCGATCAATCTCTTGCGCATGATGGGCCAGAGCGGCTCGGTGCCCGGGGCGATACTCGCGAAGGACATCCCCCCGGCGCTGGAGCGCCTGCGGCAATCGGTATCGGGGGAGCGCGACCCTGCTGCCAAACCGAAGGCCGACGAGGACGGCGAGCCGAAAGTCGGGCTGCGCCAGCGCGCGTTCCCGCTGATCGAGCTCCTCGAGCGCGCCGCAAAACAAAACGCTGACGTCATTTGGGAATGCGAGACTCGCACTGCGCTATAGCGCAGTGCGAGTCCGCCGGTAAACGCCAAGGAGGGAAACCAAGGTTTCCCTCCTTGAACCTCCGTTCCTTCGGCTCTCTGCGATCGCTTCGGCGCCTGAGACGCCGAGTCGGTTGAGGCGCGCGTCAGCGGCTGCTGTAACGCTCCTGGAACGGCTCGCCGCCGAGTAGCTGGCGGCACTGCGGACCGAAGCCGCCGGTGCCGTACTGGCGCTGCGCGCATTGCAGGAGCTGTGCGAGCGCCTTGTGGTTGTACTTGGCGGCGAATTCGGCGGCGGTGTGGCCGCCGTACACCCTCACGTCGGCGTCGGCCCCCGCGCGCAGCAGCGTGCGCACGATCGGCTCGTGGCCCTGGATCGCAGCCATCATGAGCGGAGTGTTGATGTAGGTGCCGCCGCGGTCGGCGTCGGCATTCACTCGTGCGCCGCGCTCGATGAGAAAGCGCACGACGCGGTCGTTGCCCTGGTAGGCGGCGTAAGCGAGCGGGGTGTAGTGGTAAGGATAGTTCTCGAGGTCGGCTCCGGCTTCGGCGAGCAGGCGCACCGCGCGCTCGTGCCGCTCATAAGCCCTTCCGGTGCTCTGCTGACTTTCGTCGAAGAAGAACGAAGCGAGCATGAGCGGCGTCTCGTTCACCGGGGTGCGCGCGTTGACGTCGGCGCCGGCGGAGATCAGGGCGCGCAGGACGTTGAGCGAGGCAACGCGCGCAGCGATGGCGATCAGCGGGGCGCCGTCGGGATAGCCTTCAGCGGCAATACGCTGGTTGGGACTGACGCCCCCGGTCTGGAACGCGCTCTGTACGTAGCCCGAGTCGTCCATCACGACCGCATTGAGCAGCCGGTCGGTATCGCCCGCGCCGCCCATGCCGGCGCATCCCGTGACGCCGATCAGGATCAGCGCGCAAATGAAAAAACGTGCAACGAATCGGCTCATGTATTCCCCCTGTGCCCTGTGCTGGATCGTTTCTTGAATGCTGCCGGCGTGCGGCGCGATCAGTATAGCGAATTCAGACGTTGAACCTGAAGTGCATGACATCGCCGTCCTTGACGATGTACTCCTTGCCTTCGAGCCGCATCTTCCCGGCTTCCTTCGCCCCCTGCTCGCCCTTGTACTTGATGTAATCGTCGTACGCGGTGACTTCCGCGCGGATGAAGCCGCGCTCGAAATCGGTATGGATCACCCCGGCGGCCTGCGGCGCGGTCGAGCCGCGGCGCACGGTCCACGCGCGCACTTCCTTCGGCCCGCACGTGAAGTAGGTCTGGAGCCCCAGCCTGTCGTAGCCGGCGTGTATCACGCGGTCGAGCCCGGGCTCGGTCATGCCCATATCCGCGAGAAACACCGTCTTGTCTTCGGGGCTCATGTCGGCGATCTCGGCTTCGACGGCGGCGCACACGGCCACGACCGGAGCCCCTTCAGTCTCGGCATGACGCCTGACCGCGTCGAGGTGGGGATTGTTTTCGAAACCGTCTTCCTTGACGTTCGCGATGTACACCGTGGGTTTAGAGGTGAGCAGCGTGAGGTTGCGCAGCACCGTTTTTTCTTCGTCGTAAAGGTCGAGGATGCGAACCGGCTTCGCCTGGTTCAGCACCGCCTGGCATTTCTCGAGCACCGCAACCAGCCGCGCCGCTTCCTTGTCTCCGCCCGCGCGCGCAGCCTTGGCGTAGCGTGCGAGCTGCCGCTCGACCGTCGAGAGGTCCGCGAGTGCCAGCTCGGTGTTGATCGTCTCGATATCCGAGACCGGGTCGACCTTGTTCGAGACGTGGATCACGTTCGGGTCGTCGAAACAGCGCACCACATGCGCGATCGCATCGGTCTCGCGGATCGTCGCCAGGAACTGGTTGCCCAGCCCTTCACCTTTCGATGCGCCCGCGACAAGCCCGGCGATGTCGACGAACTCGACCACCGCAGGCAGGACTTTCTCGGGCCTGACCACCGCCGCCAGTGCATCGAGGCGCGGGTCCGGCACTTCGACGATGCCCGTATTCGGCTCGATCGTGCAGAACGGATAGTTCTCGGCCGCGATACCGGCTTTGGTGAGCGCGTTGAAAAGAGTCGATTTACCGACGTTGGGCAGACCGACGATGCCGCATTTGAGAGCCATGGAGTCCTGTGGGATTTATGGGGTAGGAAGCGGAACGTGCCGAAGCAGGAGCGCTATGCGCCGGGCGGAGTCCCGTTTCCGGGCTCGCGCTTGCCGGCCGCGGGGTGGGTGTGAAGCCTGAGCATCGCCTTCTCCATGTCGTGCGCCGCGACGAACGGCCAGATTTCCATGGCTTTGCCGAGGGCGTCTTCGATCGCCGTGCGCTCTTCGGCACGCGGCGGGTGCAGCACGTAATCGACCACTTCCTGCTCGGTTGCCGCAGACTCGCGCGGGTGGCCGATGCCGATCCGCAGACGCCAGAAATCCTTCGTGCCGAGCACCGCGGCGACGTCTTTGAGTCCGTTGCCTGAAAGGCCGCCGCCGAACTTGAGCTTGACGCTCCCGGGAGGCAGGTCGAGCTCGTCGTGCGCGATCAGGATGTCAGAGGGGGCGATGCGGTAGAAGTTCGCAACTGCGCCGACTGCGCGGCCCGACTGGTTCATGAAGGTTTCGGGCTTGAGCAGCCAGATGTCAGCTGCCGCGACTCGCGCGACCTCACCCGAAAAGCGCGACTCGCGCCTGAAGCTCGCGCCCGCGGCACGTGCGACTTCGTCCACCCACCAGAAACCGGCGTTGTGGCGCGTTGCTTCGTATTTTTTGCCCGGGTTACCGAGGCCGACGATCAGCTTCATCGCTATCGCAGTGTTCAGTTTTGAGTGTTTAGTGTCCAGTTGTCCGCGAGGATTCGCACGCACTCGCTGTAACAGTCACTCAACACTAAACATTGAAGAATGGTGTTCGCCAAAGCAAAAGCCCGCCACGTGAGCGGCGGGCTTTTGCAGGCGAAGCGCCGGATTACTTCTTGTCGCCCTTCTGCGAGCCCGAGGCGGAAGCAGCAGCCGCAGCAGCGTCCGCGGGCGTCTGGGCGGTGATCTCGGTGACGGGCGCAGCGGCCTCGTCTTCCGCGACCACGACTCTCGGCACGTGAACCGAGACGACCGACGGATTGTCGGTCTTCAACTTCGGTATCGGCTCGACACCTTCGGGAAGCTGCAGGTCGTTCACGTGAAGGATGTCGTTCAGCTTCATGTCCTTCAGGTCGACCCCGATGAACTCGGGAAGCTGATCCGGCAGACACTGGATCTCGATCTCGTTCATCGAGTGCGTGACCACGCCGCCCTGCGTCTTCACGCCTTCGGAGATCTCGGCGTTCGAGAAATGCAGCGGAACGCGCATGTGGATCTTCTTCTTCGGATCCACGCGCTGGAAGTCCACGTGCAGGGCCAGCGGCTTCCACGGGTGCATCTGGAAGTCGCGAAGCAGGACGCGCTCGCGCTTGCCTTCGACGGTCATGTCGAGAATCGATGCGTGGAACGCTTCGAGCTTCAGGTGACGCAGCAACGCGTTCTGATCGAGCTCGACGCTAGTCGCCGGTTGATCCGCCCCGTAAATGATGCCCGGGACCCGGCCGCTCACGCGAAGGCGGCGGCTCGCACCCGTGCCTTGCAGTGAGCGGGGAAATGCTGTGACTTCGATCTTCATTTCAATCTCCAGAGTTGAGAGTGTCCGCGACCAGACCCTCTTTGAAACCCGTCAACCGTAAACGGTAAACGGTAAATCGTGTCCTGCTGCCTTGCTGCCGACGGCGCTTGCGGTTTACCGCTGACCGTTGACGAGTACCTTATTCGACGAACAACGAGCTGACAGATGCTTCCTCGCTGATCCGGCGCATCGTCTCGGCCATGAGGCTCGCGACGGTGAGCACGCGGATCTTCGGACAATTGCGTGCGTCTTCGCGCAGCGGGATCGTGTCGGTGACCACGAGTTCGTCGAGCACCGATTTGGAGATGCGCTCGATCGCGGCTCCCGAGAGCACCGGGTGGGTGCAATACGCGACCACACGCTCGGCGCCGCGTTCCTTGAGCGCGCGCGCGGCTTCGCACAGGGTGTTCGCGGTGTCGACGAGGTCGTCGATGATGACGCAGGTTCGGCCTTCGACTTCCCCGATGATGTTCATCACCGTTGCGACATTCGGCCGCGGACGGCGTTTGTCGATGATCGCAAGGTCGGCTTCGAGCCGCTTCGCGAGCGCTCGGGCTCGCAGCACGCCGCCGACGTCGGGCGATACTGCGACGAGATTCTGGTAGCCGTGCTTCCAGACGTCGCCCAGCATGATCGGTCCCGAGTAGATGTTGTCCACCGGGATATCGAAGAAACCTTGGATCTGCTCGGAGTGCAGGTCCATGGTGAGCACCCGGTCGACCCCTGCGCTCACCATCATGTTCGCCACGACTTTCGCGGTGATCGGCACGCGGGCCGAGCCCGGGCGGCGATCCTGGCGCGCGTAGCCCATGTACGGGATCGCGGCGGTGACCCGTGTAGCCGAAGCGCGCTTCAACGCGTCGACCATCACGAGCAGCTCCATCAGGTTGTCATTGGTCGGCGCGCACACCGACTGGAGCACGAAGACGTCCTTGCCGCGGACGTTCTCGAGGATCTCCACCATCACTTCGCCGTCGCTGAAGCGGCCGACTTTGGCGCGGCCCAGCGGCAGGCGCAAATGGCCGACGATGTCGCCCGCGAGCTTGGGATTGGCGTTTCCGGTAAAGACGGCCAGCCTGTCGAGCGCCACGTGATTCCTCGATTCAAAAACAAGAGCGGCCCGCGTTTCATTCGACGAATGCGGGCCGCCGTTCTTATCGCGCGGGGCTTTCACACACACCCCGGGCGACAGATAAGGTGGGCTGGGGAGGAAGGATTCGAACCTTCGCATGCCGGAATCAAAATCCGGTGCCTTAACCAGCTTGGCGACTCCCCACCAGTGTCGAGGGCAGCTTTCGACGTCCCTGCCCCCAACGTGCCGACGGCCGATCGTGTTGCACCGGCCGTCCGGTAAAACTCGGTCACTCAGTTACGTCCACAACACCTTCTACTGCTTTTCATGCCGCGGCCAGCTGCCACAGCGGGTGGGTGTCCAGCCCGCGAGCGACGAAACCCCTCATCGTCCCCGGCAATCCCGCCAGCACCCGCCGCGCGGCGTGCTCGGATTCGAAGGCGGCGAATACCGCCGCGCCCGAACCGGTCATGAGCGCAGGCCCGTTCTGCCCCGGCGCGCTTTCGACCTGCTGGCTGAGCCATTCGAGATGATGATCGACTTCCGGATACAGGCGGCAAACGAGAGCCTGCATGTCGTTAGTCGCGTTTGCCCGCACGTGTGTTTGGACATCGGGGGCTGAAAAGCCCTGTATTTTAATCGTTTTCGAGTCGCGTTTCAAATCAGGATGGGAAAAAACCTTAAGCGTCGCGACGCTGACCGGCGGAGTCAGCACCACATACCACGCCTGCGGCAGCGTGACCGGGGTCAGGCGCTCGCCGATGCCCTCCCCGACCGCGCTCCGGCCGAAGACGAAGACCGGCACGTCCGCCCCGAGGTCCAGCCCCAGCGCCTGGAGCTCAAGCCGGGAGAGGCCGGTGCGCCACAGGCGGTTCAGCGCGATGAGCACGGTCGCGGCGTCCGAGCTTCCGCCCCCGAGGCCGGCGCCGAGCGGAAGGCGTTTTTCGACTTCGATATCGGCCCCGAGTGCGGTGCCCGTGGCGGCTTGAAGCAGGCGCGCAGCCCTGACCGTGAGGTCGTCGTCCGCGGTGACCCCGGGCAGGTCGCGGGTGCGGCGGATCTCCCCATCGGCACGCACACCCAGGGTGACCGTATCGCCGTAATCGATAAAACGAAAAACGGTCTGCAGCAGGTGGTAGCCGTCCGCGCGCCGGCCGACGATCCGCAGCATCAGGTTCAGCTTCGCGGGCGCGGGAAAAGTCCGCGCCGGCTCGATCGTCACGTGCCCCCGTCCCGCCAGTTGTCGATCACCAGGCGGATCTCGTTCGCGCCGTCGTTCAGATCGAGCCTGCGAACCTTGCCGGTGAAAGGTCCTTCGTCGTAGTAGGCGAACGCCACTCGCCAGCCGTTCTGCGTCAGCGCGCGCGGCTGTTTATCCGCGCCTTGCTCGAGCCCCTGCGGCACGCTCGAGGGCGCCGGCTCGCCTTTCACCCAGTACTGCATGAGCGCCAGCGGCAGCGACCAGCCGAGGGCCTGGCGCGTCAGCGCTTCGACGCTGCCTGCGCGGTACTGCTTCTGGTCCGCGCTCGTGAGCGTCGCGCCCTGCTTTGTGTCGACGATGTAAGCGAGGGTCTGGCCCGTCGGCGTCATGAGCCAGATCTGGTCCTGCTCGAGCGCGTGCTCCCACCGGGTGTTCGCGGTCAGCGCGCCGCCGCTGTAGGTGACGAGCATGCGGCCGACGAGATCGAAAGGCTGGGGTGCGCGCGGCGCCAGGGGCACGGCCGCACATGCGGCGAGCAGCGCCGCCGCTGCGACGGCGACGAAGTGCCTGCGCGTCATCGCGCGATGGGCAGGATGACCGGGGCGAGCCGCTTGACCGTGCTCTGGAGGGCTTCGTTCTGCGCGTTGTCTTTGAGCGCGTCGGACCAGAGCTTGCGTGCGGCGTCCTGCTGGCCGCTCACCCACAGCACTTCGCCCAGGTGCGCTGCGATGTCGCCGTCGGGCCGCAGCGTGTACGCACGCTGCAGGTAGTCGAGGGATTCCTTGGTGCGACCCATGCGAAAGAGCACCCAGCCCATGCTGTCCATGATGAACGCGTCGTCGGGTGAAAGCGTCAGCGCTTTCTCGATGAGCTGCTGGGCTTCCGGCAGGCGCTCGTTGCGCTCGGCCAGCGTGTAACCGAGTGCGTTGTACGCATGCGCGTTATCCGGCTTGATCTCGATGGCCTTGCGCAGATTCGATTCGAGGATATCGAAGCGGTTGAGCTTCTCCGCCGCCATTGCGTGATCGTAGAGCAGGTCGGGATTGTCAGGCGCTTTCTGCAACGCCTGGCCGAGGAGATCGAAAGCGTCCTTGTAGGCGTTGGCGTCGCGCAGGAGCTGGGCCTCGGCCTGCGTGAGCTGCACGCGCTGGTCGGGATTTTGCGCGCCCATCTGCTGCAGATGCTTGCGCGCTTCGCTCAGGCGCCCCTGCTTGGCGAGCACCCCCGCGTATCGCGTTTGCGCGCCGAGGTACTGCTCGCCCGGCTCTACACTGCCGTACCATTTCAGCGCTTCGTCGTAACGCTTGCGCTCTTCGCTGATCTGGCCGAGATAGACGCGAGCGGTGTCGGGCTCGCCGTAACCGGCTTCGAGCGACCGCTTGAGCTGGGTCTCGGCGCTGTCGTAGTCGTTCGCCTGGATGGCGAGAAGCGCGACCGCCATGGTGACGTCGCCGTTCTGCGGAAACTGCTCGACGAGGGCTTCGAACTGCTTGCGCGCTTCCGCGTAGCGCTTGCTCGTCACGAGCAGCCGGGCGTAGTTCAGGCGCGCGTCCTTTGCTTCGGGATGGGCCTTCAGGTACCCGGCAAGAAAAGTGATCGCCTCGTCGTTCGAGCGCTTCTGCAGCGCCTGCGCGTGGAACAGCGCGGCGATTTCCAGGCCCGGGCTCAGGTTGAGCGCCGCGCGGGATTCGTCGAGGGCGAGCGCATCGTTGCCCGCATTCCACGCGGCCTGGGCGACGGCGAGCCGGGCTTCGGGGACTTTGGCGTAAGGCTTGGCGAGCGCGCGCATGAGCTCGAGCACCGCTTTGCGGTCGGAATTGCGCGCGAGGAGCGTCGAGAGCTGCAGGAAGCTCTGACCGACGTTTTCAGGATCGGAGGCGAGCCACTGCTCGAAATGGGCGCGCGCGGGCCCGAGCTTCTGCTGGGTCGCGAGCATCGCGGCGAGCACCTGCCGCGCGCGTGCGTTGCCGGGCTCGGCCTGCAGCCAGATGCCGGCGGCCTCGACCGCCGCTTCGGGGAAACGCGCATTCCACGCGGCTTCGGTCGCGCGCTGCGCGATTCGCGGGTCGCGGGTCTCGCGCGAGAGCTCGAGCAGCGCCGGCACCGCGATCTCCGGCTGTCCCCGCTGGAGCGCGACTTCGGCCATCATCAGCTTGAACATGAGCTGCTCGGTCAGCTCGAGCGAAGGAAGCACCGCTTGCGGCTTCGCGGCAGGCTTTGGTTTCGGTTTCGGCGCGGCGGGCCCGGACTGAGCGCCCTGCGCGAGGCGATTGCCGAGCGAGTCTTCGGCGCCGGGAGCTGCACAGACCACGGCGGAAATAGCGGCTGCGAATACCGCGGAAATGAAGCGTGTCAAACGTGGGAGACGTGGCATTGGGGAGACCGCTGGTTCATGAGCGGCGGCATGACGGCGGGGGAAGGGGAGGAGCTCGCCGTAACGCACGGCGCGCGCGGCTTCATAAACGGGCACATATTAGGTATATTTCGCCGACACCACAAGACGCTCCCCGGCGCGGTTT
>JAQGMV010000483.1 GCA_028292225.1 Betaproteobacteria bacterium
CTCGCGCGCGGCCTCCCGGCCTGCGTTCTCGCCGCGGCCGCGCTGTTTGTCGCAACGGCCGCGTTCGCTGCGCAGGACGACGATTTTCTCGCCGCGCGGGACGCTTTCCGCTCGGGAGACTCGCGCAGGATCGATTACTACGCCGGCAGGTTGAGAGGCTACGTGCTGGAGCCGTATGTCGCGTACTGGCAGCTCCGGGTGCGTCTCGAGGAGGCCACCCCCGCGGACGTGCGCCGGTTCCTCGCGACGTACGGCGAGACCCCGGTGGCGCGCAGCCTCCTCGCCGACTGGCTGAGGCTTCTCGGCCGCACCGGCCAATGGCAGCTTTTCGACGTCGATTACGCGCTGTACAGCGGCGAGGATCTGGACATCACGTGCTATGGCATCCAGTCCAAAGCCCGTACCCAGCCCGAGGCGATCGCCGAAGCACGCTCGCTGTGGTTCGTCGCCAAGGATCTCCCGGACAATTGCACGACCCTCTTCAGCGCCCTCATGCAGGAGCAGAAGCTCAGCCAGGAAGACGTCTGGACTCGCGTCCGCCTCTCGCTCGAAGCGGGTCAGGTCGCGATGGCGCAGCGCGCCGCGGTGTACCTGGCGCCGGGCCAGCAGCCCGACTCGCGGGCGCTGAGCGCCATCTTCACCAATCCCGGGGGGTATCTCGAA
Organism: Betaproteobacteria bacterium; assembly: GCA_028292225.1. GTDB lineage: Bacteria > Pseudomonadota > Gammaproteobacteria > Burkholderiales > SG8-41 > JAQGMV01. The sequence goes on from JAQGMV010000483.1 coordinate 664, forward strand.
AAGCAGCAGTTCGACCTTCGCACCCGCGGCGGGAGGGAAGCGACGATGTTCGCCACCTACCGGCTCGCGAAAAGCTCGGCGCAGCAGGCGGCCGCGCACTGGACCCGGATCGAAAACCGCTTCAGCGCCGAAGACCGCGGCTACGTCTGGGGCATGCTCGCCCAGTCCGCGGCGATGCGCCACGACGCGGACGCCCTCGCGTGGTTCGGCAAAGCGCGCGACCTGTCGGACGCCCAGCTCGGGTGGAAAGTGCGAGCCGCGCTGCGCGCCCGCAACTGGCCCGAAGTGCTCGCGTCTACCGATGCGATGACGGGCAAGGAGCGCGAGCAGGCTTCGTGGCGGTACTGGAAAGCGCGCGCGCTCAAAGCGGCCGGCCGCGAGGAAGAAGCGGTCGCGCTGTTGAAGCCGCTCGCGCGGGAATACAGCTTCTATGGCCAGCTCGCGCTCGAAGAGCTCGGCGACCGCATCGGCGCCCCGGCGGCCACTTTCAGGCCGTCGCCTGAAGACATCCGCGTCATGAGCGCCAACCCGACAGTGCGCCGCGCGCTCGAGTTCTACCGGCTCAATCTGCGCGTTGAAGCCACCCGCGAGTGGGTGTGGCTGGTGCGCAATCTCGACGATCGCCAGTTGCTGACCGCTGCCGAGCTCGCGCGCCGCAACGAGCTTTACGACCGCGCGATCAACACCGCCGACAAGACCGAAAGCGTCCACGATTTCAGCCTGCGTTACCCGGCGCCGTTCAGAGACGTGCTGAAAGTGCGCGCGAGCCAGATGAACCTCGACGAAGCGTGGGTGTACGGGCTCATCCGCCAGGAGAGCCGCTTCATCTCCGACGCGCGCTCGCGCGTGGGGGCGGGCGGGCTCATGCAGCTCATGCCCGCGACGGCGAAGTGGGTCGCCGGCAAGATGGGCCTGCGCGCAATCGGCGACGTGACTCATATCGACACCAACGTGAGCCTGGGAACCTACTATCTGCGCCACGTGCTCGATTCGCTCGACGGACAGCCGGTGCTCGCGTCGGCGGCATACAACGCCGGACCCGGGCGTGCGCGCGCGTGGCGGCCCGACGGCGCGCCGATCGAAGGGGCGATCTACGCAGAAACCATCCCGTTCAGCGAAACGCGGGATTACGTGAAGAAAGTGATGTCGAATGCGAGCTACTACGGGCACGCGTTCACCCAGCAGCTCCAGTCGCTCAAGCAGCGGCTGAGCGTCATCAGTGCGCGCCAGCGCACCGCGGAACCGGCGCTGGGCGACACGCCCTAGCGCCGGGAACGGTAAACAGTAAGCGGTGAGCCGGGCAAGACCGTTGGCGAAGCGGGAGTATGCGGCTTCGCCTGCAGGCTTCATAATCCGCTACTTGAGCTCGCTGCTCGTGCTGTCGCAACGACAGACGGCTTACCGTTCACCGTTCACCGTTTACGCCACCCCATGATCATCAACGACGTCTGCGTCATCGGCGGCTCCGGCTTCGTCGGCCGCCACGTGTCCCACCAGCTCTGTGCGCGCGTCCACCGCGTCACCATTCCCACGCGCGACCGCGAGCGCGTGAAAGATGACCTGATTCCGCTGCCGACGGCGGACGTGGTCACGGCCGACGTGCACGACGAGCAGACGCTCGTGCGGCTCATGCGAGGTTGCGGCGCGGTCGTCAACCTGGTCGGCGTGCTGCATAACGGCAGGCGCAACCAGAGCTTCGAGCAGGCCCACGTCGAGCTCGCGCGCAAAGTGGTCGACGCGTGCAAGCGCACCGGCATCCGCCGCCTGCTGCACATGAGCGCGCTCAATGCCGCTCCGAATGGGCCGAGCGCGTATCTGCGCTCGAAAGGCGAAGCGGAAAAAATCGTGCGCGAGTCCGGCCTCGACTGGACGATCTTTCGCCCGTCGGTAATCTTCGGGCGCGAAGACCGCTTCCTCAATCTTTTTGCGAAGTTGCAAAGCCTGCTGCCGGTGATTCTTCTCGCGAGCCCGAAAGCCAGGTTCCAGCCGGTCTATGTCGAAGACGTGGCCGCGGCGATCGTCGAAAGCGTCGCGAGGCTCGACAGCTTCGGTCAGACCTACGAGCTCGCGGGGCCGAAGGCGTACACGCTGCGAGAGCTCGTCGAGTACGTCGGCCGCGTCACCGGCCACCGGCGGCCCATCGTCGGCCTCGGTCCTGCGCTCTCGTACCTTCAGGCGTATGCGATGGAGCTCGCGCCGGGCAGGCTGATGAGTCGGGACAACGTCAAATCGATGAAAGTCGACAGCGTCTCGGAGAGCGCGCTGCCGTTCGGCGTCATGCCGACTGCGCTCGAAGCGGTGGCGCCGACCTGGCTCGCGGAGCGCACTCCGCGCGACCGCTACAACCTGTTTCGCGATCGCGCGCAGCGACAGTCGAATGTCCCAAGCGGGAAACAGTGAGCCGGGCGCAGCGGTAAACGGTGAGCGGTAAACGGTGACCGTATGACTGTGTGCAAGATCACCGGGCGTCGGTGCCACGACGATTCACACCGCCCCTCTTCGGCTTCCAGTATGCCGTTTACCGTTTACCGTTTACCGTTCACGAAACAATGAAAATCTACGAAGTCGGCGGCGCCGTCCGGGACGAGCTGCTCGGCCTGGAGGTCAAGGACCGCGACTACGTCGTCGTCGGCGCAACGCCCGACGAGATGATCGAGCTCGGTTACCGGCCCGTCGGCAAGGACTTTCCGGTTTTCCTGCATCCGGAGACCCACGAGGAGTACGCGCTTGCGCGCACCGAGCGCAAGACCGGGCGCGGTTACCACGGCTTCCAGTTCCACGCGTCGCCCGAGGTGACGCTGGAAGAAGACCTGCAGCGACGGGACCTGACGATCAACGCGATCGCGCGCGACGAGGACGGGCGTCTCATCGATCCTCACAACGGCGCGGACGACCTCACTCTCGGCGTGCTTCGGCACGTGAGCCCCGCCTTCGCCGAAGACCCGGTGCGTATCCTGCGCGTGGCGCGTTTTGCCGCGCGCTTCGGTTTCGACATCGCGCCTGAAACCG
>JAQGMV010000501.1 GCA_028292225.1 Betaproteobacteria bacterium
CGGGTGAGCACGCTGAAAGTCGTCGCCTGCGTCGTGCGGCACGTGGCAAATCGCGGCTCGCCGTCGATCATGGACATCTCGCCGATCGTGGTTCCCGCGCCGACGGTGGTCATGTGCTGCTGCTCGCGCTGGAAGCCGCGCTTGAGAATGTCGACTTCGCCGCGGATGATGAGAAGCATGTAATCGCCAACGTCGCCTTCGCGGATGATCGTCTCGTTCGCCTGGGCGCGATACACACCCATGTATTCCGCAAGCGCCTTGACGTCGTCGCGCGTGAACTCGGAGAACAGAGGCGCGCGTCCGAGCAGCGTCGAGAGCTCCTCGGCGACTTCCGCGCTGTCGGCGATGCGCTCGAAGCGGTGCAGAATGTCGGTTTCAGCCGGGAACTTCAGGTCGTCCTGCACCATCATTCATCCCCCTAGGGAGCGTCCCCAGTCTTGTAGTGTAGCAGCCTCGAGCGTCGCGTGAGACGCCAAGCCGCGCCCGTTATTGAGCTTCGGCTTCCGCCTTCACCCGCCGTGCCCGAACCGCTTCGGCCAGCTCGCTCAGGACATCGAAGCTTTCTTCCCAGCCCAGACAACCATCGGTGATGCTGACGCCGTACTCCAGCGCCTTGCCGGGTACCAGGTCCTGCCGGCCGGCTTTCAGATGGCTCTCCATCATGATACCGAATATGCGGGCGTCGCCTGCGCCGACCTGGCGCGCAACGTCGTGTCCGACGTCGACCTGCTTGCGCGGATCCTTGCTGCTGTTGCCGTGGCTGAAGTCGATCATGACGCGTGCAGGTATGCCGGCTTCGGCGAGGCCTTTCGCCGCCGCAGCGACGCTGTCACTGTCATAGTTAGGCTGCTTGCCGCCTCTCAGGATCAGGTGGCAGTCCTCGTTGCCCGTCGTCGACACGATCGCCGAATGGCCGCCTTTGGTGACCGACAGAAAATGGTGCGGCGCCTGCGCCGCGCGGATCGCGTCCACCGCGATCCTGATGTTGCCGTCGGTGCCGTTCTTGAATCCCACCGGGCACGACAATCCCGAGGCGAGCTCGCGATGGACCTGGCTTTCGGTCGTGCGCGCGCCGATCGCGCCCCACGAGACCAGGTCACCGATGTACTGCGGCGTGATCATGTCGAGGAATTCGCAGCCGACGGGAATGCCGCTCCCGTTCAGGTCGAGCAGCAGCCGGCGCGCGATGCGCAGACCTTCGTTGATGCTGAAGCTGCCGTCCAGGTTCGGGTCGTTGATCAGGCCTTTCCAGCCCACCGTCGTGCGCGGCTTCTCGAAGTACACCCGCATGACGATCAGAAGCTCGCGCCCGAGCTTGTCGCGGGTCTCGGTGAGCCGAGCCGCATAATCCTTCGCGGCTTTGACGTCGTGGATCGAGCACGGACCCGCGATGACGACCAGGCGGTCGTCTGCGCCGTGCAGCACGCGATGGATCTGCTTGCGGGTCTCGATGACCGTTTTTGCGGCCGCGTCGGTGATGCCGAATTCGCGCAGGACATGCGAAGGGGGCACCAGCTCCTTGATCTCCTTGATCCTCACATCGTCGGTCTTATAATGCATGCTGCGTCCAAACCATTGAAATCAATGCATTATACCTGTGAGTGGTCACTGGTGCCTAGTTACGCCAACGCCGCAGGCGGCGCGCGCGGCGCCTTTTCGCTGCAGCCACGCCCACCGCGGCCGCGCACGCCATGCTAGGCGCTTTACTCAGGAACCTCGTCCGCCCGAAAAAAACCCTGATCGCGCACCCGAACCTGCGCCTGCACATCGGGGGCAAAGCGAGGCATCCGGACTGGCGCGTGCTCGACGTGCTGCCGGGCGATCACGTCGACTTCGTGGGGCCGTGCACCGATCTTTCGCGGTTTGCGGATTCGAGCATCACCGAAATCTATGCGTCGCACGTGCTCGAACACCTCGGCTACCAAGCCGATCTGCCGCGCGCGCTCGCCGAGTTCCGGCGCGCCTTGATCCCGGGCGGGTTGCTGCGCGTGAGCGTGCCGGACCTCACCACCCTGTGCACCCTTTTCCTCGATCCCGAGCTCGCGGACAGGGATCGTTTCAATGTCATGCGTATGATCTTCGGCGGACAACTGGATGCGGCGGACTTCCATCGGGTCGGCCTGACCGAAGAGATCCTCGCGGTCTATCTGCGCAGCGCCGGATTCGTCGACGTCGTCCGGGTGCAGGATCTCGCGGCTTTCAATGACATGAGCCGGTTCGTTTACAAAGACACGCCGATCAGCCTGAACGTGACGGCCCGCAAACCCGCTGCCGCGGCCTCCGACGACGACTGCTGAGCTTCAGCGCACCGGGGTCTCGCACCACTCCCGCCACACCCCGCGCATCGCACCTTCGAGCTTGCGCGTAAAGCCCGCGTGATCGAGCAGCGGGGAAGCCTCGAGCCGCGGCCTCAACGACCCTCGCAGCTCGCACCGGCGCGCGGGATCGCGCGCGAGCGTCACCGCCGCCTCGACGTACGCTTCAGGCGTCTGCGCGACGAGATCGTCCAGCCCGGCGGCGCCAAGCAGCGTTGCGCCCACACGCGACATGTGCGCCTCACCCGCCAGCGTGACCACGGGCACGCCCATCCACAGCGCTTCGCACGTGGTCGTGGTGCCGTTGTATGGGAAGGTGTCGAGCGCGATGTCGGCGCGTCCGTAAAGGCTCAGATGCGCTGCGCAGTCGGCGGCCCATATCTCGAATTCTAGTCGTGCTTCGTCGATGCCGTGCGCCGCGAATGCCTTGCACACGCGGCGCCGCGCGTCGGGGTGCTTGAGCATCTCCGCCTTGATGAGGAGCCGTGAGCGGGGGAGCTCGCGCAGGACACTCGACCAGAGTGCGATCACGCGCTCGTTCACTTTCTCGAGCGCGTTGAACGAGCAGAACACCACGTCTTCCGTCGCAGTATCGCGAAGCATCACGGCAGGCGCATCGAAAGGCGGCTGGTAACACAGGAAAAGTCCGGGGATGCGCAGCAGGCGCTCGGTATGTCTCGAGTCGGCAGCGGGTGCCGGATCGGCGATCGCGTCGGTGATACGGTAATCGATCGCGGTCAGGCCGGTGGTGTCGGGGTAACCGAGCCACGTGAGCTGCACGGGCGCAGGCCTGCGCGCGAAGACCGGCAGGCGTCCGAGCGAGGTGTGCCCAGCGAGATCGACCAGCACGTCGATCCGGTCACCGGCGATGAGACGCGCGAGCGCGTCATCGCTCATGCCGTGCACGTTCCGCGATCGGTCGGCACACGCTTCGATGCGCGAGGTCGTGTCGTCGACTTCGCGGTTGGTGTGGTAGCAGCAGATCTCGAAAGCCGCGCGATCGTGGCTCGCGATTACGGGCTCTATGAAGTAGCCGACCGAATGGCGCGACAGGTTCGGTGAGACGTAGCCGACGCGCAGGCGACGCTCGGGATTGCGGTCGACGTTGTAGAGCGGTTTCGAATCGGCCGGCAGCTCGTCGGCGATGAGGCGCCCGTAGCGACAGTGCATGTCGAACAGCGCCTGCGGCGAGACCTCAGCCAGATAATGGCTCTGGAAGAGCACCGCCGACAGGATCAGCGGGTTCGAGTCGGGGGAGAGGTCGAAAGCCGTGGTATGTGCCTCGACTGCCTCTTCCACGCGCCAGAGCTTCCGCAGAATGTTGCCGGCGCGGATCTGCGGGGCGGGCTCGCGCGGGTGCGCTTTCGCGCTCTGCATATAGACCTGCACCGCGGCGGTCAACTTACCGTCTTCGCTAAGGACTGCACCGCGGCTGAGCGACTCCGCCAGATGATCGCTGTGCGCAGCGGCACGCGCAGCGCTCAGCTGCTCGGGCGGGGGTTGACGGCGGAACAGCCCCGATAAAAGCCGCAGCAGCATCAGCGACGGGCTGGAGTCCCGCGGCCGCCGGCGGCGCCGATCATCATACGGTCCCGCCCACGGTCAGCGCATCGATGCGCAGCGTGGGCTGCCCGACGCCGACCGGAACGCTCTGTCCTTCCTTGCCGCACGTGCCGACACCGCTGTCGAGCTGCATGTCGTTGCCGATCATCGCCACGCGGGTCAGCGCGTCGGGACCGTTGCCGATGAGCGTCGCGCCTTTCACGGGGTAGGTGACTTTGCCGTTCTCGATCGCATACGCTTCGGAAGCCGAAAAGACGAACTTGCCGTTGGTGATGTCCACCTGTCCGCCGCCGAAGTTGACTGCGTAGAGGCCGTTCTTCACCGACGCGATGATCTCCTGCGGATCCTTGTCGCCGGCGAGCATGTAGGTGTTGGTCATGCGGGGCATCGGGATGTGGGCGTAGGACTCGCGACGGCCGTTGCCGGTCGGCGGCGTGCCCGAGAGGCGCGCGTTGAGGCTGTCCTGGAGATAGCCGCGAAGCACGCCGTCTTCGATGAGCACGTTGTACTGGGTCGGATTGCCTTCGTCGTCGACGTTGAGAGAGCCGCGCCGCAGCGGAATCGTTCCGTCGTCGACGACCGTCACGCCCGGCGCCGCGACACGCTCGCCGATGCGGCCGCTGAATGCCGAGGTTCCCTTGCGGTTGAAGTCGCCTTCGAGCCCGTGGCCGATCGCCTCGTGCAGCAGAACGCCGGGCCACCCGGGTCCGAGGACCACGGTCATCGGACCGGCGGGCGCCGGGCGCGCGTCGAGGTTGATCACAGCCTGGTGCACCGCTTTTTGCGCGTAATCGAGAAGGATTGCATCGGTGAAGTAACCGTAATCGAAACGGCCGCCGCCGCCGGCGCTTCCCTGCTCGCGCCTGCCGTCCTGCTCGATGATGACCTGCACCGAAACGCGCACGAGCGGGCGCACATCGGCCGCAATCATGCCGTCGGAGCGTGCGACGAGCACGACTTCGTACTCGCCGGCGAGCCACGCCATCACCTGGGTCACCCGGCTGTCGATCGCGCGCGCGTGGCGCTCGAGACGCTCGAGCAGCGCGACCTTGTCCTGGTCTTTGAGCGTGGCGAGCGGATCCTGGGGCTTGTAGAGATGGCGCCCGGGACCGCGTTTGACCACCTGCACCCCGCCCGACTGGCCGATACGTGCAATGGCGCGCGTCGCTTCAGCCGCGGACTGAAGCGCGGCGAGGCTGATGTCGTCGGAGTATGCGAAAGCCGTTTTTTCGCCGGTCACGGCACGAACACCGACGCCCTGATCGATGTTGAAACTGCCGGATTTCACGATGCCTTCTTCGAGGCTCCACGACTCGCTGCGGCTGTACTGGAAATACAGGTCGGCGTAATCGACCTTGTGCGTCATGATCTCGCCGAAGACGGTCTGCAGGCGCTTGTCGTCGAGAGCATACGGCGCAAGCAGGATTTCCTGCGCGGTGTCGAACGGCATGTCGAGCATCGATATGCCGGAAAGGTCCTGTGTCTGCGTTTGGGGAGTCACTGTGGGGGCTGTTCCAGGAAAGGCACTTCAGAAATAAATTGGGGCGATGCGGAAGTTTACAACGCGTGCAAGACCGGGGCCGAGGTTCCTACCGCAGGGTGCGATGGGAGAGCGCAGGCAGGCTTTGCCTCAATCGCCGGGTGTGCTCGCGGTCGATGTCGCCGATCACGACCCCGGGACCGCGGGGCAGGCGGTCGAGCACGACGCCCCAGGGATCGACGAGCATCGTGTCGCCGTGGGTCTCGCGCTTGTTCGCGTGAAAACCGCCCTGCGCGGGCGCGAGCACATACGCGAGGTTCTCGATCGCGCGCGCCCGGATCAGGGTCTCCCAGTGGGCCTTGCCGGTGGTTTCGGTGAACGCCGAAGGCACGAGGATGAGATCGACGTCTTTCATCGCGCGGTAGAGCTCGGGAAATCGCAGGTCGTAGCAGATCGAAAGGCCGATCCGGCCGAAAGGCGAATCGAACGCCACCACATCGCTTCCGGGCTCGATCGTTCGCGGCTCTGAATAGCTTTCGGTACCCATCTCGAAACCGAAGAGGTGGATCTTGTCGTAGCGGGCGACGAGGGTGCCGCGATCATCAAAAACGAGGCTGCTGTTGCGCACCTTGTCGGGCACCGAAGCCACCAGCGGCACCGAGCCGCCGACGAGCCAGATGCCGTGGCGGCGCGCAGTGCTCGACAAAAACGCCTGTATCGGCCCCGAGCCCTGTTCTTCGCGCACTTTGACTTTGTCGCGCTCGTCCAGACCGAGAATCGGGAAGTACTCGGGCAGCGCGACCAGCCGCGCGCCCTGCTCCGCGGCGAGCTCGATGAGCCGGCCTGCTTCCTTCAGATTGCCGTCCACGTCGGGGCCGGAGACCATCTGCACCGCGGCGACGCGCACGGCGGTGCTCATGGCGCGATCTCGATGGCCATGCCCGTCGGCACATCGCTGCGCAGCACGACACGCCGCGAGTCGATCGCGAGCGCTGCAAGCCACGAGCGCAGCTCCTCGGCCTGGAGCAGAGGCTCCTGGCCGGCGGCGTGGTGGATGACGATCTGCGTGTCGGGCTTCTGGAGCGCGGCCGCCACGGCGTGTTTGACGTTGTCCTGCTCGAGCACCGCGCGAGCGGTGCGCGGCCGGTCCCACAGCTCGGGAGGAACCGGATAGGTCGAGGACGGCGTTTGCGCAAGCGCCGCGAGCGAAACGAGCAGGAGTAGCGCAGCGAGCGGTCGCGCGCGTACCGCGGCACGCCTTCGATTGTCTTGCCTCACGCGCATCAAGGCGTTCCTTCTATGATGGTGGTCAGCGTCGCACGCTCGGCCTTCGCCACCTGCGGATCGGACCAGTTGCCGGTCACGTTGTATTCGAACGTCGCGAGCTGCTCGATCGGGTCCTTGAAGATTTTCTGCGCGAGGAAGGCCGCGGCGCCGACGACGGGACCGCCGAACAGCGCACCCGCGAGCGCCACGCTCTCCGACAGATGCGGCGTCACGCGCACCCGCAGCTTCTGAGTCTCGCGTACGAGATCGACATCCCCGCTCATCGCGACCCTGGCCGCGGGTCCGGCCATGCGGAAATTGTCGGTGTGCGCGACACCACGCTCGATCTTCGCGGTGCCGACGATACTGTCGAACGCAAAGCCGTCGCTGAACACATCGCGGAAATCGAGTGAAATGCGTCGCGGCAGCGCTTGCAGCGAAAGAATGCCGAGCAGCTTTGCGAGCCCGGGCTCGAGCTTGACGAACTGGCCTTTGGCCGCGTCGAAGGTGAGCTGTCCCGCGAGCGTCGGATAGTCGAAATCGAGGGGGCTTCCCGCCCACGAGAGCTGTCCTTCGACTTTCGCCGTGCCGCCTTTGATGCCCGGGGGAAGCGCCCATCGGGAGAGCGCTTTGCCGATGTCGCTCACCTCGAGTCTCACGTTGAGGTTGGTGCGCGGCTGCGTCTGCCAGCCGAGCCACGAGCCGTCCGCAGTGAGCACGTTGTCGGGGCTCGATACTCGCAGGCGTTCGATTCGCCAGTCACGTCCTTCGTTGACCGCGTTCACCTCGAGCTTGCCGAGCTGCTTCTGGCCGAACTGGAACTGGTCTACGACCACGTCGAGCGCGGGGAGCTCGGGCGCCTTGGCCGGGGGCGCTTTGGCAGCCGCCACGGGTTTGGCCTCGGCGGACGGCAGCGTGAGACGTTTCAGGCGCGCGGTGAGGCGTCCTTTGCCTTCGGCTCGCCACGTCGCGCCGCCTTCGACTTCGGGCCCCGCCAGCGTGACCTGCGTGACCCCGTTCTGCGACGACGCACTCACGCCGAGATCGTGAAAGCGGCGCCCGAAGAAATGCACCTGCGCGAGCTTCACATCGGCGCCCGCGATCGAATAGCCGGGCTCGCCCGCGCCTTCATCGCCGCCCTTGCTGAATGCGAGCCACTCGTCGAAATCGAACGTTTTCAACGCGCCGCGTAGCCACACGCCGGGCCGGTCGGGCTCGCCCGCCTCGCCGCCGCCCAACCGTATGTTTGCGCGCTCGACCACCGTCTGCTTGCCGTCGTTGCGGCGCGCAAGCTCGGCTTTGACGATGTCGCCGTACGCGAAAGAAATCCGGTCCTGCTGGGCATTGATGAAGCGCCGTTCGATGCGCATCGGAACGGGCTCGGACGCGGCTTTGGCAAATGGCGCAGGAAGGCTCGAGCTGATGCCCTGAAGGTTCGACTCGATGACGAGGTCGGGGATCTTTTTTCTGAGTGTCAGCACGCCCCGCCAATCGGTGGCGCCCCTCAACTGCTGCATCCACGCCGGTCCACCCGCTTTGCGCAGGTTGTCCGCATTGATGCGGCCCTGGAGCGTTGCGCGCATCGTCGCGTCGCGAGGTGCGGTGACCGCAGTCAGCGTGAGCGGACCGCCCAGGAACGTTCCCGATACCGCGGGCACCCGGACCGAGCTCTCGCTGAACTCGATGCGCCCGCTCGCCTGGTCGAGCGGCGGGAGGTCGCGCTCGACGATCACGTTGTTGTTGCTGAAGACGTAGGTCCCGGCGACTTTGGTCGACTCCGGCTGGCCCAGCGGGAAAGACAGCTTGAGCGCGAGGCGCCCGGTGCCCTGCGCCTGCATGCCGTCGGTGAAGTGATCGATCATGCCGCTCACCGGGCTTTTGGCCACGAACCCGAGGAAGTCGGACGTCAGCCCTTCGGCTTCGCCGCGGATGTCGAGCACTTCGGGGTGCGCGGTCATGTCGGGTATTTCACCCTGGACGGGGCCGAGCTTCACGCCGTTGACCGTTCCGCGCCGCGCATTGAACTCGAGGCGCGTGCCGCGAAACTGGAGGTCGCCTTCGATGTTTTCGATGCGCGGCCAGCGATCGGCATAGTCGAGCGTGCCGCCGGTGACTTTCGCGACGACCTGAAAGATCCCACGCTTGTCCTGCGGAAATGGAAAATCTTCGATCCGCCCTTTGAGCCTGAAGCGCGCATCGCGTGATTCGCCCGCGAGCACTGCGCGCTCCAGCCACGGGCGGACTTTGCGCAGCTCGGTGACCGGGATGTATTTCGGGATCGCCCGCGCGTCAGCGCGCGACAGGCTGCCGGTGAGATCGATCTCGCCGCGGCCTTGCGGCGCCGTGCGGTAGCTGCCGAAAAGGGTACCCGCCGCATCCGCGTTGGCGAAGGACACGTTGTTCAGACGCACATCGATACGGTCGCCGGTATTCGTCCATGCAAGCTGCGCGGTGAGGGTGTCGAGCGCGAGCGCACTGCCGAATACGTTCGGCAGGTCGAAGCTCGCATCCCGACCGCTCAGGTGCAGCGTGCCGCCTTTCTCGGTGCCGTCCACAGTGCCGCTCAAGCCCGCGATGCCAGGCAGCTTCTCCGATTGATTGACCGCGAGCGCTTCGAAGCGTCCGCGAACGCTGTAGCTCTGCGGCGTGGGAAGCTCGCCCTGCCACTTGAGCACCAGATCGTGAAGGCTGCCGCGCGGCGAATGCCCGAGAAGCTTTGATCGGATGTCCTCATTTATGGGCAGGCGGTCCGCGATCATGACGAGCGGCGCGAGCTCGAGCGCATTCGCCTGCAGCTCACCATGCTGAGCGCCCGCGCGGTCCGCAGTCACGCGCAGCAGGAAATCCGCCGCGGGGAGGGTCGCGCCGCCGCCGGTGAGTGCGAGCTTCGCAGTGGAGAATTCGAACCCCGAAGGCACGCGCTTCCACGCGAGACGGCCTGCGAGGGCATCGAGCTCGAGCTCGGGCAGGTCTTTGCGCAGCCGTGTGCGCACGCCCGAGAGGCGCACGTCCGCGATGATTTCGGCGAGCTGGTCCTCGCTGAAAGTGAGCCAGCTTCGCACCGCCCCGCCGCCTCGCGCGAGCTCGACCGGGATGGTCACCCACGTGCTCCACGCGGCGAGATCGGACGATTCGAGCTGCATGAAGAGCTTGCCGTTCCAGTTGGAGACCAGATCGGCGGCGTCGCCGCGTACGTCTCCGCGGATATCGACCGGACCGGCGAGATGCGCAGGCGGAACCGCGCGCAAACCGAAGCGATGGCGGCTGCCCCGGTTGGCCAGATGCAGGCTGACGCCGGAGAGCTCAAGCGGCGGGGCCTGGCGCATCTCGTCGCTCCATGACACGCGCGCGTCGTGAACTTTCACGTCGGGCTGCTGCAGCAGCCATTCGGTGAAGCCGCCGCCCTTGCGCTGGTCCATCTCGAGCTCGATTCCGGCCACCGACATGACACCCTTTGCATCGCGGCGCACTTCGAGCGAAGGACGGTAGATATCGAGCGCCTGGAAGTGCAGCGTGAATGCCGCGAGGGAGCGCCACGCGAGGGTGCTCTCGACCCGCTCGAGGTCGAGGGCGTGCCGGCCCGCTTTGTCGTAAACGCTGACATTCTCGAGCTTCAGGTGCGGGCGGATGCCGTCCCAGTCCGCGGAGATGCTGCCGATCGTGATCCGCAGGTTGGCTGCGCGGCTCACTGCTGCCGCGATGTCTTCACGGTACTGCTCGATGTTCGGGAGCAGCCAGTAGCGCAGCGACAGGACGACGGCGGCGCACGACAGCGCCGCCGCAATCAGGGTCCACGCAAAGGCCCGCGAGGTCCAGATCGAGCTCTTTCTTACCCAGCCCAGCGCGGCCGAAAAGGACACTTTTTTGCCTGATATCCCGAAAAATGCGATAGTCGAAGACGACTCGTGAATTGTACTCTTAGTGCTCGGCACTGCATGCAATCAGATAACCCGCCGACACCCGCCGCCGGCGACCGCCCGGCTCAAATCCTCGAACGCGCCGCTCACTTCAGCCGTTACGTACGCCGCCTGATCGCAGCGGACTCGGACCTCGTGCGCCGCGCGGAGTTCGATTCAGCGTGGAATCGCGAGCGTATGCGGTTGCGCCTCGACGCGCTTCGAAGCACCGGCGCGAGCCTCGAGCGCGCGGTCCGCGAGCTGCGCAAGGAAGTCATGCTGACCCTGATCGCGCGCGATCTCACGGGTGCGGCAACTCTCCAGGAAGTCGTCGCGACCTCGACCGTGCTTGCCGAAGCCGCCACCGCGGTCGCCGTCGCGGAGATCCACCGCGATCTGGTCGCGCAATACGGCGAACCCCGCGGTGAACAGAACCGCGACGTGCAGCAACTGCACGTGGTCGGCATGGGCAAGCTCGGGGGCGGCGAGCTCAACGTCTCGTCCGACATCGACCTCATCCTGCTGTATCCCGAGGAAGGTGAGACCGACGGCGCGCGCGCGCTCAGCAATCACGAGTTCTTCACCCGCCTCGCGCGAAAGCTCTCGGCCGTGCTCTCCGAAATGACCGAGGACGGCTACGTTTTTCGCGTCGACCTGAGACTGCGCCCTTACGGAGACGGAGGGCCGCTCGTCTCGAGCTTCGACATGCTCGAGAACTACCTGATCACGCAGGGCCGCGAGTGGGAGCGTTACGCGTGGATCAAGGGGCGCGTGCTCACCGGCGACCGCGGGGCCGAGCTGATGGAGCTCGTCAGGCCTTTCGTTTTCCGGCGCCACCTCGATTACAGCGCTTTCGAATCGATGCGCGACCTGCATCGCCAGATCCGCATCGAAGTCGAGCGCCGCGACATCGCGGACAACATCAAGCTCGGGCCGGGCGGGATCCGCGAGATCGAGTTCATCGTTCAGCTCTTCCAGCTCATCCGGGGCGGACGCGACGCGCCGCTGCGGCGTCAGCCGACGCTCGCGGTGCTGCCGCTGCTCGCCGAGCGCCGGCTCCTCACGCAGGAAGCGGTCGACGAGCTCACCTCGGCTTACTTCTTCCTGAGGAACCTCGAGCATCGCCTCCAGTACCTCGACGACCAGCAGACCCACGCGCTGCCCAAATCGGCGGAGGATCGCGAGCTGATCGCCGAGAGCATGGGCTGCGCCGATTACGCGGTCCTGCGCTCGAAGCTAGAGCACCATCGTGAGAAGGTGACGCGGCAGTTCAACGAGACCTTCGTCGCGTCGCCCCAGCAGCCCGACGCGCTCGCGCAAGCGTGGCACGACGCGGCAGGCGTCGCGGAGGGCACACCCGTGTCGGACTCGCTTGCGAAGCTCGGCTTTGCGAACCCTGCCGAAGTGCAGCGCAGGCTTGCGGCTTTTCGGCAGGGCTCACGTTACCGGCAGATGCCCGCGGCAAGCCAGGCGCGGCTCGCACGCCTCGTCCCGCTGACGCTCGCCGCCGCTGCGGCGCAGCCGAATCGCGACGCGACGGCGCAGCACATGCTCGAGCTGCTCGACAGCGTCAGCCGCCGGGAATCGTACCTGGCGCTGCTCGAGCAGTACCCGCAGGCGCTCGCGCGGGTCGCGGAGCTGATGAGTGCGAGCCCCTGGGCGGCGCAGTATCTGACTCAGCACCCGATCCTGCTCGACGAGCTGCTCGACACGCGCTCGCTGTATGACGCGCCCGACTGGGCGGCTCTCGCCGCGGCGCTGCGGCGAGAGCTCGCCGACGCCGAAGGCGACGTCGAGAAGCAGATGGACCTCCTGCGCCATTTCAAGCACGTGCAGACGATCCGGCTGCTCGCGCAGGATCTCGCCGGCACCCTGCCGCTCGAAAAGCTTTCCGATCATCTCAGCGATCTCGCGAGCACGATTCTGAAAATCGTCGTCGACCTCGCGTGGGAAAGCGTGCGGCAGCGCCATCGCGACACGCCCGCCTATTCAGTCGTCGGCTACGGCAAGCTTGGCGGCAAGGAGCTCGGCTACGCTTCCGACCTCGATCTCGTATTCCTGTACGACGATCCGGCGCCCGAAGCGCCCGAGAACTACGCGCGGCTCGCGCGCCGGATCAATCACTGGCTGACGAGCATGACCTCGGCCGGCGTGCTGTACGAGACCGACCTGCGATTGCGGCCCGACGGCGCGAGCGGTCTGCTGGTGAGCCCGATCGAGAGCTTTCGCGAATACCAGATGCACCACGCGTGGCCGTGGGAGCACCAGGCGCTCACGCGCGCGCGCTTCGTCGCGGGCGATGCCGGCATCGGCCGCGCATTCGAAGCGATCCGCATCGCGATATTGCGTCAGCCGCGCGACATGGCGGCGCTCAGGGCAGCGGTGATCGAGATGCGCCGCAAGATGCTCGATGCGCATCCCAACGCGAGCGGTCTTTTCGACGTAAAGCACGACCCGGGCGGAATCATCGACGTCGAGTTCATCGTCCAGTATCTCGTCCTCGGCTGCGCCCACGCGCACGAAGAGCTGACGGGCAACATCGGCAACCTGGCGCTGCTCAAGCTCGCCGCGGCCTTGAGACTCGCGCCTGAAAAACCCGCGCTAGCCGCGCACGACGCGTATCGCCGCTTCCGCCAGCTCCAGCACACCCTGAGACTGCAGGGCGAGACCTACGCGCGTATCGACCCTGAAGCGGTGCGCGCGGAAGCCGAGGCGGTGCGAACGCTGTGGCACGAAGTGCTGGGAGAAGGTCAAAAGCAGGAATGAAGGGACGCAAAGGAAAGCCGATTCCGACGGGCGAACTACAGCCTCGCTCAGTCGAACCTCTTTGCGTCCTTGTTTTTTCCTTGGCGTCCTTTGCATCCCTGCTTCGATTCAGGGCGCGCGCGTCGGTACGTTAGAATGGCCGCTTTGCTTTTCGGAGTTTGAAAATGTCGATGTCGGATCGCGACGGGCACATCTGGTACGACGGCAAGCTCGTGCCCTGGCGTGACGCGAACACTCACGTGCTCACTCATTCACTGCATTATGGGCTCGCGGTGTTCGAAGGCGTGCGCGCGTACAAGACGGTCAGCGGAACCGCGATCTTCAGGCTGAAGGAGCACACCGACCGGCTTTTCAATTCGGCGCACATCTACATGATGAAAATCCCGTACACGCGGGAACAGATCATGGACGCGACGAAGGAAGTGGTTCGCGCGAACAAGCTCGACGAGTGCTACATCCGGCCGATCGCGTTCTACGGCTCGGAGAAGATCGGGGTATCGCCCAAAGGCGCGAGCGTACACGTCGCCATCGCCGCATGGCCGTGGGGCGCGTACCTCGGGGCCGATGCGATCGACAAGGGAATCCGCGTCAAGACCTCGTCTTTCGCGCGCCATCACGTGAACGTCTCGATGTGCCGCGCGAAGTATTCCGGCACGTATGCGAACTCGATCCTCGCGAACCTCGAAGCCACCGAGCACGGCTACGACGAAGGGCTGCTGCTCGACGTCGACGGCTTCGTGGCCGAAGGCTCGGGCGAGAATCTCTTCATGGTGAAAAACGGCTGCCTGTACGAGCCCGAGCTCACGAGCGCGCTCATCGGCATCACGCGCGAATCGGTGATCTCGCTGGCGACCGAGATGGGCTACACCGTCTCCGCGCGCCGCATCACGCGCGACGATCTCTACATTTGCGACGAAGCGTTCTTCACCGGCACCGCAGCCGAAGTCACTCCGATCCGCGAGCTCGACGGCCGGATGATCGGCGAAGGCAAGCGCGGACCGATCACGACACGCATCCAGAAAGCATTCTTCGACGCGGTCACCGGCAAGGCCGAGAAGCGCCGCGAGTGGCTCACGCCTGTCGAGGCGCAATGATGAATGCGGAATGATGAATGACCCTGCATTGCTCCGCCTTCTTAATTCATCATTCCTCATTCCTCATTCAGTATTGCGATAGCCCATGTCCGAACCCGTCACCAACAGCCAGACGCACATCGAAGTGACCGCAGCGGACCTGCCGCTGCACTGCCCGATGCCCTCGATGATCCTCTGGAACGCGCATCCCCGCGTGTACCTGCCGATACAGAAGACCGGCGAAGTCGCGTGCCCGTATTGCGGGACGAAATACTCGCTGGTCGGCGGCCCCGTCGCGGGCGGTCACTGACCGCCAACGCGGAATGCGGAATGCGAAATGATGAATGCGAAGTAAAACGGCTCCGCGGTCGCGGCACCACTGAACATTCCGAAGTCATCATTCATCATTCCACGTTATGAAGATCCTCGTCGTCGGCCCCTCGTGGATCGGCGACACCCTTCTCGCGCAGCCGCTTTTCACACTGCTGCACCAGCGGCACCCGGGTCTCGTGCTCGACGTGCTCGCGCCCGCGTGGACCTTTCCGGTGGTGCGCCGCATGCCCGAAGTCAGGCGCGCGATCGCCAACCCTTTCAAGCACGGCGAGCTCGAGCTGCTCCAGCGGCGGCGGCTCGGCGTCGAGCTTCGCGGCGAACGATACGACCAGGCGATCGTTCTGCCGAACACGCTCAAGTCCGCTTTCGTCCCGTTTTTCGCGCGCATTCCCAAGCGCACCGGTTATCGCGGCGAAATGCGCTGGGGCATGCTGAACGACGTGCGCCTCCTCGACGAAGTGGCGCTTCCGCAGATGGCGCAGCGTTACGCCGCGCTCGCGCTTGCAAGCGGAGAAGCGCTGCCGGCGCAGCTGCCGCGGCCCCGGCTACTCGTCGAGGAAGCGCGACGCCTGGACACGTTGAGAACGCTCGGGCTGGATACAGCGGGCCGCGCAGTGGCGCTGTGCCCGGGCGCCGAGTACGGCCCCGCGAAACGCTGGCCGCCGTCGTATTTCGCCGAGCTCGCGCGCAGCCTCGCGCGTAACGGCGATGCGGTGTGGCTGGTCGGCTCGGCGAAGGACGCGCCGATCGCCGAAGACATCGTGCGCCTCTGCGACGGCGCAGGTGTGAACCTCTGCGGGAACACTACGCTCGACCAGGCGATCGATGTGCTCGCTTCGGTGCGGCTTGCGATCACCAACGACTCGGGCCTCATGCACGTCGCCGCGGCGCTCGGAACCAGGCTGCTCGCCATCTACGGCTCCAGCACCCCCGCGCACACTCCGCCAATGTCGGAGAACGCAGCGATCGTGAAGCTCGACATCCCGTGCAGCCCGTGCTTCGAGCGCACGTGCCCGCTGGGGCATTTCAACTGCATGATGATGTTGAAGCCAGAGCGCGTCGCCGCACTCGCGCTACCGCGCGAGTCCCTGCGGGACGCGCCTGCGCGGTAAACGAACAGAGGGAAACCAAGGTTTCCCTCCGAAACCTCCCTTCCTTCAAACCCACCCCCATCCCGACCTTCCCCCTGAGGGGGAAGGAGAGTTTGCAGACGCGTGATGCGCCTGTAGTTCCCTCCCCCTCAGGGGGAGGGTTAGGGTGGGGGTGGGTTGCAGTGCTTCAGAACGACGAAGCGAACGTGAGAGAGCCCAAAGGAAAGGAGGTTCAAGGAGGGAAACCTTGGTTTCCTTCCTTGGCGTTCATGGAAGAAGTACGCCTCGCAGGGACTACTTCTCGGGACCTGCGTACACGCCGGCGGTATCCGGGAACAGCGCTTTGACGATCTTGAACTTCGAAATGTCGGTCGTGCCGTCCATGTGGAGGAACACCGCGGCGTCGCGAAACAGCTTCTCGATGCCGAAGTCGAGCATGACCCCGTTGCCGCCGTGCAGCTCCATCGCGTGCTGGCAGACCTTGAAGACTTCCTCGGACGCGAAGAGCTTCGCCATGTTGCACATCGCTTCGGCGTCGGCTGACTTCGCGTCGACCGCAGCCGAGGCTTCGCGCAGGATGGCGCGCACCGCGGCAAGCTTGGTCGCCATTTCGGCCAGGCGGCACGCGACCGCCTGGTGCTTGATCAGGATGCGTCCACCCTGGACGTAGTTCTGCACGTACTCCGCAGTGCGCTCGAAAGCCGCCATGCCGACCCCGAGGTTCTTCGACGCCTGGATGATTTTTCCAGGCCTGAAATAGACGCCCGCCTTGGTGAGCGCGGTGTTCTCGACGAGCAGGTGATCCTTCGGCACGGCCATGTCTTCGAACGCGAGCTCGCCGTTGTTCATGAAGCGCCCGCCCATGGTCTCGTTGCAGCGCGCGACCACGAGCCCGGGGGTGTCGCGGGGCACGAGAAAGCTCGAGGTCCCTTTGGTCATTCCGGCGCCGGGCTTGGTCGTGGCGTAGACGACGTAGAGCTTCGCGTCGTAGCCGTTGCTGATGAACTGCTTGCGTCCATTGATGACCCACTTGTCGCCTTTCAGCTCGGCGCGGGTGTGCATCATCGCTTCCGGAACGTCGTAAGGCAGCCAGCGGTCGGACGCGCCGCGCGGCTCGGTCAGGCAATGCGCCAGCAGGAACGAAGGATCCTGCGCGATCCGCGGGAACCAGCGCTCCTGCAGATGCCGCGGCGCGACGTTGCGCAGCAGGACCGATACTTTCCAGATTTGGACGAGCTTGTCCGCCAGACCCGAGTCCCCGCGCGCGAGCTCCTCCGAGATCACCGCGAAGGTCTTCACTTCCTCGGCCGGATCGACCGGGGTTCCGCCGAATTCCTCGGGAATCGCAAGGGTGCGGATGCCTATCTTGTGCGCCTGCTCGAGGATGCTCGCAGGCAGGCGGTCCTGCGGCGTCATCAGCCACTCGCGCTGCCAGTTCTGCCGGATGAAAGGGGTGACGAAGTCGTCGACGAACGCGCGGCAGCTCTCGCGCATCATTTTTTGTTCGTCCGAAAGCCCACGCTCGATCGAGTGCATCATGGCGCTACTCCTCCCTGCGGCGTTTTGGTTTAAGAGACGTGCGCGGATGAGTTTGCCATACTTTGCTAGAATCGATGCGGATACGCAGCCGTCGTTCAATCACACAGCGCCCACCGTGAAGAAGACGCTTTTCGCGACGCCGCAGGACGCCGAAGCGGCGTTTTACGAAGCTTTCATGAAACACGACCTCGAAGCGATGATGGCCGTATGGGCCGACGACGACGAGGTCTACTGCATCCATCCGCACGGCCCGCGGACGACCGGCGTTGCGCAGGTGCGCGAATCGTGGCGGCAGATCTTCACGAACGCGCAAAGCCTGCGCTTTCAGGTGAGGCAGCAGCACGTGCTCCAGGCAATGATGGTCTCGGTGCACAGCGTGTACGAGCAGATCACCCTGAGCGAAGAGCCCGCCGCGCGCCGCTGCATCGCGGCGACGAACATCTACATGCGCACCGAGCGCGGCTGGAGAATGATGGCGCACCACGCCTCCCCCGCTCCCGACCTGGAAGAAGTCGAGCCCCGTCGCTCCAAGACGCTGCACTGAGCGCTGCATCGACGCCGCGTCCGTACTGCGGACGCACTGCACTCGACACCCTGACGCCTCGGTTTATAATTGCGCCCTTCGTACGCTGCCGGAAGCAACCTACCGCAGCGTATCCATATTTCGACACGAGCCACCCAAAACCGTCCCGACCCCGCTCCCGGACCTGCTGTCCGTCGCGAGCCGTCGAATTCAAGTGAAGAGGAATCGCAATGAGCACCAGTGATTTTGGCAACCCTGATGTCATCGTCGTCGGCGCCGGCAATGCCGCCTGCTGCGCCGCGCTTGCCGCGCGTGAAAACGGCGCGAGCGTGATCGTGCTCGAAGCCGCGCCCATCGAAGACTCGGGCGGCAACAGCCGCTACACCGGGGGGCTCATGCGCGTCGTGTACAACACCGTCGACGACGTCGCGCAACTGATCCCCGACCTCACCGAAGAAGAAAAGAAGACCCACGACTACGGCAGCTACAGCGCCGACGAATACTTCGACGACATGGGCCGCATCACGCAGTACATGTCGGACCCGGATCTCACCGAGATCCTCATCACCCGCAGCTTCGAGACGCTCGTGTGGCTCGTGAAGAAAGGGGTGCGCTTCCAGCCGAGCTACGGCCGCCAGTCGTACAAGGTCGAAGGCGGCAAGTACAAGTTCTGGGGCGGGCTGGTCGCGGAGACGTGGGGCGGCGGCGCCGGTCTCGTCGACAATGAGCACAAGGCGTGCGAACGCGAAGGCATCAAGATCTTCTACGAGACTCCCGCGCTTTCGCTCATCACCGATGACGCAGGCACGGTCGTCGGCGTCAAGGCGAAATACAAAGGCCGCAACGTCGACATCCGCGCGAAAGCGGTGGTGCTCGCGTGCGGCGGTTTCGAGTCGAGCGCGGAGAAGCGCGCGCGCTATCTAGGACCCGGCTGGGATCTCGCGAAGGTGCGCGGCACGCGCTACAACATGGGCGCAGGCATCCAGATGGCGCTCGATATCGGCGCGCTGCCTTACGGCCACTGGTCGGGCTGTCACGCGGTGGGCTGGGACCGCAACGCACCGCCTTTCGGCGACGTGAACGTCGGCGACCAGTTCCAGAAGCACAGCTATCCGTGGGGCATCATGATCAACGCCAACGGCGAGCGCTTCGTCGACGAAGGGGCGGACTTCCGCAACTACACCTACGCCAAGTATGGCCGCGTGATCCTCAACCAGCCCGGCATGTTCGCGTGGCAGGTGTTCGACAACAAGCTCATCCCGAACCTGCGCGACGAATACCGCATCAAGCAGGTGACCAAGGTGCGCGCGAATACGATCGAAGAGCTGGTTCAGAAGATGGAAGGCGTGAACCCCGGGCGCGCGCTCGAGGTGATCAAGGAATACAACGCCGCCGTCAAGCACGACAAGCCTTTCAACATGGCGATCAAGGATGGCCGCCGCACCGAAGGCCTGAAGATCGACAAGACGAACTGGGCGAACACGCTGGACGAAGCGCCTTTCGAAGCTTACGCGGTCACCTGCGGGGTCACCTTCAGTTTCGGCGGCCTGAAGATCACCAACGACGGCGAAGTCGAAGACACCTCCGGTAAATCCATCCCGGGGCTGTACGCCGCGGGCGAGCTCGTCGGCGGCATTTTCTATCACAACTATCCGGGCGGCACCGGCCTCACGTCCGGTTGCGTGTTCGGAAAGATCGCAGGGACGACCGCCGCGAAAAAGGTGAAAGGCGCGTAGAGGCGACGCGCCAGATGCGGTGAAGGCGCGTAGAAGCGACGCGCCAGGGCGGTGAAAGGCGCGCGGGAGCAGGTCCAGCATTCGGACCTGGGCAAGACCTGCGGCGGTGCGCGGTTTAGAATCATCGGCTGCACCGCCGTGCGCCACGCTCGCACGGCGATCGACGACTCGATCAGGAGAGCAAACGATGAACGCTCCAGCAATCAAGATCAACAAACCGGTCCGCGAGCAGGTCAGCGCCGCCGAATGGGACGTTCGCGTGAACCTCGCGGCGTGCTATCGCCTGATGGCGGAGTACGGCATGGTCGAGATGGTCGCCAACCACATCTCCGCACGCGTGCCGGGCAGCGAGAACGAGTTCCTGATCAACCCGTACGGCATGTTGTACGAAGAGATGACCGCCTCGTCGATGATCAGGATCGACATCGACGGCAACGTGCTCTTCAATGCGACCGAGTACGGCTTCAACGAAGCCGGTTACGTGATCCACAGCGCCGTCCATGCCGCGCGTCACGACGTCGACTGCGTGATCCATACGCACACGCTCGCGGGCATGGCCGTCTCGGCGATGAAGACCGGTATCCTTCCGATCGCACAGTCGTCGCTGCGCTTCATCGACATCGCGTATCACGACTACGAAGGCCCGGCGCTGCGCCTGGACGAGCGCGAGCGCCTCGTCGCGACTCTCGGCAACCGCGAAGCGATGGTGCTTCGCAATCATGGGCTGCTGACCGTCGCGCCGAGCATTCCCGAGGCCTTCAACAACATGTTCAGGCTCGAGCGCGCGTGCCAGCTCCAGGTGATGGCGCTTTCGTGCAACACCGAGCTGCAACTGCCGCCGGACGAAGTGGTCCGTTACGGCAACGAGCAGATGCTGCCGGGCACCCGCCGCCGCTTCGGCCTGCTCGAATGGCCCGCGATGCTTCGCAAGCTCGACCGGAAGGACCCGTCTTACGCCGACTGATCGTCGGCGAGCGTTGAGTGTTGAGTGCTTAGTTTTTGCACTTCATTCACAACTCGGCACTCAACACTGTGGATGCGGGCTCCTGGCGAGCCCGCTTCTTTTTGCGAGACCGACAATGCCGCCCGACGAGCCCGCTTCGTGAACGAGTGACCGGGTGACAGACAGCCCGTCGTCCTATCACGCGCCGTGGTGGCTACCCGGCGGTCACGCCCAGACGATATATTCGGCGAAACTCACACCGCACCCGCGCGTGCGCTACCGCCGCAGCCGCTGGGACACGCCCGACGGCGACTTTGTCGACGTGGACTGGGTAGAAAACCCGCAAACGGTCAACGGTGAACGGCCAGGCGGAACGACAGGGTCGGGCGCGCCGCTGCTCGTGCTCTTTCACGGGCTCGAAGGCAGCTCGACGAGCCCTTACGCGCATGCGCTGATGGCCCAGGTGCTCGCCCTCGGCTGGCGCGGCGCAGTCGTGCATTTTCGGGGGTGCAGCGGGGAGCCCAATCGCCTGGCTCGCGCATACCACTCCGGCGACAGCGCCGAGATCGACTGGATGCTGCGTAAGCTGAAGCCGCACGCCGGCGGCCCGCTCTATGCAACCGGGGTCTCGCTCGGCGGCAACGCCCTGCTCAAGTGGCTCGGCGAGCAGGGACACGCCGCCGCACAGGTCGTCGCGGCCGCTGTTGCGGTTTCGGCCCCACTGGACCTCATGGCCGCGGGCGACGCGCTCGGCCGCGGGTTCAATCTGCTCTACACGCGTGCTTTCCTCCGGACGCTCAAACGTAAATCGATCGCCAAGCTCGATGCGCACCCGCGGATCTACGATGCGGCGCTCGTGCGCGCGGCGCGTAACCTGCGGGATTTCGACAACGTGGTGACCGCGCCGCTCCACGGGTTCAGCGATACCGACGACTACTGGACGCGTTCGAGCAGCAAGCAGTGGCTCGCGCGTATCGCGGTTCCGACGCTCCTCGTGAATGCGCGCAACGACCCTTTCCTGCCCGAGGACGCGCTGCCGGATGCGAACGACGTTTCGGCCGCGGTCACGCGTGACTTCCCTCACGAAGGCGGGCACGTCGGCTTCGTATCGGGGCGCTTTCCGGGGAACCTCCAATGGCTTCCGCGGCGTATCATCCATTTCCTTCAGCAATCTCTTTGAGGACACGCTTCATGACTGCAGCAAGCCCGGGT
>JAQGMV010000502.1 GCA_028292225.1 Betaproteobacteria bacterium
TCGCGTCCGCTCGGGGAGCTGCGAAACAACACCACACCGCTGCTCGTCGGCGATCTCGAGCGCCTGCGCGCGCATCTCGGGATCGAGCGGTGGCTCGTCTTCGGCGGGTCGTGGGGAAGCACGCTCGCGCTCGCCTACGGCATCGCGCATCCTGAACGCTGCGCGGGACTCGTGCTGCGCGGAATATTCCTCTGCCGCAAAAGCGAAATCGAATGGTTTTTATACGGGCTGCGAAATCTTTTTCCCGAAGCGTGGCGCGCGTTCGCCGGCGCGGTCCCCGAAGCCGAGCGCAAGAACCTGCTCAAGGCCTACTACCGGCGGCTGACCCACCCCGATCCGGCGGTGCACATGCCGGCCGCGCGCGCGTGGAGTGTCTATGAAGGCTCGTGCTCCACGCTCCTCGCGAGCCCCGAGACCGTGGCGTATTTTGCGAGCGACGTCGTGGCGCTCGGGCTCGCGCGCATCGAAGCGCACTACTTCACCCACGATATCTTCCTGCCGGAGAATTCGCTGCTGGAAGGCGTCGAGCGTGTGCGTGAAGTGCCTGCGGTGATCGTGCAGGGCCGCTACGACGCAGTGTGCCCTATCGTCACGGCGGACGATCTGCACCGCGCGTGGCCGCAAGCCGAATACATCGTGGTGCCTGACGCGGGGCACTCCGCGTGGGAGCCGGGGATATGCGCCGAGCTCGTGAAAGCGACCGAGCGATTCAAGAAATCGTGAAGGGTCAACGGTAAAGGAGCCAGGCGAACGCCTCGCGCTCCTGCTACGGCTTTTTCTGGCCCGCTCCGAGCGACTCCAGCGCGACTTTCTGCATCTCGAGCGTCTTGATCGTCATCTGGACGAAGCCGACGTTCATCGTCAGCCAGTTCTCGACGCTCTTCAGTTCCCGGATCTTGTTTTCGATCTCGCCGATGTCAGCGGTCGGGGTGAGCATCCCCGGCACCGGGAACGACATCGGGTTCCACATCTTCTGCATCCACTCGAAAAGGTCCTTCGGCAGACCGGTCTCAGCCATTGCAGTCTCCTCGGTGCAGAAAGCGGGCGCCTCTCGCGCGCCGCTGGAGCTCAGTAAGCGCTTGCGAAGCGCTCGCCGATGATCGACGCTTCGACGTCGGGCCGCTTCGCGGGTTTGATGCGAAGCACCTGCTGGAGGCGCTGTTTTTCGGTCATCACCTTGTCGATGTACGGCACGTCCTCCTCGTCGGAGGCGCCGACATAGAGCTGGAGCGCGCTGTTCAGGCTGCCGGTGCGTGCAAGATATTCCCTGAGGATCTGCGAGCCGACGAGGATGTTGGTCTCGGGGTCGAACACCGCATACTTCTCACCGCCGAACTCGCGGAATTTCTCCAGGTGGTACTTCGGGATCACCTGCATGAGGCCTTTGGCGCCTGCAACGCTTTCGGCGATCGGATTGAAGCGCGATTCGACCGCCATTACCGCGATGATCAGCAGGGGGTCGAGCCCCATCTGCCTCCCGGCGGTGTGAGCCATGCTCACGAGATCGAAGGTGACCGCCTGCGAAACCTTGTAGCGCTTGGCCAGAAACTCCGAAAGCGCACGGAACCGGGAATTCTCGGCAGCGCCGGGGGCGGCGGCCTCGACCGGCGCCGGAGCAGCGGCCACGGCATCCGCAACGGGCTGCGGAACGGCCGAGCCCGCGGCGAGTGCCGCCGCTGTGACGGCCTGCGTCGCCTGCTGATCCAGGAGCCACGCGGCGCTCGCCATGACGAGCGCGAGGACGAGGAGCAGCAAGGTGCGCGGATGAAGCGACGCACGGGCGGATTGACGATTGATGAGCTGCGGGGCTGATTTTGCGGTCATGCAAAACCTCCTGTTCAATGGGACCCGGGTGCACAGCCGCGCCTGGGTCAGCCTGTTACCTCGCGGGTAACGTTTGAATTCCGTTTCCAGTGTCGCCGGCGGCACAATGGCGCGGCCCGGCACGAAACGGCGCGAAACCTTCTGAGTCGAACCTGAGTGATGCGGCGCGAGGCCGTCGTCAGGCGAAGTGGGGGTGGACGTTTAAGATGGTGCGCTGCACCATCACCCCGATTATTCGGCTTTACCGGATGTTCCGTCGACCTTGGCGCAGTAGCCGCGGGTTTTGGAAATCGGTAAAAACTACCGGAAAAACAAAAAGTTGCCGGCGGGTAGCCGGTTCTTCATTGAAGGAAACGAGCGCATTGTAACCGCAGTTTCGGTTTCCGCAAAGCCACGGAGAATTCAAGCGGAACCCGCGCCGTCTCGTGATTTTCTGCGCGATTCCCACTCGTCTAAAGCGCGTTCGTAGCGGTCCATCGCCTCCCAGTAGCGATCGTAAACGCACGGCTCGCAACCGCTCCGGCAACACTCCCATTCGTCCGGCGCGCGCGGCGGCTGCGGCTGCGGATCCCCGCCCGGCCCATATGCGTCCGTCATGCTCACTTCAGGTCCTCGGGCAGCGGCGCCTCCGGATGCCTGCGCCTGAACTCGTTGAGCAGCGCGTCCGCGTCCTCGGTCCGGCCGTCGCGCCGGAGCGCGGCTACGCGTTCGAGCCATGCCGCCGGCGCTTTACCCTCGAGCTCCGCGACGAGCGCGGCGACAGCAGGCGTCAACGCGGTGCCGGCGGGCATCGCAGGTTTGGCCGCGGGCGTGGCAGCACTCCTGCGCCGGGCTGCCACAGGCGGGGCACTCGCTGCAGGCGCCTCTTTCGCCAGCCGCGCATCGGGCGGGGCTGCCGGCGCGGGTGCGGCCGACGGCGCCGAGAGCGCGTACGGCGCGTGCGCGGCTGCGGCGGGGCCGGTGTCCGCCGACTTCGACCTGTCCGTAAACGTGCGGCTTTCGACTTCACCCAGCTTGCCCGCAGCGTCGGCGGCGGATGCGGGCGACGGCGAGCCGGGCTCGCTCCGCGGCACGGTCGACCGCTCACTTCGCGCGGACGAGTCGCGGCGACGCTCTTCGCGCTGAAGTGCATCGACTTTGCGGCGCTCGCTTTGCGCCGTTTGCGGCTGCACCTCGCCTGACGGCTGGGCGGCGGCGGGCGACGGGTCCTGCTGAGGCGCGGTTCGGGGCGCTGCACTCGAGGACGCTTGGGGCATCGGCGCACGCTCACCGATCGTCAAAGGCTCTCCGCCTTCACGGGAGATGATCGTCGCGACGCTGACACTGAGCACCGCCACCGCTGCGAATGCGACCGGCACGCGCCAGATCTGCCACCACGGCCGCGCCCCGCCCGCAGCCGGCGGCTCGAGCGCCCGGCGCGCGTCGCGAGCAATCACCGCATCGAGCCGGGACGGCGGCTCTTCGAGCGCGGCTTCGCGATACAGCGCGACGATGCGCTCGTCCTGCGGCGTCCCTGCGGTATCGTGTTCGTTCACAGCCATCCGTCCATCCCCGCACGAAGTTTCGACATCGCGTAACGCAAGCGGCTCTTGGCCGTCTCGCGGCTGACGCCGGTCGCCTCCGCGATCTCCTCGATGCTCAGCCCGGATTCGTGCTGCAGCACAAACGCTTCCCGCTGCGCCTCGGGAAGCTCGGCGAGCAGCGCGAGCAGCCGCGCCGCGCGCTGCTTCGAATCGTATGCCGCGTCGGGTTGCTCGTGCTGCGGCGCCGGCGGCTCGACGGGCGCGGCATCCTCGTCGTCGAAGGACACCAGCGCAGCCGGCGTGCGGCGGCGATAGTGATCGATGAGGCGATTGTGCGCGAGACGATACAGGTAGGTCGTGAACCGGGCGGCGACGGTATAGCTCGCGCGCGCACGAATCAGGTTCGCCCAGATATCCTGGAAAAGCTCCTCGGCGACCGCGGCGTCGCGGCACTGACGCACGAGGTAGCGGTAGAGCGGCGATTTGTGACGCCGGTAGAGCTCGTCGAAAGCCGCCGCGTTGCCGCCGCGGTAGGCGAGCATGAGGTCTTCGTCGGCGGTGAGGGGGTCCCGGGGCATCACGGGGTCGCAGTATGCGCGACCCGTCATCGGCGGTAAACCGGCGAGTGAGGAGGCCGTCAGGGTTTGCGTCATGAGCCCGTTTACAACGCGCGCCGCCGCCCTGAAGGGTTAACCCGGCTTATCTTGTAACCGCGTCAGGCGCACGTTTATACTGGCCCGACACCTGCCGTAACTCAGCGCAAGTCGATCCCGGCGACTCCCCGCGTCCCCAGCACGCCGTCGCGGCGGACGAATTCACACGACGGAGGAGCAGCATGCCGAGATTCTCTCCCGAGATGATCCGCACCATTGCCCTGGTAGGTCACGGCGCGGCGGGCAAGACCACCCTCACCGAAGCGCTGCTCCACAAGGCCGGCATGACGGTCTCGACCGGCAGCGTGGAAAAAGGCACGACGGTCTGCGACTTCGACCCGCTCGAAAAAACCTACCAGCACTCCCTGAACGCCGCGCTCGTGCACCTCATTTCGGGCGACACTCGCATGCACCTCATCGACACGCCCGGCCTTCCGGACTTCGTCGGACGCGCGATCGGCGCGCTTCCCGCAGTCGAGACCGCCGCCGTCGTGATCAATGCGCAGAACGGCATCGAGATGATCACGCACCGCATGATGCACTGGGCGGCGAAGCGCAACCGGTGCCGCATGATCGTGATCAACAAGATCGACGCGGACAATATCGACCTGCCTCAGCTCGTGAGCCAGATCCAGGCGACTTTCGGCAAGGAATGCCTGCCGATCAACCTGCCCGCGGGCGGCGGCAAGCGCGTCGTCGACTGTTTCTTCAATCCGTCGGGCGAGTCCGATTTCTCGTCTGTAGAGGAAGCGCACCAGGCGCTCATCGACCAGGTCGTGGAGGTGGATGAAGAGCTCATGGCGAGATACCTCGAGCAGGGCGAGGTCAGCCCTGCCGAGCTGCACGCGCCTTTCGAGCAGGCGCTGCGCGAAGGGCATCTCGTGCCGATCTGCTTCGTCTCGGCGCGCAACGGTGCGGGAGTCGGGGAGCTGCTCGACGTGTTCGTGAAGCTCATGCCGAACCCGACCGAAGGCAATCCTCCGGAGTTCCTCAAAGGTGAAGGCAGTGCCGGCGTGCCGATACGCGCGGAGCCCGACCCGTCGAAACACGTGCTCGCGCACGTCTTCAAGGTGATGATCGATCCTTTCGTCGGCAAGGTCGGGGTGTTCCGGGTCCACCAGGGAACGATCACGAAAGACACGCAGCTTTTCATCGGCGACGGGCGCAAACCCTTCAAGGTGGGCCATCCTTACCTCCTGCAGGGCAAGGAGTTCATAGAGACCGATGCGCTCACGCCCGGCGATATCGGCGCAGTCGCCAAGGTCGACGAGATCGCTTTCGACGCAGTGCTGCACGATTCCCACGACGAGGACCACATCCACCTCGCCCCGCTCGAGTTCCCGACGCCGATGCACAGCCTCGCGGTCGAGCCCAAACGCCGGGGGGACGAGCAGCGCATATCCGAGGCCCTGCACAAGCTCGCGGCAGAGGACCCGACTTTCAAAGTAGCCCACCACGCGGCCTCCAACGAGACCGTCATGAGCGGTGTCGGCGACCTGCACATGCGCTACATCATGGATCGGCTGCAGGCTCAATATCACGTCGAAGTCAGCACGAGGCCGCCTCGTATCCCGTACCGCGAGACGATCACGGCCAAAGCCGAAGGGCACCATCGCCACAAGAAGCAGACCGGCGGCGCGGGGCAGTTCGGCGAGGTGTACTTGCGGGTCGAGCCTTTGAAGCGCGGCTCGGGTTTCGAGTTCGTCGACGCCGTGAAGGGCGGCACGATCCCGACCCAGTTCATCCCGGCTGTCGAAAAAGGCGTGCGCCAGGTGCTCGACGCCGGGCCGATCGCGGGCTATCCGGTGCAGGACGTGCGCGTCGTGGTGTACGACGGCAAACACCACGCGGTCGATTCCAAAGAGGTCGCCTTCATTTCGGCGGGCAAGCGAGCGTTCATGGATGCGATCAGCAAGGCGCGCCCCATCGTCCTCGAGCCGATCGTGAACATGGAGATCACCGCGCCCGAGCCCGCGATGGGCGATATCGCCGGAGACATCTCCGCCAAACGCGGCCAGATCAATGGAACCGACGCCGCGGCCCCGGGCAGCGTCGCCATCAAGGCGCAGGTCCCGCTCGCAGAGCTCAACAATTATCAGGCGCGGCTCAAATCGGTGACCGC
>JAQGMV010000541.1 GCA_028292225.1 Betaproteobacteria bacterium
CGCCGCGAACCGCAGGCTCGGTGTACTCGATCTCACGCACGACCGTCTGCGGGATCTCTACCGAGATCGGACGGCCGTCGTAGATCACCACCTCGGCGGGCATGCCGTCCTCGAGGTAGTTGAGGGCATCGCCCATGTTTTCCTTGTCGACTTCGAACTGGTTGAACTCGTCGTCCATGAAGATGTACGACGGGTCCGCGAAATACGAATACGTGACGTCTTTGCGCTCGAGTTGCACCATGTCGAACTTCTCGTCGGCGCGGTAGACCGTTTCCGAAGGACTGCCCGACAGCAGGTTTTTCAGCTTCATCTTCACGACCGAGGCGTTGCGGCCCGACTTGCTGAATTCCGCCTTGAGGACCACGAGCGGGTCTTTGCCCACCATGATCACGTTCCCTGCTCTGATTTCCTGCGCCGTTTTCATGCCCGCCCCATATGTCGTTGAAACAAAATCGCTATTTTAGCTTGTCCCGGCAGAATCGCGCCAGATTGTCGGCCAGCCCGCCGATGCCCGCGAGGCGCGCTGCCCAGCGAATCGCGTGCTCGCGGAGCGTGGCCCGATGCGAAGCGTATGCCGCCCACGCCGAGCCCGGTGAGACTCGGGCCCCTTCGACTTGGTTCCATGCGTGCCAGAGGTGCTGCAGGGCGGTTGCGGCCGGCGCCGCGAGGCCCTCGCCGTACAGCTCCAGAAATGCGTCGAGCTTGCGCCAGTGCGCCTGCTCCTCCTGCGGGTAGATGTGCCAGATGAACGGCCGCTGCGCCCACTGGGCGCGCACGAAGCTGTCTTCGCCGCGAACGAACGCAACGTCGCACGACCAGAGCAGCTCGTCGAACCGCGCCTGCGGTACGAACGGCACCACCCGGACTTCGAGTGCGCCCCGGTGCAGGAGGCGATTCGCCGGTATTTCCGCGGCGCCGAAGTGTGCGAGCGCCGCGGCGAGCAGCTTTCCTTCGGGGATCGCTGCGACGGTGTCGACCGTGCCGGTTTCCCACGCCTGCAGCAGGCCGGCGAGCGGTGCCGTTTCGTAAGCGAACACCGCTACCGTCAGCGCACCAGGCTCTGGCGGCTCGTGCCCCGCGGCACGCCAGAACGCCGCTCGCTGCTGCGGACCGAAGGCGTCGCGCCGGGCGAAGAGGTCGCTCTCGCGCAGCAACCCGCCGGTGCCTTCGACAAAACCCGGGAAAAAGTAATAGCGCTCGAGCGGCAGGCGCGGATGCGGCGAAGGCAGGCGGTGATGCGTAGCGACCCACGGCTCGGCGCTCAAGTACTCGAGCCCGAGCCACAGCGGAGGCCGCGACGCGTGCGCCATCGCTTCGACATAAGCTTCGGGCAGGCCGCAGCCGAAGGCCTCGACGACGACCTGCGGCAGCGGGTGATCACCGGATCGCAGGTCGACCGCGTCATCCCAGCTCAGGACTTCGACCTCGTCGATGGTCTGCCGCGGCGTGTCGACGACGTCCGGGTGCAGCCGCGCGAGCGTCGGCAGATGATCGATCCACAGGCGCACGCCAAACCGGTGCTCGAGCGCAAGCTGGCGCGCGAGACGCCAGCACACGCCGGCGTCGCCGAAGTTGTCGACGACGCGGCAGAAAATGTCCCAGCGCTCAGGCATCTGCGCCGCCGTACAATAGCGTAGGCATTCGGGATTTCAATATGACGATGATCAATCTGAACGGTGACATGGGGGAGAGCTTCGGTCGTTATACGCTCGGCGACGACGCCTCGCTCATCCAGGTGGTGAAGTCTGCCAGCATCGCGTGCGGTTTTCACGGCGGCGATCCGGGCGTCATGGCCGGCTCGATCAGGCTCGCCGCCGCACATGGCGTTTCCATCGGCGCGCATCCGAGCTTCCCGGACCTGCAGGGCTTCGGCCGGCGCGCGATGCGCATGCGTCCCGACGAGATCGAAAACATGGTCGCGTATCAGATCGGCGCGCTCCAGGGCATCGCCTCGGCGTGCGGCGCGAAAGTGACGCATGTGAAACCTCACGGCGCCCTGAACAACATCGCACACGACGACGCCGATTACGCGCGCGCCCTCGCCCGGGCCATCCGCGCAGTCGATGCGACGCTGATCTTCGTCGCGAACGCGTGCTCCCAGATGGTCCGCGCCGGCGAAGCGGAGGGGCTGCGCGTCGCTCACGAAGCCTACGCCGACAGGACTTACGACGACGCAGGCCGGCTCACGTCGCGCCAGGTCGAAGGCGCTCTCATCACCAACCCCGAAACGGCGGTGCGCCAGGTGCTGTCGTTTCTCGACGCGCCCGGCCTGGTCACCCGCGGCGGCAAGACGATCCGCACACGCATCGACACGATCTGCGCGCACGGCGACGAGCCGAACGGTGTCGCAGTCATGACCGCGGTGCGGCGCGCGCTCGAAGCCCGGGGCATGAGCATCGTGACACTCCCCGAGATGAAGCTTTAAGCGCGCGGCTTCACGGCGCGCCTCGCTGTAATCGCAAGCCCGCAGTCACCCGCGCATAAAAAAAGCCGGGAACATGCCCGGCTTTAATGACAGACGATCCAGACGAGTGTCTAGACTGCCTGGATGTTGCTCGCTTGTTTCTTGCCCTTGTTGCCCTGCGTCACTTCGAAGGAGACCTTCTGGCCTTCCTTCAGCGTTTTGAATCCGGGCATG
>JAQGMV010000209.1 GCA_028292225.1 Betaproteobacteria bacterium
TCACGGCCAAGCACAAGGTCGCCACGCCGGTGAACTGGAAATCGGGCGAGGACGTGATCATCGTGCCCGCGGTCTCCGACGACGAAGCGAAAAAGAAATACCCCGACGGCTGGAAATCGCCGAAGCCGTACTTACGGATCGTGCCCCAACCTAAGTAGGACAGCGAGAAGCCGGTTTTCGGTGGATAGCCGAAGGTAGGGCGGTTACGGAGGGGAGCCTGGGGTTCCCCTCCGTTCGTTTCCGGCGCACGAGCGCGGCGAAATCGATTGACGAGTCCGAAGGACTCGTCAATCGACCTTCGCGCCTGCCGCTTTCACGAGTTTGCCCAGCTTCTGAATGTCCGACTGCAGGTGCGTAGTGACCTGTTCGGGCGTCATGCTGACCGGATCGGCGCCCTGCTTCGCCCACGCATCCTTGATGTTGGGCAGGGTGACGAGGCGCGTCATCTCCTTGCTGAGACGCGCGACGACCTCAGGCGACATCTTCGGCGGCCCCATGATGCCGCTATAGAGCACGATGTCGAAGCCCTTCAGGGTCTCGCCGATCGCGGGCACATCGGGAAGCGCAGGGGAACGCTTGGCGGTGGTGACGCCGAGCGCGCGAAGCTTGCCGGCCTGCACATTCGCGATCGCCGCGGGCGTGGTGCCGAAAGTCACCGCGATTTCCCCCCCGAGCACCGCTGCGACTGCGGGCGCACTGCCTTTGTACGGCACGTGCACCATTTTGACGCCGCCCATCGTGTTCAGAGTCTCGCCGGTCAGGTGAAGGATGGTGCCGTTGCCCGACGAGCCGTAGGACACCTGGTCAGGCCGCGTTTTCGCGAACGCGATCAGCTCTTTGACGTTCTTCACCGGCAGCGACGGGTGCACGACCATCACGAGGGGGGTCTGCGCGAGCATCGCAATCTGGGTGAAGTCCTTCACCGAGTCGAACGGCAGCTTGCTGTAGAGGGTCGCGTTGATCGCATGCGTGGTCATGTCGATGAAATAGATCGTGTAGCCGTCGGGCGGTGCTTTCGCGACCATATCGCCCGCGATCGTGGTGCCGGCGCCGGGCCGGTTGTCGACGACGAACTGCTGCCCCATGCTGCTGGTCAGCTGCTGCGCCATCACGCGCGCGAGCACGTCGGAGATGCCGCCCGGGGTGAAAGGCACGATGACGCGCACCGGTTTGGACGGGTAGGTCTGGGCTGTCACTGTGGCTGCGCCGGCGCATGAGAGAACGGCGGAAGCTGCGATCAGTGCATTACGGATGGGGCGCATTGCTGGAGATCCTCGTATCGTTGTGAGTGCCGGGGGAGCTTAGCAACAACCATGCAACTTCGCCCTGCGCGCGCCGCAGACGCGCCGCGACGGGTCGCGCTCAGGATGCAGCCGGTGTCGCGATCGAGGTGATCGCTGCGAAAAGCCCTTCCACCACGGGGCGCTCGATGCCCCGCGTGATGAAGACGATACGGGTGGCGTGATCGTCGCTGGGCCAGCCCGCGAGCTCGATCGGCGGATGAAACAGGTGCTGCACGCCCTGCACGACGAGCGGGCCTTTGCGGTCCGCGACGTTCACGAGGCCTTTCACCCGCAGCAGGTCAGGTCCGCGCAACGCGGTGAGGACTTCGAGACACTGGGAGAAGGTCGACCAGGTGAAAGGCCTGTCGTAGCGCAGGCAGAACGAGCGCACCGAAGAATCGTGGCGGTGCACGTGGCCGTGCTCGTCGGGGACCTCGGCGCCCATCCAGCGCTCTACGTCTTCGAGCCGCGACTTCGCGTGGGTGAGACCGACGTTGATGAGGAACGCGAGCTCGATCTCGCCATCCACCGCGCGCTTCATCGGCGCCTGGGGATTGAGCTCGCGCAGCCGCGCTTCCAGGTTCCCGATCGCCTCTTCGTTCGAGAGGTCCGATTTGGTGATGACGATCCGGTCGGCGAGCGCCGCCTGCTTTACCGCTTCCTGCATCGTGTCGAGCTGTCCGACGCCGTTTACCGCATCGACGAGGGTCACCACGCAATCGAGGCGGTATTGCGCCTGAAGCATGGTGTCGGTCATCAGCGTCTGCATGACCGGCGCGGGATCTGCAAGCCCGGTCGTTTCGATCACCACGCGCTCGAAGTCTATGATCTCCCCGGTGCGGCGCTTGACGAACATATCGCGCAGCGTCTGCTGCAGGTCGCCGCGCAGCACGCAGCACAGGCACCCGTTGTTGAGCAGCATCATCTGCTCGGACGAGACTTCGACGAGATCGTGATCGATGCTCTGCTCGCCGAGTTCGTTCACGATCACGGCGACCTTGTTCATGTCCGGCCGTTTGAGCAGCCGGTTGATGAGCGTGGTCTTGCCGCTGCCGAGAAAGCCCGTGACGATGCTGACCGGAATGCGCCCCGCCAGCGGATCGCGGCCTTCGGTGGCAGGTTCGTTGAGGATGTTGGTCGGCATTTATCGGTAGATGGCCGTAGAAAGGAAGATAACAGAGGGAAACCTGCGGTTTCCCTCTGTTCGTTTACCGCCTGAACGGGTCCGGGAGGGACTCGTCAGACAGTCATTTCCAGAATGTACAGGCCGCCGGCGAAGCGGTCCACGCAGTAGATGATGCGGTTCTCGTCGACCCACACGTCGTTGATCTGGATCGCGCCGGCGGGCGACATCTTGTGCGCGCCGGGGACAAAGTAGGCGATCTCCTGCGGCTGATACGGGTTCGACGTGTCGAACGCGCGCACACCGCCATTGAAGAACGTGCACACGTGAATGGTGTCCGAGCGGAAAGACGCCGGCCCCGGCTGGTTCTCGTGCATGTTGTGCGAGCCGTAGCGCCCTCCGCGCTTGCCGAAGGTTTCGACCGGAGGCAGCGGCAGCGTCGACACCGGCACGAGGTTGGTCTCGTCGTGCGCGTCGACGACCCACGTCATCTTCGGCCAGTCTTTGCCATCGTCTTTGGTGCACTCGTCGCTGACGATCAAAAGACCGCGCGAGAAAAGCGGCAGCACGGTGTGGGTGAAACCGTTGAACGGCGGCGAATAGCGCCAGCGCGTAACCATCTTCGGGTTCGACTTGTCCTTGATGTCGAGAATGATGGCGCCGCCGTCGATGTAGCCGACATACGCGCGATCGGGACGCTCCGGGTAGACCGCGCAGTTATGGGTGCGGTAGCCGCCGTCGAATCTCGGATGCCGCGGCAGCGGCTCTTCGCCTTTCTTCGTTCCCGGCAGCCACCAGCGGCCCACTTCGGTCGGCTTCGACGGATTGCGAACATCGATGATGCGATAGAACTGGTCGTCTTTCGGATCGTTCGGCTCGAAATCGGGTGCGCCCGACGAGAGATGCACGTATTCGCCGTCCACGAAGAAGACGCAGTGCGCGCCGCGCGAGTGCGGGCCCGACGCATCGAAATGCGAAATGAGCTTCGGCGCTTCGGGCTTGCTGATGTCGAACAGATCCATTCCCGCGGGCTTCTGGTTGAACTCCTTGGTCTGGTACGCGACCGCCATGATGTTGCCGACCACGTCGAGCGAGTTCGACCGCACTTTGGCGTGCGGCAGGTCGGTCTGCACGACGACTTTGGGGTTGCGCACGTCGGTCACGTCGACGCCGGTGAAGTTCTTGGGCGCGGACTCGTGGGCGAGCCACAGGATGCGGCGGCCGTCGTTGGTGACCTGCATGCTGATGCCTTCGCCGACGCCTCCGAAGCCCTGGAGCTCGTTGTGCGACAGCAGCTTCATGTTCCAGGCGAGGGTCTGCGAAGCCTGCCCCTGATTGGAGAGCGTGGTGTTCATGCTTTTGACGCCTTTCTCGTTGTGCGTGATTTGCGGTTTGCGGCCGAGGCCTTCCCGGCCTTCTTTCTTGCGGCCGACGTCTCTCCGGCCGCGGTCTTTTTTCCGGCGGCCGGCGCCATGCCGGCCATCCTCTCGAGCACGGCGTGGATCGCTGCCGTGTCCTCCTTCGCGTAACCCTGCGCGTATGCGGCAGAGTAGTACGCCTTGCTCGCCTCGAAAAGCGGTGTCGGGCAATGCAGCGCCGAGGCGTAATCGCTGATGATATCAATATCTTTCTGGTACACGTCGACTTTCATCGTCGCCTGGCTGTAATCGCCCGCGATCATGAGCGGCGCCCTCACTTCGAACATCCGGGAAGTCCCGGCGCCGTCCCGAATGACGTCGTACACCAGGTTCAGGTCCAGCCCGGACCGGCGGCCGAGCACCATCGCTTCGGCCGCGGAGAGGTTGTGGATCGTGACGAGCAGGTTTGCGATGAATTTCAACTTCGACCCGTTACCGTACTCGCCGCAGTAGTGCATGCTGCGCGCGAAACCGGCGAAGACCGGCTCGCATGTCTTCACCGCGGCTTTGGGGCCGCTCGCGTACACCGAGATGTCCTTGGCCGCCGCCTGCGCGCCGGTGCCGCTGATCGGGCAGTCGAGCACGATCACCCCACGCTCTTCGCACACGTCGCGAACCCCGAGCTTGACCTCGAGCGGAAGCGTGCTCGCTTCGATCACGATGGTTCCCGGGGGCGCACCGTCGAGCAGTCCATCTTTCCCGAAGAACGCAGCATCGACGGCCTCGAGGCTCGGGAGCGACGTGATCACGACAGGGCAGCGCGACGACACGTCAGCGACACTCTTCGCCGCGGTTCCGCCGAGCCCCTTCAGCTCCGCCCGCCGCGTCGCGTCGACGTCGAAACCGACCACGTCGAAACCGGCTGCACGCAGGTGCTTCGCATACGCGCCGCCCATGATCCCGAGCCCGACCTGTCCCACGGTCTGCAGCGCCGGCCCGTCCCCCTTCGCCTTGTTCCTGGTTTGCATGTGTGTGATCGTTCGCGTTGTATTTATCCGGCCGATGATAGCCGCGGCCCCCGCTCCCGCGCAAACGCGTGCATTCAGCGGGTCCGCGGCCGGTACTACAGCGCGCCGCCGAACAGGTTCAGGGCGGTGCGGAATGAAACGTCCTCGCGCTCCTTCTGGGTGAGGCGCGGCGTCGCCTCGAGGCGCTCGACCGGCTGCTCCTCGCCCATGTCGAAAGGCGAGTCGGTGCCGATGACCACGCGCTCCGAGCCGACCCGGTCGATGAGGTGGCGAATCGCCAGCGGATCGTGGGTGAGCGCGTCGAACCAGAACTGTTTGAACATCTCAAGCGGGCGCGACTTCGTCGCCGCGGCGGTATCGGGACGCACTTTGTGGCCGTGCTCGAAGCGTCCGATCTGGTAAGGGAGGAAGCCGCCGCCGTGAGCGAGCAGCATCTTCAGATCGCGCAACTCGTCGAGCGCGCCGCTGAACATGAGCTTGCCCACCATAATGGTCGTATCGAGCGGGTTGCCGATGAGGTTCGTGAGGTAGTAGCAGTCGAGGCGCCCGCCCGAGCCCTGCGTGTTCGGGTGCGCGAAGACGACGACTTTCATCTCCTGGATGCGCTTCAATACCGGGCGTAATTTCGGATCGGCAAGCTCTTCGTCGCCGATTGCCGTTCCCATCTCGACCGCCTT
>JAQGMV010000013.1 GCA_028292225.1 Betaproteobacteria bacterium
CACGGCCGGGCGGGCGCCGCAGCAGCAGCGAAAGCTCGCGATAGGCACGTGCGTGCTGGGTGAGATCGTCGTAGACGATCAGCACGTCGCGCCCCGCTTCCATGAAGTGCTCCGCGATGCTCGTCGCCGCATACGGAGCGATGTATGCGAGTCCCGGCGGATCGTTGCCTTCCGTCACGACCACGACGGTGTATTCCATCGCGCCCTTTTCGCGCAGGACGGCAACGGCCTTCGCCACAGCGGAGGCGCGTTGGCCGATCGCGCAGTAGACGCAGATGACGTCGTGGCCCCGCTGGTTGAGGATCGTATCGAGCGCGATAGTGGTTTTGCCGGTCTGGCGGTCGCCGAGAATCAACTCTCGCTGACCCCGCCCGATGGGAATCAGCGCGTCGATGACTTTGATGCCGGTTTGAAGCGGCACGGTGACCGGCGCGCGATCCATGATCGCAGCTGCAGGGCGCTCCATGGGCAGGCGCGTACCCGCGGCCACCGGTCCATTCCCATCGAGTGGACGCCCGAGCGGATCGATCACGCGTCCGATGAGCTCGTCACCGACCGGCACGTCCACGACCCGGCCCGTGAGTCCGACTTCATTGCCCGCCTGCAACTGCGAGTATTCGCCGAGCAGGACGACGCCGATTTCGTCCTCGTCGACGTTGAACGCGATGCCGAACACGCCGCCAGGGAACGTCAGCAACTCCTCGAAGGCAACCGTGGGAAGGCCGGATACCCTGGCGATACCGGCAGACACGTTCGTGACCGTGCCCACCTCGTGCAGCGCGAGTTGCGGCGTGAAATCCTCGCGCGCTCCGCTTAGCGCAGCGAAGACGCCGTCGAAGACACTCTGCAAGCTTTCGGGCGCGGCGTTCATCAGCGGTTCGCGAGCCGCTTCGGTGCGGTCTCGGCCGCATCTGCTGGCGCGGGTACCGCTTGCTTGATCAGCAGCCCGGCTACGCCCTTTTCGAGGGACTCGAGATAATCGGAGATGCTCCAGGCGATCTTTTGTCCATTCGCGGTGAGCTCGATCCCGCTGACCAGCTCCGGCGCGGTTTCGTACTGGACCCGGACTTCAGCCGAGAAGGTTTCATTCAGCGCATTCTGAATCGTCGCGCGCTGCTGCGCGGGCAGATCGAACGCACTGCGCAGGATCGCGGGGCCCGACGCTGTCCTGAGCGCCTCGGCAAGCCGTTCTTTCTGCGGCCCATCCATGTCTCGCAACCGCCGGGTGAACACCTCCCCCAGCCGTTCTTCCAGGCTCGTCGTGGCGAGATCCGACAATACCTTCCGCGTAATGGCAAACACCTCCTGCCGGGTGCGGCGAACGAGGGCCTGATTCAGGGTTTCGGCCTCGTGCATCAGTGTTTCCTGCCGCCTGGCACTCAGCGCATCGGCGTCCTTCTGCGCTTGCCCGAGGAGCCGCTGGCGCTCGACTTTCGCGTCGTCCGTCGCTTGGTTCAACAGCGCCGCGCGTTGCTGATCGAGCGCCTGGTTCTTGTGCTCGAACGCGTCGCGCTCCTTTACCGCTTCGACCTTTTTCGCGTCCGCGTCCGCGAGTCGTCCCGCGATTCGCTTCTCCCGCTCATCGATGGATTGGAGGATGGGCTTGTACAGAAAGCGCTTCATCAACCAAACGAGGAGGAGAAAGTTGAGCGCCTGGGCGCCGACGGTGAACCAGTCGATGAGCACCCGTTACTTCCCGGCGGTCTGGGCGATCACGTGATTCCAGAACGGGTTCGCGAAAATGAGGATCATCGAGACCACGAAGCAGTAGATCGCCGTGGACTCGATCATCGCCAGACCGACGAACAGGGTGCGCGTGATGGTGGCGGAGGCATCGGGCTGCTGCGCGAGAGAAGTCAGCGCAGTCGCGACCGCGCGGCCTTCGGCCAGCGCGGGCCCCATCGTGCCGAACCCGGTGGTGAGGCCGGCGATGACAATCGATGCCACCGCGATGATCGTCATGCTGTCCATAGTGTGCCTTGGTGAAGTTCGTTTTTGATTCAGGTTTGGTGCGCCGGCTCGGGTCTGGATTCGCCGGTGCGCGTGGCGGCCGCGATATACACCGCGGCGAGGATGCTGAAGATGTAGGCCTGCACCATGCCGGTGAGCAGGCCGAGCACGGTCATCACCACGGGAAAGATGAACGGCGTGATCGCAAGCAGGATGCCGATGATCATCGCCCCGCTCATCATGTTGCCGAACAGCCGCACGGCAAGCGCCAGTGCGCGGGAAATTTCGCTGATGATATTGAACGGCAGCATGACGAACGTCGGCTCGACATAGGACTTGAGATAGCCGCGCATGCCCTGTTCGCCGATACCGAACAGCGGCACCGCGACGAACACACATAGCGCGAGCGCCACCGTGGTCGAGAGCGAGCCCGTAGGCGGATCGAAGCCGGGGATCACGGTGCACAGCGTGGCCGCGGCAATGAACAGGAACAAGGTGCCCAGGAAACCGAGATATTTACGTGGATGGCGCAGGCCGACTTCTTCGATCTGCTTCGTGATGCCGGTGACCACGATCTCCAGCAGGTTTTGCCAGCGCGAGCGCTCCAGGTTCGTTGAGAGATTGCGCGTGATCAGCTTCGCACCGACCGCCAGTACGAGCATCAGCGCCCACGTGAAAACGATGGTCGCGTTGAGCTTCATAAACCCGTTTTGCCAGAAGATCATCTCGTCAGGACTAAGGCGCATGGCTCGCTCCCTGTGCCGGGCGGCCTTCGGGGCCTGCCGACGGCCGCGTCGCCCACGTCACGGTCACGCGGGCCATGACGAATCCCGCGAGACACAACACGAGCCGCTTCCAATCCCCGGCGGACACGAAGTAAAACCCGCCGAGGGCAATGCCCATTCGCAGCAGCAGGCTGCCGGCGAACCAGAGCGCCGGGCGTCCGGAAGACGCGTACGTGCGGACGGTCCACCAAAGACCGGCGAAGAAAACCGTGCCCAACACTGCGCCTGCCAGCCATGCCGACGTGAGGGTCAGCGCTTCACGCATCGCCGTTCCCTTGTTCATCGTGCATGACCTTGTCTTCCCCCGCGACCCAATGCCAGGCGTTGGCACAGCCGATCGCAAGACCCGCGACCAGGAGCGCCAATGTCCACGAATGCGTCCCCGGGTGGTGCTTGTCGAGCCAAATACCGAGTGCGGCGCCGAGCAGCGTCGGCACGACGACCGACCAGCCGATAAGGCCCATCATGCCTAAGCCGAACCAGACGCCTGGCGCGCCGTTGCGCCGCGCCTTGAGCTTGCGCGCAGCCTTCGCGCCGACCTGCTCGGCGAGTGTCGCGTTTTTCGGGAACTTGCCCGTCGGCTGATCACTCATCCCGAAAGCTCGCGAAACGCCGCACAAACCCGGTCTCCAGTTTCGCCATGACTGTGCGCGCGCTTTGCTCGTGCTCATCGACGTGCAGAAACTCCGCCTCTACGGAATCGCGCAGCAGACGAAGGTCCGTGCCGCCGGTCGCGCGACGGACCGACACGAGCACGTCAGCGCCGGTTTTGACCAGCACCCCTTCGTCCACAGCCACGTAGGACTCGCCCTCCGCTTCGGTCTCGTAGATGAGAATCCCGGGCGAAAGCGCTGCGACGCAATCGAGCCGGTGAGGCAACAGGCCAAACGAGCCTTCGGGGGTCTCCGCCACGACGCGCGAGACGCCCGTTCTCTCAACGAAGATCTCGAACGGCAGCAGAATCTTGAGATTCATGAGGCGTCGGACGCATGTTCACGCGCGGCTTGCGGCTTGGCGCTCGGTTTCGCTTTTGCCTTCGCTTCGTCGATCGCGCCGATCATGTAGAGCGCGCTCTCCGGGTAGTCTTTGAATTCGTCGCGCAGGATTCGCTCACAGCCATCCAGTGCGTCCTCGAGGCTCACAAGCTTTCCCTCGAGGCCGGTGAATTGCTCGGTCGTGAAAAAGGGCTGTGTGAGAAAACGCTCCAGGCGGCGGGCCCGTGCGACGACGTTGCGATCCTCCGGCGAAAGCTGCTCGAGCCCGAGCATCGCGATGATGTCCTTCAGCTCCGCATATTGGGCGAGGGTGCGGCGGATCTCCTGTGCGAGAGCGTAGTGCCGTTCGCCAACCACGCCCGGTGATGCCAGCTTGGAATTTGATTGCAGCGGGTCGATGGCCGGATAGAGGCCTTCGCTCGCGCGCTTGCGCGAGAGCACGATCGACGCCGACAGATGCGAGAACGTATGCACCGCCGCCGGATCGGTGAAGTCGTCCGCCGGCACGTAGACCGCCTGGATGGAAGTGATCGCGCCGCTGTCGGTGTTGGCAATCCGCTCCTCCAAGCCCGACAGCTCGGTGCCCATCGTCGGCTGGTAGCCCATGCGGGACGGCATCTGTCCCATCAGCCCCGACACTTCGGAGCCGGCCTGGATGAAGCGAAAGATATTATCGATGAGCAAAAGAACGTCGCGATGCTCTTCGTCACGGAAATACTCGGCCATCGTGAGCGCCGCGTGGCCCACGCGGAAGCGGGCGCCCGGAGGCTCGTTCATCTGGCCGAACACCATCACCATGTTCGGCAACACGCCGGCTGCCTTCATTTCGCGGTAAAGCTCTTCGCCTTCGCGGCAGCGCTCGCCGATGCCGCAGAAAATGCTGACGCCTTTCTGGTTCCCGACCATGTTGTGGATCATCTCGGTGAGCAGGACGGTCTTACCCACGCCGGCGCCGCCGAAAAGTCCTGCCTTGCCGCCGCTCTCCAGCGGCACGAGCACGTCGATGACCTTGATACCGGTTTGGAAGACCTCGGATCGCGTGGAACGTCTTGCCAGCGGTGGCGGAGACCGGTGCACCGTGCGCCATTCGACGCCCAGTGGTGCGGGATCGCGGTCGATGGGATTGCCGAACACGTCGAACATGCGCGAGAGAATGCTCTTCCCGACCGGAGCGCACAAGGGTCCTCCCGTATCCTCCACCATCATGCCGCGTGCGAGACCCTGGGTGGGTGTCAGCGCTATGCAGCGCGCGCGGCGTGCATCGAGTTGAGCCAGCACCTCGATTGCAATGTGCTTCCGGTTTCCTGTTCGAAGCAGCGAGTAAATGGGTGGAAGATCCTGATCGAACCGAACATCGACAACGCTTCCGCGCACTGCGACGACCACGCCGTGATGTGAAGCAGCAGCCGTGTCTCTCATGATTGCCCGGACGTATCGACCGGATGCCATTTCCAGATCCGGACTTCCGGCAGGCATCTTGTTCTTGTCATTGGAATTGCTTTCTTTTGGAGAGAGGCTGCGTGGGACAGGGAGCCAGTCGTGCGTGGGCCATCAGGCGCACGCGGCGCCGCGCCTATCCCTGCGCGCGATGCGGTGTACTGCGAAGTGACCTCGAGCCCCTGAGTACGCCGCCGATAGTAGTCGCGGTCGCGTCAAACGTCGGTGCGCTGGCGCACATACACCACGTCGGAAAAGACAAACCGGCGTATGGCGAGGCGACGATCAGATGCGCTTGCCGGAAAAAAGGGCGGCTCGAAGGCGGCGAGGGTAGCCCTGCCCTCGCGCGTTACCGCGAGCGATCGCTCGCAGCGGATAATTCGACTTTGACACTGCCTACTTGACGGGGAAGCTTACGGTAGGAGACGTTCAGTAGCGAGAACTCGGCCTCGGTAACGGTCGGGATGGCCGCCGGCGAGCTTAGGGCGAGGACGACAGCAGAGCGCTGAGACGTGGGCGACTGAAGAGAAACATGAGGCACCTTTCATCACGAAGGAGCCTCCAGTCTTCTGGTCAGCTACGTTTGGAATACCTGCCACACGCGGGCAGAAAATACCTGCGTCGAATTACTGCACGTCCGAATTGGTTCGCGCTATACGGCGCTTCTCCGTTGCGTCGATCTGAACGACCCGTCCGTCTTGCACGGTAACGACGACGGACCCAAACCGCACACGAGACACGGCGGCGAGTATTTCTCTTTCTACGACCGGCGGCATGTTCGAAGCAGCTTGTGGTACGTCCGCTCGCCCGTGGCCCGCTACATGGACTGCTTCTGATGACATTT
Source organism: Betaproteobacteria bacterium (assembly GCA_028292225.1). GTDB lineage: Bacteria > Pseudomonadota > Gammaproteobacteria > Burkholderiales > SG8-41 > JAQGMV01. Next base: position 6,012 of record JAQGMV010000013.1, read on the forward strand.
TTAGATCCATAAGGATTGTGGTGCAGCATAGACGGTGCACGTTAGGCTCGCAAATACCAACATTCCACGTAATAAGTTCTGGCGGTTATTTGGGGACCGATGCGAGACCGGCGGCGGCTGGGCATACCCGAGTATTAGGCAATCCTCCGGAGTGCCAGGCCAGGCTCAACCGCCACGACCCGACACGCCAGTCTCAGACGTGGACGATGACGCCCAGTGCGTCCAGCAGTTCCGCGCGCAGCGCCTCGAACGCTTCCGAAGACCTGCCGCGCGGATGCGGGAGATCGACGCGAAGGTCGACGATGATCCGCCCGGCGTCCATCACCAGCACGCGGTCGGCCAGCACCAGCGCCTCGTCGACGTCGTGCGTGACGAGCAGTACCGTGGGCTGGTGGACCTCGACCAGCCGGAAGAGCAGTTCGTGCATCTTGATGCGCGTGAGCGCGTCGAGCGCGCCGAACGGCTCGTCCGCCAGCAGCAGTGACGGATCGCGCACCAGCGACCGAGCCAGCGCCACCCGCTGCTGCTCACCGCCCGACAGCGCGTTGGGCCAAGCGTTCTCGCGACCTGCCAACCCGACATCGGCCAGCACGGCCAGGCCGCGCTCCCGCGCGTCGGGGGTACGCAGGCCGATAGTGATGTTCTGCAGTACGTTTTCCCACGGCAGCAGGCGCGAATCCTGGAACAGCACGGACCGATTGTCGGGCACGTGGATGGCGCCGGATCCCGCGACGCTGTCGTCGATGTTGGCCAACGCGCGCAGCAGCGTGCTCTTGCCCGAGCCGCTCTTGCCGATCAGCGCGACGAATTCGCCGGCCGCGATGTCGAGCGAAATGCGGTCGACCACCGCCCGGCCGTCGAAGCTTCGCACCAGGTCTCGGATGTGGACCGCGCCGTCGCGACGCCCCCCTCGACTGTCACGCACGGCGTGCTGATCACGGGTGGCGGCAGCCATCGGATTGCCCTTCGCACTGCGCGCTTCGGAATGACGAGCGTTTGCCAGCGGCGCGCTCATGTTCCCAGCACCTTTCGATACGACAGAGCGTGGCGCTCCCACAGGCGCACGACGATGTCGGACGTCAGGCCGAGGGTCGCGTAGATGAGGAGACCGACGACGATGATCTCCGTCTGGCCGTAGTCGCGCGCCCGGTTCATCAGGTAGCCGATGCCCTCGCTGGTGGCGATCTGCTCCAGCACGACCAGCGATGTCCAGCAGGTCGTTACGGCGAGGCGGAGGCCGGTGAAGAAGCCCGGCAGCGCGCCGGGCAGCGCGACACGCCGCAGGAATTCCGGATAGGTAAGCCCCACGGTACGGGCCAGTTCGATGTAGCGCAGGTCGATGCCGCGCAGGCTCGCGTGCGTGTTGATGTATACCGGGACCAGCACTGCTGCGGTGATGATGGCGATCTTCATGGTCTCGCCGATGCCCAGCCACAGAATGGCAAGCGGGATCAGCGCGAGCGTGGGCACCGCCCGCTTGACCTGGATCAGGCCGTCTATCGAAGCCTCGCCGATGCGTGTCAGCCCGGACGCCAGCGCCAACACGACGCCGAGCACTACGCCCAGCAGCAGGCCGGTGTACGCGCGCTGCGCCGACGCGAGCAGGTGCCGCAGCAGAGTGCCGTCTGCGGCGAGGTCGATGACGCTGGTGACCGCCTTTGACGGCGCCGCCAGCAGCCGTTCAGGCAGCAGCCCGGTCATGGAGGCCATCTGCCAGAGCAAGAGCACTGCGATCGGGCCGACCACGATGGCGCCGCGTAGCGGCCGGCTGGGTGTAAACAGGCGTGGACGCTGCACGGGTGCGGCATCGACGCGCGGCACGTCGTTCAGTGCGAGAGCGTCAAGATTGTGTTGAAAGGCCATGCCAATCCTTATCGCGGAAATCGGTTATGTCGGCGCGGCTATACCGCAACGATCGGATCGCCTTCGAGGGCCCGTGACGGCGTACCATCCGTACCAACCGGCACGTCGCCAACGAGCGTCACTCGATAGAACTGGCGGTCGAAGTCCGAATCGAAGATATCCCTGGGTGCGAGATGCGCGGTCGCCCGGTTGTCCCAGAATGCGACGCTGCCCGGCTCCCAGCGAAAGCGCACGGTAAACTCGGGACGTACGACGTGCTCCCACAGAAATTCGAGGAGCACCTGGCTCTCGCGCGCCGACAGTCCAACGATGGACTTCAGGAACGACGGGCTCACGAAGAGCGCGCGCTCACCGCTTTCCGGATGTACGCGCACGAGCGGATGCTCGCTGACGAGGATGCGCTTGCGCACCAGTTCCTGATACTCCGGCGTTGCGTCCACGCCCTGCGGCGGCGCGAACCGGTGAATGCCGCGCAAGCCCTCGACAAATGCCTGCATGGGCTTCGACAGCGCGTCAAAGGCGGCGACCAGGTTGGTGAACTGGGTGTCGCCGCCATAAGGCGGGACAACTTCGCCGCGCAGTATCGATGCCGCGGGCGGGTTGATCGCGGCCGTGACATCGGTGTGCCAGCCGGACCACGGACGGAACAGTTCCGGCCCCTGGAACCGGTTAGCCTTGCGCTGCTTGGCTACGGCATAGATCTGCGGGTACTCGCCGTCGCTGCCGAATACGACATGGCCGGCGGTCGTCTCACCGAACTGGCGCGCCAACGCGACGTGTCGGCGATGATCGAGCGACTGATCGCGGAAGAATACGACCTTCCAACGCACCAGGGCTGCGCGTATCGCACTCACCTGCTCCGGCGGCAGGGGACGCGAGAGATCGACACCCGCGATCTCGGCGCCGATGTGAACCGACATCGGCTTGACGTCGACCGCTTCCTGCTGTCGCGTGGATGCTTCCCGTACGAGCTGTACCGACATGTTCGTTCTCCTTCAGGTCTGGTTCAGAATTGGTTATCGCGCTGACCGGTTGGCGGCGGCGATCACTTCGTCGAAGCGGAAATCGAATTCTTCTTTCGCGTCGAGGCGCTTGGGAATCTCGCCAGCCTGATGGATCAGGTCGATGGCCCGCTGGTGGCGAGCGACGAGATCGCGCAGCGACGGGAAGGAAAACCTGCCCTCCGACTCGACGATGAGCCGGCCGGTTTCCGCGCTCAGCTTCTGGCTCTTGACGAAATAGGCATCGACCCACGCGTCGCGATTGGCCTGCGACCATTTGACGGCCTGGATCCAGAGCACGATGAATTCGCGGATGGCGGCAGCCTTCGCGGGATCTTTCAGCGCCGCCTCGCTGGCGTACAGGTAGTTCAGGTACGGGGGAAGGCCCTCCGTCTCGCTGGCCGCCAGTGCGCTCGCACCCTGTGCCTGGTTGTTCCTGATGTAGTGTGCGAACGGCGGTTCGTTCAGCATGGCAACGTCGACACCGCCGCTGCGCAGGGCGTCCGAGAAGTCTGCAGTGCGCACCGGCACCAGCGTGACGTCTTTCTTGGACAGCCCGGCCTTCTTCAGCAGCCCCAATATGAAGGTCTGCGTCGCCGTGCCTTCCGCGTAGGCGAAGCGCTTGCCGCGCAGGTCGGCCAGCTTCGTGATCTTCAGGCCCGGACGCAGCGCCACCTTGTAGGGGGGCTCGGTGGACAGGCGCGCGGCGACGATGGGCAGCTTGACGCCGGCCGCATGTGCCTGGATGGGCGGCGTGTCGCCGACCGTCGCCAGGTCAAGCGCACCGCCGCGAAAGGCCTCGAGGATGGCTGGGCCGCCGCGGAAATCAGCGAATTTGACGTCGGATGACAGATGCTTCTGCTGTCCGGACGCGGCGAACAGTTCTTGGAGGACCTGACGCTGGTCGGCCACGACCAGCTTGGTGCCTTTGGGCACGACGGTGGGTACGGCCGGCTCCGCGGCGGACGCGACGGCAGTGACGGTGGTCGCGGCGACGACGCTCGCCAGCAGGGCGGTGCGCAGCCGCGTGCGGGCTGCATCAATTTCATGGCGGAATCTCGAACGCGTGGCAGGTCCGAGCAAACGAGATAGAAATCCTGCGAATGCCTGAATCGGTATCCCGGATTTATTGCGCGTATTTATCGCTTGTATCGACATATCGTGTGCCGTTTTGACGGAGTGAAACGCACGGGCGCAGCACGCAGCCGCGGCCCGACGAAGTGGTTACAACGGAATTAGTGACGACAGCTACGGGAACCGGCGGGTGCGCCGAAAGCAACGCCAGACTGAACGGGGGTGCCGGGAGGTTCCGGACGGCGCGGAAGTGCTGCATGCGCCGTGCGTTCGTCAATCGCCGCCGTTGACGAGCGCGGCGGTGGACTGGGGAGGTGGTTCAATTGCGACGACATGGTGCCCTCTGAATACAAGATGGCAGCGTCCAGTCGTCTGGTAGGCTGTGCGATAGATGTGGCAGCTTACCTTTTGCCTGCCTGTCTCAAAACGAATATGTAGTTCAATGTATATACGGCGTAGCTATATGGCCTGCAGTACGAATCATGCCCGGATGTTCACGCGCTCTTCACACGCGGGATCACTTCCGTAGCGATCCGCCTCATCGAGTCGCGCACGCGCTCCGGGTCGAGGCCGCCGAAGGTCTGCAAGAACATGACGTGGTTCACGCCCCTTTCCTGCAATTCGATGACCTTGTTCTCGACCGTCTCCGGCGCTCCGAGCATTGCCAGCCCTTTGTCGAGCACCTGCATGGCAATGAGAACATGTGGTGGCCTTGTCGCCCGACGCCTCCTCCAGCAAAGCGAAAGTCGATCAGAATGCAAAACAGTCGCAGCCCGGGTGCCAGTGGCCGTGACCCGAGAACGCTGCCGCACTCGATTGCACCGGCCCTGCGGCGCGTGGCGCCGAGCGCGCATAGCCGCCGTAATGCGCCACCGGCGACCACTCCGGCAAGACCGGCAGCGGCGGCGGCGACAGATCGCCGAACTCCGCGGCCGCGTACACCGGTTTGCCGCCGACCAGTGTCAACACCGATTCGAGCCGCTTGATCTCTTCGTCCGGTATCGAGAAGTAGTCCGCCGACAGCACCGCCACGTCGGCCAGCCGTCCCGGCACGAGCGCCCCTTTCTTCTCTTCCTCGCTCGAAAACCACGCGCTCCCCACCGTCCACAGACGAAGCGCCTCCATGCGGTCGAGCCGGTTCGACTCGGTGTAGATCGGCGTACCGCCCACGGTCTTTCCGGAAACCAGCCAGTACAGCGATACGAACGGGTTGTAGCTCGCGACGCGCGTGGCATCGGTCCCCGCGCCTACCGGCACGCCCGCGGCCAGCATGCGTTTGATCGGCGGCGAATGCTCCGCCTGCGCCTTGCCGTAACGGGCGATGAACGATTCGCCCTGGAAAGCCATGCGGTGCTGGATCGCGATGCCGCCGCCCAGCACGCGTATGCGGTCGATGTTGCGCGCCGAGATCGTCTCGGCGTGATCGATCATCCAGTGCAGCCCGCCGAAGGGCGCTTCGCGATTCACCGCCTCGAACACGTCTAGCGCGCGCGTGATCGTCTCGTCGTAGGTCGCGTGCAACCTGAAAGGCCAGCGCTTCTCCGAGAGCATCTTCACGACGGCGGTGAGCTCGGGCTCCATGCGCGCGGGCATGTCCGGCCGCGGCTCGAGGAAATCCTCGAAGTCGGCGGCGGAGTAGACGAGCATCTCGCCCGCACCGTTGATGCGATACATGTCGTCGCCCTGCCCCGCCTGCAGCGTGCTCGTCCACGTCGAAAAATCCTCGAGCTCCCGGTTGGCCCGCTGCGTGAAGAGGTTCGCGGCGAGCCGCACAGTCGAAAGATTGTCGCGATGGAGCGCCGAAACGACCTCGTAATCCTGCGGATAATTCTGGAAGCCGCCGCCGGCGTCGATCACGCTCGTCACACCCAGGCGGTTGAGCTCGCGCATGAACTGCCGTGTCGAGTTGAGCTGGTGCTCGGGCGGAAGCTTCGGACCTTTGGCGAGGGTCGAATAGAGGATGAACGCATTGGGCTTTGCGATCAGCAACCCCGTCGGGTTGCCCGCACCGTCGCGCTCGATCTCCCCGCCGGGCGGATTCGGCGTGTTCCTGTCGTAACCGACTGCGCGCAATGCCGCACGATTGAGCAGCGCGCTCGCGTAAAGATTCAGCACGAATACCGGTGTATCGGGCGCGGCTTCGTTGAGCTCAGCGAGGGTCGGCATGCGGCGCTCGGCAAACTGGAACTCGGACCATCCCCCGACGACCCGCACCCAGTGATTCGGCGGCGTGCGCCGCGCCTGCTCGCGCAGCATGCGAAGCCCGTCGGCGAGCGAGGGCACGCCGTCCCACCGCAGCTCGAGGTTGTAGTACAGACCGCCGCGAATCGGGTGGGAGTGCGAGTCGATGAGACCCGGGATGACGGTGCGCCGGTTGAGATCGATCGTGCGAGTCGCCGGGCCGCGAAATTGCGCGACCGTAGCGTCGTCACCTGTTACGTAGACGCGCCCGTCCCTGATCGCCATTGCCTGCACGATCGAGCGCCGCTCGTCCTGCGTCGCGATGCGCCCGTTGAGCATGACGAGATCGGCAGGACCTGCCGCCGGTGAGGGTTGACCGCTCATGCCTGCACAGCCTCCGATCAAAGGTAGAGCACCGAGCGCGAGGGCGGACTTCACGAACTCGCGTCGTTTGGGGTTGGGCGTGTTCAATTTCGAGACCTCCGAGCTCTGCACAGTCCGAGATCGCCGCCAGCACGAGGCCTCAGACGACGCTGGCGTGGCTCGGCGACATCTACGGTCAGCGTCGTCTCCCGAGGTGCGGCGATATCGCCTTGCGCTGGGACTTCACGATTCATCATTGTCCTCGCTGAGGTGCCGGTTCGACTTCGGAGTCCTGCCTGTTGAAAAGGGGGCCGCTGTCCAGCGGCAGCTACGATGCGGCCAGCGCCGGCGTCGAGTTCGGGTGGAAGACGCGCAACGCAATCACCGCCGCGGCGGCGAAGGCAAGGAGCACGACGACCTGGGCGATGACGAAAGGCGCCTCAGCCTGGTTCGGTGCAAGGGAGTGCAGGAAAGAGACCTTCAGGAACGCCTGCACCACTCCCACGAAAACGTTGAGGTAGAGCGCGGTGGCCGCCGAGACCACATAGATCCAGCGCCACGAGCCCGACAGACGGTAGCGATACAGCGCGAGTACCGCTATCGCGAGGACGATCAGCGTCAGGCCGCCGACGATGTGCGACGGCAGCACTTTCTCCGCGGGGAAGAAATATCCGGTCACGCACGTGAACGCAGTCGTGGCGAGAAAAAGCGCGGTCCAGCCGCGGTTCAGCTTCGTACCGTACACATAGCCGAAGGCCACGAGGCCGGCCGCTATCGCGACGAGGCTGATCGCGACGTGGAACAGCGTGAATGCCGATAAGGACATGCCGAGGATCATGTCGAGCTCCTTTGAGAGGGCGTGCGCCACGAGAATCGGCTGCCGCCGCGTCGCGCATATGTCGGCGCGCGTTCGGTGCATTGCAACTGACACATGCAGCGTGTGCCGCCAGCCTGTGAGCACGGCACCGGTTGCCGGCGGCGCGCGAGCTACTCCGGCCGCAGCGCCCGCGCGAGAGTCACGGCGAGGTCTCGCGCTGACAGCGGTTTCTTCAGCACTTCAGTCGCGCCGGCATTGTATGCGCGGCTCGAGACCATGCCTCCGAGATAGCCGCTCACCAGGAGGATCGGTATCGAGCGGCGCACTGCGCGGATTTCGCGGATCAGCGCAGCGCCGGACATGCCGGGCATGCGCTCGTCGGTGATCACCACGTCGAAGCGCATGGGTTCGGCGCGGAACGCGTCCAGCGCCGCAGCGGGTGAAACAAAAGCGGCGGGCACGTAACCCAGCTCCTGGAGGGTACGCTGCGCGAGTGCGACAAGCGCCTCTTCGTCGTCGATGATCAGTACGCGCTCGCCGGCGCCTCGAGGCAGATTCGGCGTCTCGGCGGCAGGCCCGGCGGCGACGTCGGCGGACCGCGGAAAATACACTGTGAATACGCTGCCCTTCCCGGGCATGCTCGCGACGTTTATCGAGCCGCCCAGCTGCGTGACGATGCCGTGCACGAGCGAGAGTCCCAGGCCGGTTCCGACGCCGACCTCTTTCGTGGTGAAGAACGGATCGAAGATGCGGTCGACGACCTCGGGTGCGATGCCTGTTCCGCTGTCGGCCACCGAGAGGACGATATAGCTGCCCGGGGCCAGCGAACCGATCGTTACCGTGCCGGACGATTCGAGCTGCGCCGTTGCGAGCGCCACTCGCAGGCTGCCGCCGTTCGGCATCGCCTGCACCGCGTTGGTGGCGAGATTCATCAGCACCTGATGCACCTGGGTCTCGTCGCCGAGTAAGGCCGCGCTGCCGGCGTCGAGACGGGTTTCGACTTCCACGCCCGGCGGGAGCTTCGCAGCAACCAGATCCAGCGCTTCTTCGACGACCTTCTGGACCTGGACCGGCACGCGCTCTCCGACGGCGCTGCGGCTGAACGCAAGGATGCGGTCCACGAGCGCGCGGCCGCGTTCGCCCGCCGCGACGATGCTGTCGAGATCGCGCCGCAGCCGCCCGCTCGCGGGCACGTCGCGGAGCGCCATTTCGCCGTAACCGAGTATCGCCCCGAGAATGTTGTTGAAATCGTGTGCGATGCCGCCTGCCAGCGTGCCCATCCCTTCGAGCCGCTGCGACTGCCGCAACTGGCGCTCGAGCCTGAGGAGCTCGTCCTCAGCAGCTTTGCGGTCAGTGATGTCTTCAATCGAGCCCGCCATGCGGTAGGCGTGGCCCGACGCGTCGCGCAGGCACACGCCACGCACACGTATCCAGTGGAGCGTGTCGTCGCTGTCGCGCACGCGCCACTCCTCGTCGTACGTAGCGGAGGAGCCCGTCACGTGCTCGTCGATCGAACGGAACGACCATTGCGCGTCATCCGAGTCCATGCGCATCATCGCCCGCCACTCGGCGCGCGCCCGTACCGCCGGGCCGGGCGCGAGATCGAGGATGTGCTGGGTGCGCTCGGAGAGGAACATCTGGTCGGTGGCGACGTCCCAGTCCCAGATGCCGTCGTTCGCGCCGGCCACTGCGAGCATGAAGCGTTCTTCGGATTCTCGCAGCGCCGCCTCGGCGCATTTGCGCTCGGTGATGTCGCTGACCGAGCCCGTCCAGCGCACCGGCGCACCGGACGCATGGCGCAGGCACAACCCGCTCAGCTGGATCCAGCGGACCTCGCCGTGCCGGATCATGCGCAGCTCCAGGTCGAAGCGCGCGGTCCTGCCGGCAAAGTGCGCCGCAGCTGCCTCCTCCCACTTCGGCTTGTCCTCGGGGTGAAACGGAAAACGGGCGAGAAAATCCGCGCGTCCCGCGAACACGGTGTCGGGCGCAAAACCGTAGATCTCGAGCATGCGCGGTGAGGCGTAGAAGCGGTCGGTCTCGACGATCCAGTCCCAGTGGCCGTCGCGCGCGGCTTCCATCGCAAGCGCGTAGCTCTGTTCAGAGCGCTTGAGCTCCTGCTCGGTGTGCGCGCGCTCGACCGCGATGCTGGCGAGCCGCGTGAACTGCTCCATGATCGCGCGCAGTTGCGGCGGCGGATCGCCCGGTTCTCGCGATAGCGCCGCGAGCGTGCCCAGCACTCGTCCTTCGGACGAAAGTATCGGCAGCGACGTGCACGAGCGCAGGCCATGCTTTGCGGTCAACGCACGATACTCGGGCCACCGCGCCTCGGCCTGTATGTCGGCGACCACTACCGCTTCGGACAGCGAAACCGCCATTGCGCACGGACCGAGCGCGAGCTCGACCTTGCGACCGTCGAGCGCCGTCGTGTACTCCCGCGGCAGACTGGGCGCCGCGGCGTGCCGGAGGCGCGCATCGGCATCGATCAGAAACGCGGTGCAGAGGGACCCCGGTGCCATCGCCTCGATGAGCCGGCACGCGGTATCGAGCACCTCCGCAAGCGGGCCGCCTTTCGCGATTTTCTCGAGCAGATTTCGTTCGCCGGCGACGAGCGCCTCGGCCTGCTTGCGGTCTTCGAGATCGGTGTTGGTGCCGTACCACTTCACGAGACGACCTGCGTCGTCGTACAGCGGCACGCCGCGGAAGAGAAACCAGCGATAGCTGCCGTCGTGCTTGCGCAGACGGGCCTCGATTTCGCCCGGCTTGCCCGACGCGAGCACCGCTTTCCAGTACTCGACGAGCCCGGCCAGGTCGTCGCGATGGATGGCAATCTGCCAGCCCCAGCCGCTCGCCTCCGCCAGAGACAGCCCGGTGTATTCGCGCCAGCGCTGATTGAGAAAATCGATGTAGCCATCGGGAAGAGCGCTCCACACGAGGCCGGGTATCGTATCGATCGCGAGCTGGAACTGCCCTTTCAGCGCCTGCATCTCTTCGAAAGCGCGCGCGAGCGACTGCTCCTGCTGGCTCGCAAGCCGCTCGAGCATGCCATTGACAGTCTGCGAGAGCGTGTCGAGCTCGCTCGATCCTCTGCCGACGGCGACGCGTCGCGTTAGATCGCCATTCACGACGGCCGCGGCGCTGGCGCTGATCGCCTGGACCTCGGCGAGCAGCGACCGTCGGCTCAACCAGCCGACGATCGCGCCGAGGATGACCAGAATTGCGGTGGCGCCGAAGATTCCGTACCAAAAGAGATCGGTGAGCGACTGAAAGCGCGCGCTCTCACGGCCTACGAGGAGGTGATAGCCGCCGGGAAGACTCGCGTGCGACACCACGACACGCATCGATGAGCCGCCCAGGTCGAGCTCGAGGCCGTATGTGCCTGGCGCCTCGGGCACCTCGGCTGGCCAGCGCGGCAGGTTGCCGGCGAGGCGCAGCTTGGCCGGATCCGCGAAGATCATGATCTCGTCGCGCGGCAAATGCGGGAGCAGACGGTCGATCGCAGCGGTGAGACCGGCCGCGCCGCCGGAGTGAAAGACATCCAGCATCCGCTGCGTATCCTCGGCGTTCACGTAGGCGCGAAACGTCGAGATGTTGACTCGCCACGCGTACCACAACGGCACGGCGAAAAGCGCGAGCGCGATCATGGAGAGCGCGATATAGCTCAGCGCAAGCCGTGAAGGCGAAAAGCGGAAGAACTTCATGACTTGCGCCGGTGCTTCACGCGATCGCCTGGCACACCGCTTCGAGCAGTTCTTCGCGCGTGAAAGGCTTCGGCAACACTGCGCTGACCCCGAGTCGCCGTGCCACGTCCGACGAAGCACGCAATCCGCGGCGGAACCGCGCCGAAACCACGAGTATCGGGCTCGAAAACGCGTGCCTGACCGCCTCTACGATCGCGATCCCGGCCTGAAGGTTCGGCACGTCGGTGATGACGAGACGCGGCGCCAGCGCCGCTGGACGCGGCCCCCCGATCGCGTGGAGCGTGCACGAGGTCACTGCGTAACCGGCGTCTTTCAGCCATCGCACGAGCACGTCCTGCATGGGGTCGTCCGGCTCGATGAGTACGATGTCGCCGTTTCGAACCGAGTCGGCTGTCAAATGAATCGCCTTCGCGCGGGTCCGCCGGGCTCGGTGGAGTCATGGCGTTCAAGAAAGTGTAGGGTTCCGGGTTGCCGGCAATGTGAGTATCTCTGACATGAATATTACAACTGACACAATCGGCGTCATCAGTGCGCCCGGATTCATGCAATACTCGAATTATCGTCGGAATCTGATCCTCTAGAGGGTGCTTCCATGAACACGAACGCGGTGAGCCCGGAAGCCACGACGGCCGTCCACGTGCTCGCGGTCGACGACGACGCGTCGATGCGGCAGATGATCGCGGACTACCTCGGCGATAACGACATCCAGGTCAGCACGCTCGACGGCGGGCGCGGCATCGCCGAGATCATGGCGCGCGAGACGATAGACCTGGTCATCCTGGATCTCAAGCTTCCGGGCGAGGACGGCATGCAGATCGCGCGCAGACTGCGCGACGAGTCCGACGTGCCGATCATCATGCTGACCGGCCGCAAGGACGAGGCCGATCGCGTGATGGGGCTCGAGCTCGGCGCGGACGATTATCTGACCAAGCCGTTTTCTCCTCGCGAGCTGCTCGCCCGCATCCGCGCCTTGCTCCGTCGCTCGCGCGCCCAACAGACGGTCGCCGATGGGCTGGCACGAATCCGCGCCTATCGCTTCGAGGGGCACGAGCTCAGCGTGCGCTTGCGCCGTCTTACGACGCGCTCGGGCGACCGTGTAGCGCTCAGCAACAGCGAGTTCAACCTGCTCGTCGCGTTCCTCGCAGCGCCGCAGCGTGTGCTTTCGCGCGATCAACTGCTCAACCTGTCCCGTCTGCACAACGACGAAGTCTACGACCGCGCGATCGACGTGCAGGTCGGACGCCTCCGGCGCAAACTCGGGGGGACGGGGATGCAGCCGCAGTTCATCCGCACCGAGCGCGGCGTGGGTTACGTCTTCACGCCCGAGGTCGAGACGGTGCGCTGACGTTAGTCGCTGCTGCGCTCTCCGGGCGCGGCGAGGTGCGTGACCCGCGGCGGCGCATGACCTTTCTGGAAAGCGTTCACGCGGTCTTGAACCGAGCGGTCGGCAACTGTCGTCCTCTCGTGATGCCGCAGATGATCGAGCCACGAATCGCTGAGGAAGTGCTCGACGAAGCGCCCCGGCCTTTCCATATCCTCGTAAATACCCCATCCATAGGCGCCGTTTCGGCGGCGCATAGGCTCCAGCTCCCGGGTTGCTCCCAGAAACAGGCCGACGGCGGCCGAGTCGATCTCGTACTCTATGGTTGTGAGAATCACGCCCCGGTTGGACGTGTCCGCGATGAGCACGCGCGGCTCGGGCCAGCTCAACGCCGGATGTAGATCGAGAGTGGGCGCGCCGGCGAGCCTGAACTTCGCGGCGGTGAGACAACCGAGCAGCAGTGCGGCCGCCGCGAGCAGCAATGCTGTCGGGACGGACGTCGCGGCGGCAATCTGTCCCCAGACGATGCTGCCGATTGCCAGCGATCCGAAGAAGGAGATTTGATACATCGCGAGTCCGCGGCTCTTCACCCAATCCGCGATCGCGAATTGCGCGGTCAGGTTGAACGTCGAAAGGCAGGCGAGCCAAGCCCAGCCACCGAACGCCATGAATGCTGCGATCACATAGAAATTGTCCGAAAGAGCGGGTACCGCCGTCGCCACTGCGAATACGAGCGCTGACCCTACCGTCAACGTGTCGGCGGAAACCCGCGCGCGCAGCTTCGGAAGCGTGAACACGGCACAAATAGCACCGACACCGAGACAGCTCAGCAGAATCGCATAGCCATTCGGTCCGCTTTCCAGCTTCTCTTTGCCGATGAGTGGCAGAAGGGCCCACAGCGCGGCGGCAAATGAGAAAAATGTAGCTCCGCGCACGAGCACCGACAGCAATTGTGGGTTCTGGCGCGTATAGCGCCAGCCGACGCGCATTGCAGGAAAGAAGTGCTCCGGCGGCAACTTGCTCGCGCGCGCCTCACGCTTCCACCGGCACAGGACGGCGATCGTGAAGAGGAAGGAAACCGCGTTGAATAGGAACACCGATGCGGCGCCAGCCGCGGAAATCAGGACGCCACCGACGGCAGGACCGACGGCGCGGGCGATATTTACACCCATGCTGTTCAACGCAACCGCCGACGGCATGAGGTCGTGCGTCACGAGCTCCGGAACGATCGATTGAAACGCCGGAGTTTGCAAGGCGGTGCCCACTCCGAGCGCGAACGTGAACACGAGCAGCAGCCATGGAGACATCCACCCGGCGAGTGCCGCTGCACCGAGCAGTAATGCACACACAAGCGACCAGCATTGCGAAAAAATGAGGAGCTTCCGCCGGTCGAGGATATCGCCCAGTACGCCCGCGGGAAGCACGAGCAGGAACATCGGAAGCATCGTCGCGGCCTGCACGAGCGCGACCAGCAGCGCGCTGGGCGACATGGCTGTCATCAGCCATCCTGCGCCGACGGCCTGCATCGCGGCACCGGTATTCGATACCACCGTCGCGATCCAGAGCGCTCGAAATGTCGGCGACGACGCCAGCGGCGCCCATGGCGATTCCCGCGTAATCGACGAACCGTCAGCGATCGCTCTCACCTGGTTTAGGCGTGGGCGCTCTTGCTCAGTCGCTCTTGATAAAGGCGAGCAGGTCGGGGTTGATCCGGTCGGCTTGCGTAGTGGGCATTCCGTGAGGGAATCCCTCGTACGTCTTGAGTATCGATCCGCGCACCAGCCTCGCGCTGAGCGGCCCCGAGTCCACGTAAGGCACGATCTGGTCGTCGTCGCCATGCATGATCAGGGTGGGAACGGTGATCTTCTTCAAATCCGGAGTGAAGTCGGTCTGCGAAAACGCGACGATCCCGTCGTAGTGCGCGTTGGCGCCACCCATCATTCCCTGGCGCCACCAGTTCTGAATGATGCCCTCGGACACCCTGGCGCCGGGACGATTGAAGCCGTAGAACGGGCCCGCAGGCAGATCCCGATAGAACTGTGCGCGGTTCGTTGCGACCTGGGCCTGCAATCCGTCGAATACGTCCCTCGGGAGGCCGCCTGGATTACCAGGCGTCTTCACCATGATCGGCGGAACCGCGCTGATGAGCACCGCTTTCGCCACGCGACTTTCGCCGTGGCGCCCGATGTAGCGCGCGACCTCGCCGCCGCCCGTTGAGTGGCCGACGTGGATCGCGTCCCTGAGATCGAGATGTGCAGTCAGTGCCGCGAGGTCATCGGCATAGTGATCCATGTCGTGACCGTCTGCAGTCTGGCTCGAACGGCCATGCCCGCGCCGATCATGGGCGATGACGCGATACCCATGACTCAGGAAAAAGGTCATCTGCGCGTCCCAATCGTCCGCGCTGAGCGGCCAGCCGTGGGAAAACACGATCGGCTGCCCCTTACCCCAGTCCTTATAGAAAATCTCCGTACCGTCCTTCGTCGTGATCGTGCTCATGGTTTGTCTTCCTTCAGTGGAGTGGGCAATGGTTGCAGCGAGTGTCGTTTCGGCCGCTTCCCGCGGCAGCGAGGCTGATGCCGGTGGCCAAAACGATCCGGCGCGACCTAGTGACTCCGTACGCCTCTGCTTCGCTCATGGGTCTCTCCCTGTCGTGCTGCGCGCGTGTCGTCGGACTTACGGATGCAGCGTGAGGAACAGACGTGTCTGAAATGCCTCCGAGACGCCGCACCACAATTCAAATGACACAGACCGACTGCGGATGGAGCTTCGCGTCCCCTCGACCGTTTCGCGGTACCGCCCGCGGCAACCTCCGCGCTCGAGGAATCCAGGACCCGGTTCGCCATCGCCGCTTGGCTATGACACCCTTGCCACAACCGCAGCGGCAGCATCGCGCTTGAGAAATCGTTTCTCGTACTCGTCGAACAGCCTTTCTCCATACAGGTCGGTCGCTTTTTGTGTCATGCGACAGGCGTGGTACGCAACGGGGGCTATCGAGCCGCAGAGCGCAGGCGGGGGTGGCGCTTGGATGCTTCTGCATTCGCGGGAGCTCGCGGGCCGTACTTATGCCTGTATTGCGAGCCGGTGCAGGGAAAGCATAGGCGCCGGCCGCGTGTCCAGTGTGCAATGTTCGCGAAAGGTTCTCGGCTGGACCTCGGTTTAGAATCGCGCCATGAAACCTGAAAGTTTGACGTTTGAGGAAGCAGTAGCGCAGCTGCAATATTGGCGTGAACTGCTCGTGGTTGCGACGAGCGCGGGGAATCGCGATCAAATGTTTGAGGCCGCCGGCCGTGTCGGGGAACTGGGCGTTCTCGTTCGTGATATGCGCGCGGAGCGCGGGCAATTGGCGTGGCAAGGAAGCGAGAGGCGAGAGATCGGTGCGATGGCGGTTGATCGACGAAGCGCCGCACGCTCGACAGGGGAAGACCGACGCGGCTAGACGACCTTCTGCGTGGCGGTGCTGGTACGGGAATTACGTGTTAAGTCGACCTGGGTTTACTGAAGGGCCCCCGATGACCGCGATTTCCGTAACGATGATCATGGCAACGCGCGCCCAGCTCGTTCATTGGCGCTACGAATGCGCGACGGCTCAAGCTGCGGGCGACGACGTTCGCATTCAGCAATGTCGGCGCCACATTGCGCACTGTGCTGCCGTCATCTCGGGGTTGGAAAAGTCGCTTCATCGTGCTGGTAGCGGCTGACCTACATCGCAGCACGCGACCGTGCCTTGGTCCGGGTTGCCGGAATCGTTCGGCTTGACGCCATACTTCGCCGCCTCTGAACTCCGCGTAATCGGAAGAGTCGGCAAATACCTCCGGCAATGAATGCCATCGCGGATGTGCGCCAATCGCTTCGATCGGAAAGGTACGGCATGGCAAGCCGAAACGGGCGCGTCAGTGGCCGGTAATCGTTCATGCTCCCGATCATAGGGAACCTCCTGAACGTATTAACGGCCGTGGCTCGCGCTCCTGAAGCGGGAGTCTTGGGGGCGCGGTCGCGCTCAACGAATGCTGTTGCGCCCTTCGAGCCTGGAGTCGCTGTTCCGACGAGCGAGCCTGCGCGCAGAAGAATCGCGACTGCTGCAGCAGCGCGATCGCAGTCACAGGATCGGGTGCGGCCCCTCATCGTGTGCAGCGTGCGCTCCAGGACTCGGCAATAGAGTTCTCGCTCGTTGCAGAGCCGCAGCGCTGCGCTTCATATGCGTTCTCGCTGTGACCGGTGATCGCGCTCGCCACCTTCATCGTGACGGACCACTCCGATTTGACGACTGTCGCGCCGCCGAGCGTGCTCACGAAAGTCCGCGTCGACCCCGCTGGTGCTATTCTGCGCGTCGTGAAACAGCAAACAGACCAGAACGCGCCTGTGACCTCGCGTCACCCCGGGCTCGTCTAGGCCACACGTAAGGCAATGAAGCCGGGGCCACCTTATTCCAGCCGTCCGCGATCGCGTAATACGCTCGGGACGGCGATTGCGACGTGGGAAAGGCTACAAGCCACATGGCGCCGGGTCAGAGCGCGAGCGGTTTTTTCCGGTGATGTCGGTCTTAGCAACCGCGCCGAGGCAAAGCTCCTGGAGTGCGCGGTCGAGCTGCTTCGACTGCAGGCCATGTTGGCTTACGTTGATGAAATACCTCACCGCCGCGACACCCCACCTCAGAAGCCCTAAAAGCCAAGAGCGAAAAGAGGCGCGTCGATCGTCGAAGCTCCCGTCAAAGCCTCTGCTTGAGAGCAGGACTCGCACCGCGGGTTCGTTTGTCGACGTAGTGGTGGCTTGCGGACTGCTGCTCGAGCATGCCCGCATCAGGCACGCTGAAGCAAAGGCCGAAGCTGCGTGATATCGCTGACGCCCTCGAGGCCGAAGATGCTCTCGATGAGCTTTGCACACTTCTCGTGCCCCAGGACGGGGGTGATCAGGTCGCGGGCTTTCTCGGCGACTTCCTCGCTGCTCATCGGATTGTCCGGAGCGCCGCGTACTGAGTCGTTACGTTCCGTTACAGTCGTTCCGTCGTTGAAAGTGACTTCGACGATCGCCACTCGCCTGGGTAACAGCCGCTCCAGGCTCTCCTCGGCAATGACTTTTATTTTTGCTTTCTCGCGAAGCACGATCGGGTCGCGCATGCGTGACTCATCGTGAGCGGCTTTGAACGACAATTTCTTGTCGAGGAGCAGGACGGCAACCATCTGCTGCATCGACAAGTTAGCCATCGCACTGTCGTCGACTTTTTCAGCCGCGCTGGTCGAGATCCGGATGTTGATCTGCTTTATGTCCTCTGGCGCAAACGGGCGGCGTTCGCGGATGATGGAAAGCGCGTCGAGCGGCGACTGGATCGGCCCCCCGGTGCTCCATTTCTTGATGATGGTCTTCTTAACTTCGAATTCCTCTCCGAGTTTATCGACCAGCATCCCGGGATCGGCCGTGGGCGCGTAACACTCGAACAAATTACCCGGACCCGAGAACACATCGTTGACGCCGGTCCACCCGGCCTGCACGAGCATCGCTGCCGTTACCCCATTTCTCGCGCCCATCCCGCCGAACATGAAGGATTTTTCCACGTGCTCGGTATCCTGCCGCCAGGCCCCGATGCCCGCGCCGGCCTGCTGCGACGCGTAATCGATGAGCGTGCGCATTTGCCCTATATTCAAGGCAACGGCGCAACCGCAGGCGGCCGAGGCGCCAAACGTTCCGACCACGTTATGCGTCTCCCGCAGCACACCGCCATTCGCCACCAGTTTGAACGCGCGCAGCCCCACGTCGTAGCCTAGAGCGACCGCCCGGATGAATCGAGTTCCATCGATCGCGTTCTTTTCACCGATAGCCAACGTCGCCGGCACGATAGCGCACCCCGGATGTGCGCCGCCTGTGCTGTAGTTGTCATCCGTTTCGTCCGCATTCGCGAGAACACCATTGACCATCGCGGCCTCGATCGGGCCGGACAGAACATCCGAGGCCACGACGGTCGCAATCTTGTTTCCACCATATGCACGAGCAAATCGGAGCGCGTGCTGGCCCGGAACCAGGTCCGCGCCCGATATCATGGCGGCAAGCGTGTCGAGAATGTGGTGTTTTGTCTCCCTCACCACATCGGGAGGCAGTGCGCGCCCGGCAGCCTCGGCCATATAAGTACTGAGCCGGACCATGATCGGGCTGATCGGATTTTCTTTCTTCATCGGCTCTTCTCCGTCTTTGCGATAGAAATGTTTCCTTGCTGCAGAGAGCACAAGCAATTCGTGCTTGACGGAGTATAGACGGATCAAGATGCACGGCGGGACTCCGCTCCCGCAGGCACTTGAGTGGACGTCATGGGACGTCGTCGGAGACTAACGGGCGGAGGCCCTCTCCGCCCGCAGAAGAACAGACGCCAGGGATTCGATTACTTCAAAACGCCTTGCTTTTGCAGAGCCTCCGGTCCCCGACGATGACCCGGGCGAATGACCTCGCGCGCTACGCTGTAACCGCCACAGTGCTCGCCTGCTGGCTGGTGTCGCTCGCTCCGTAGGACGCCATCAGACGCATGATCTGCCCCATGACATCGCCGTCGCCGCCGTGCGCGTGATGCCGGTGGGTTTCGCCGGCCGATGATGCAGTGCTGGAAGGCTCCTGCGACTTCAGGAACGCCTGTGACTCCTGGAAGCTCACCTTGCCGTTGCCGTCGGTGTCGGCCTGGTCGAATGACGATGCGAGGCTGGTCAGATTGGCCGCCGCTGTGCTGTTGGTACCCGCGAGCTTTTCAGCCCTCGCCGTGATCTCGTCCTTGCTGAGGCCGGCGCTGTCCGCCGGAGGTTGCGGCGCTTCGCCGGGGCCGCCGTGGCCGCCTCGTGCGCGCATGCTGTTGAACTGGCTGTCGAGCTGATCGGCGAGCTTCTGCAGGCCGGTCGACATCTCTTCTTTCGTAACCTTGCCGTCGCCGTTGCCGTCCAGCGCTTTCATGATCGCGTCAGCGCTCGACGAGGCGTCGGTTCCGCCGGACCCGGACACCTGCCCGAGCGCGTTCTCGATCCCGGCCTTGTCGATGTATCCCTGCCCTGTGCTGTCGATCTGCGAAAAGGCCTGCTCGACCATGGTCGAAACGTCCATCTTGCGGCCCCGCGAGCCGGCGCTTGCGCCTTGGACCGCCGCAGACCAGCCGCCGCCAACCGCGCTGATTCCATTACTCATGACTGACTCCGTTCGATAGGTGTGCCGGGACTCCCCGGCCATCACGGTTATCGTCCGGGCAGGCGGCTCTTTGAACGGATTTACGTATCTTTACACGGGAGGCCGACCCTGCCGGCCGTCGGGGCAGCCTGCCGTGCGCAGGCTCGAGCGCCCTCTTCTCACGCAGCCGCTGATGGCGGGCATCTGCCGCTGCAGCACGTGCATATCGGGATTGGGGCGCGCTTCCGGCGCAAGGCCGAGCGCGACTCTGCTGACGGCGAGAAAACGCTGCACGTAGAGATCCTGTGATCGGCCCATTGGGATGCTCCTTGTAGGGCGGCACATGCCGTCGACAGGAGTGTCGCCGCGCATGTGATCAATTGCCGTTAACGCAGGTAAAGCTAGGTAAAGACGCGAGGCTGAATCCCGTGGTGACGGTTATCATGTCTCTGAATTCTCAGAGAATTGAACCATGCCCGCACCCGTTTTACTCGCCGACGACGATGTCGAGCTCGCGACGATGCTCGCGCAGTACCTCGAGCGCGACGGATTCACGATGACGGTCGTTCACGACGGCGAGGCTGCCGTGCGCCACGCGCTGAGCGGCGAGCATAAGGTCGTTGTGCTCGACGTCATGATGCCCAGGATGGACGGCGTCGAAGCGCTGCGCCGGATACGTGCGGGCAGTCAGATCCCGGTCATCATGCTCACGGCACGCGGCGACGACGTCGATCGCATACTCGGGCTCGAGCTCGGCGCCGACGATTACGTGCCGAAGCCGTGTACGCCGCGCGAGCTGTCGGCCCGGCTGCGCGCGATCCTGAGGCGCCTGCAGGTGCAGCCGCCGGGCGGCGCCCTGACCGTGGGACCGATTGCAATATGGCCTGAAAAGCGGGCCGTCGACTGCGACGGTAACGCGCTCGAGCTCACGAGCGCCGAGTTCAACATCCTGCACGTGCTCGCACTCAATGCGGGGCGGGTCGTATCGAAGAAGGAAATCTCGCAGGAGGCGCTGGGCCGCGCGCTCGCGCGCTACGACCGCAGCATCGACGTGCACCTCTCCAGCATCCGGCAGAAGCTCGGCAGCCGCTCGGGACTGATCCATACGGTGCGCGGGCTGGGTTATCAGCTCGCAAAGGAGTGAGTGCAGATGGGCCGGCTATTCTGGAAATTTTTCTTTGCTTCGTGGTTCACGCTGGTCCTGGCGGCCGTAGGCGCTGCGGCGGCGGTGTCGTTGCAGTGGCGCGCCGCCGGAGGTCCAAGCCGCGCGGCGCCGCACCACGTCGTGCTCGATCTCGCAGCGACTACGCTGAAGCTGGCAGGCCCGGAGGGACTCCGCGATTGGCTCAAGGCGGCGGACGCCAACTCGCGCACGCGGGTGTATGCCGTGAACGCAGCCGGAGAGGACCTGCTCGGGCGCAAGCTCTCCGCAGCGCAGATCTCCACTGCACGGGAGAGCGCTTCGACCGGGCATGCACGGGATTCTGCGCGTCTGGTCAACACGGCTGGAGGCGCCGAGTACGTGCTTTTCAGCCAGGGTCCGCCCGCTGTGTTCACGCGGCGATTGCCGAGGGAAGCGCCGGAGGGCCTGCGCATGTTTTTTCCCTGGCCGTGGCTGCACATCATTGCCGGCACCGTCGCAAGCGTGCTCGTGAGTGCGCTGCTTGCATGGTATATGGCCCGGCCGATCGGCAACCTTCGCGCCGCGTTCAATGCCGTGGCGGGCGGCGCGCTCGATACCCGTGTCGCGCCGCTCATGGGTCGCCGGCGAGACGAGATTGCGGACCTCGGCCGCGACTTCGACATCATGGCGGAACGCCTGCAGCGCCTGATGAGCGGGCAGCGCCGTCTGCTGCACGATGTCTCGCATGAGTTGCGCTCGCCGCTCGCGAGACTGCACGCCGCCGTGGGGCTGCTGCGTCAGGATCCGCGCGAGCTCGAAGGCTCGCTGGGACGCATCGAACGTGAAGTCGGGAGGCTGGACGCGCTCGTCGGGGAGGTGCTCACGCTCGCACGGCTGGATTCAGGGGCGATCGACGGCCCGGCGCGCGAGCTGAATCTTTCGGATCTTGTCGCCGACGTGGTTCAGGACACGAAATTCGAAGCCGAGTCCTCGGGAAAGGACGTCGTATTCGACGACATCGACGATGTCCTGATCACCGGACGCGGACAGCTGCTCGAGCGCGCGATCGAAAACGTGCTGCGCAATGCCGTCAAGTACACCGCGCCGGCGACCGCGGTCCACGTCGAGTTGCGCCGGCACGAAGCGCGCCATCGCGCGGTGCTGACGGTGTCTGACAGCGGGCCGGGCATCCGCGAAGAAGAAATCGCGAACATGTTCCAGCCGTTCTTTCGCGCAACCGCCGCCGCTGACGCGCCGGGCTTCGGCCTCGGCCTGGCAATCGCAAAGCGCGCCGTCGACGTTCATGGCGGAACGATACGAGCGCAGAACGTGAAGGGCGGCGGACTGAAAGTGATCATCGAGCTTCCGCTCGGCAACCAGGAAAAGTACAAATGAGACTCGCACGTGTCGGAGTGATCGCCTTTACGCTCGCCATCGCGGCGTGCGGCGTGGCGCAGGAAGCGTTCGCCCAGTTTTCCGGAGGCGGCGGCATGCGCGGAGGGGGGATGCAGGGGCAGTCACGCGGCGCACGTGAGCAGCGACCGGACGCAACGCAGCCGCTCCGGCGAGAGCTGACGGACGAGCTCGAGGAACGGCTGTACGTGCTTCAGGACGACCTGCGCCTCGCGTCGACCCAGCAGGCCCTGTGGGCACGCTATGCAGATCGCGTGCGTTCCGTGGCTGGAGATATCGCGCGCGATCGGACGCACGCGGAGCTTCGTCCCAGGGTGCCGGTGCTTCAGCGTCTGGACGGTATAGTCGATTCTGCGCGTAACAGACTGACCGCGCTCGAGGATATCGATGCGGCCGCAAAGTCGTTATACGAGACCCTGACCCCTCCCCAGCGCGAGGTCGCAGACCCCCGCCTCGCAACGATCGTCGCCCTGCTCGTGGACGGCACACCGGCGCCGCCGACCGCCGCCCCGCCCCGTCGTCCCTGATTCTGCCGCCGATCACGTGACGGTTCTTCCGTTACACGCCGCCTGGACGGCGCGTAACGCCTGAACCCGCCACACCCGCCTTACACAGTTTTACCTTTGCTTTACCCACCTTAGTACACGGCGGCGGGACACTCTCGTCATCCGCATATGCGGCTTACGAGGCTCTTTCCCATGAAGCAGTCGACGCATCGCCATACCGTGAAACACCCCAAACTGTGCCTCTCGGGTCTGCTGATCATGGCGCTGGCGCTCTCGGCTGTCGCCGGCCGCCGCTATGAGCCTCGCGCAACGGGCGACAGTCCCGCTAACTGTGTCCCCACGGCGGAGATCGATTATCTGACGTGGCACCGGCAGCAATCCGGGGCCGTGGAGCTGGACTCAGTCACAGCCTCTCTCCGCCTTTTCACGACGATCGCCGATCAATTCGCAGCCGACGGAATCGATGGAAAGAGCCCCGCACGGCCGGTGCCCAGCGCTGCTTGCGGCAAGGTTTTCAGCTGACTCGCGCTTGCTGCCTGCGCATCGCGCGAAGGTCGTTCTTTACCCAGCTTTACCTACGTTAACCGGACTTGAATGAGTGCCGTGGCAATCTCGATGCACAAGCTGGCGCGTCGCCGGCTTGCACTAACGGAAGTGGAGAATGCAGGCATGACAATCAAGAAGATGTGTGCGGTAACGTTGGGTATCTCATCGCTGGGACTCGCGAGCGCAGCCTCCGCGCAATTGGTGAACCCGGAGTCGCTGTATTTTCGAGCGGAGACCGGTATTTCCTGGTCAGGGGACGCGGACATCCGGGACAGGAACTTTGGATCGACGCCCGCGATTTGCGGTGACGCCGCGTGCAGCACGCGCGGCGCCATCGGCAACGTGGGCCAATCGGCTGTTTTCAGCGGTGCAATCGGCTATCGCATCAAGCCCAATATACGTGCCGAGCTCGCACTCGGATACCGCGGCGGCTACGACGCAAACACGACGATGCCCAACGGCGCGACGCTCAGCGCTGACGTCTCGAGCTGGAATCTCATGGCCAACGCCTACTACGACTTCGACCTCGGCCTGCCGGTGCGGCCGTACCTCACCGGCGGCCTCGGCTGGGCCCGCAATAGCGTATCGGATTTCACGAGCGTCAATCCTGCCGGCGCGGCGGCGGGCGGATCGAGGAACAACCTGGCGTGGTCTCTGGGCGCAGGCATCGGCTATCCGATCAACAACCGCCTGACACTCGACTTCGGCTATCGCTTCGTCGATCTCGGCCGGTTAGCGACGGCGGCGGACGGGGGCGCGACGCTGAGCGGCGCACCCGCGCCCTATTCAGGCGCAATCGGCAAGCTCAAGGTCAACGAGCTCGTGCTCGGCGTTCGCTGGTGAGGTCCGGATGGCGCGCGCCGCCCGAACGGGCGGGCGCGCCATCCGTTGCGCCGGTAAGAGACGTGCAGTCGTTCCAGGGCCTCACGGCTGGCCGTATCCGGCAACGGCCGCCTGCGCAGCACGCGCCACTGCACACGGGCTTTTGAGATACGCGAGCGCTTCGCTGAGCGCGAGGTCGAACGGCTCAGCGCTTCGCGGGACGATGCTCTGCAGCTTCACCGGTTGGGATGGGCGCGTATAGCTGCAGGCCGGACTCGGCGCCGCCGCGGCGGGCGCAACGCCTGTGGAACTGTCAGCGGCGGCGAGATAGCCGGGCAGATCGGCCTCTCGCAGTATCGCTCCCGCAGCGGGCGTCTTATCTTCGTCCAGCACGACGTCGGGAACGACGCCGGAACCCTGTATTGCGCGTCCGCGCGGCGTGAAATAGCGCGCCGTCGTCAGCTTGATCACAGTCGTCTCCGAGATCGGAATGACCTGCTGAACCGATCCCTTGCCGAAGGTCCGTGTGCCGATCACGACCGCGCGGCCATGATCCTGCAACGCGCCTGCGAGCAGCTCCGACGCGGAGGCCGAGCCGTGGTTGACCAGCACTGCGAGCGGCGTCGTCTTGAACTGCGGCGAAAGCGCGGCGATGGGGTCTTCCTCCCCCTCGGCAAGATAGTCCGCCGGCGTCGCGTGCATGCGCATGGTCGCGGCACTGGTGCGGCCCTCGGTATAGGTCACCAGCTCGTCGTGCTGAAGAAACGCCGCTGCCGCGGCGACTGCCGCGGTGAGGAGTCCGCCGGGATCGTCGCGCAGGTCCAGCACGATGCCCCGCAGCGGAGCGGCGCTCGCCGTTTCGAAAACGCGCAGCGCTCGCGCGAGGCTCTGCCCGGTATCTTCCTGGAATTGTGCGATCCGGATGTAACCGTAGCCGGGCTGGATCCACCGCGAGGTGACACTTTCGAGCTTGACGGCGTCGCGTGTGACCGTCACCGCGATCGGCTCGTTGTCGTCCGGGCGTAGGATCGCGATGCGAACAGCGGTCCCGGGCGCGCCCCGCATCAGGGCGAGCCCCTCTTTCGGCCCCACGCCTTTTACGGACCGGTCGTCGACTGCGGTGATCAAGTCACCAATGCGTATGCCGGCGCGCGAAGCGGGTGCACCGCCGACGACCGACATGACGCGCATGCCATCGGCCGCGAGGGTCACCTCGACGCCCACACCCGTGAACTGTCCGGTGGTAACCATGCTCAGTTCCTCGAGGGCGTCCTTATCCAGGTATGCCGAGTGCGGGTCGAGCCCGGCGAGCATTCCCGAGATCGCGTGCGCAAACAGGCTCTCGTCGTCGGTCTCCTCGAGATACAGGTGTTTGACAATGGAATACGCGGCCGCGAACTGGCGGAGTTGCTCTACGGGTACTGCTTCGTCGTCGGCGCTGCCCTGCGCAAACGCGCAATCCTGCGCAGTGACGGACGTCGCAAGAATGGCGCACGCCAAGGAGAATCGCAGCAAGTGCTTGTAACGAGTCATAGTGGGCTCCGGAATGAAGGCGGCCCACCGCGGGCTGCTCCGCGACTATGCGTGCGGCGCGTCTAAAGTGCCGTTAAGCTAAGTAAAGGTGTGTAAGGTGGCGGCGCGTATCTCGACGGCCGGTGCGAACTGCTTGCCGCGGCTGCTCCGCGCCTGAAGCGGAGCAGCCCGGGGTCTCAGGCCGGGCTGCGGACGCTGGGCTTACGCCGTGAAGCCGTCGTCTTGATCCGCTCGACCTCCGCCCCGGACCATGCGGGCGCAATCATCTCAATGAAGTCGGTCATGTAGCGTCGGAGATACTGATCTCTGCGCACGGTAATCCAGGATTGTGAGGGGGGGAACAAGTGGCTGGCGTCGCGCCAGCCTAGCGCTGCGTCACGCCCGCCCTCGAGGGCGAGCTGTTGAATGACAGCGATCCCGAGACCGGCCTTGACGTAGGTCTTCACGAGATCCGCATCGGCAGTGCGCAGAGTAATGTTGGGCACGATGCTCGCCGCTGCATATGCTTTGCCCACCACCGCACCGGTCGTGAGCTGGTTGTCGTACGCGATCAAACGATACTTTGCGAGGTCGGCCAGGGTGAGCTTCTTCAGTTTCAGTAGCGGGTGGCCCGCCGGCGTGACCACGCAGCGGTAGATGCGATACGCCTCGAACTTCACCACGTTATGCCGAATGGTGTTCGGAAGAGTACTGACCCCGATATCCACGTCGCCGTCGGCCACCCAGGCGGCAATCTCGACATGGGTGCCCTGGCATAGCACCACCTGCACGTCGGGATATTTCCGAACGAAACGCTGAACCACGTCGACCAGCGCATAGCGCGCCTGCAGGTGCGTCGTCCCGATACGTATTACCCCCGATGAGACGCTCTTCGACTCGCTCGCCGCCAGACGAAGGTTCGATACGTCATCCACGACGCGCCGCGCCCACCTGAGCACCTCTGTCCCCTCATCGCTCATGGCGATGACCCGGGGCCCTGCGCGTATGAGCAATTGCACATCCAGCTCGCTTTCCAGGGCACGTATCACCTTGGTCACGGCGGGCTGGGACGTGTGTAGCACGCGGGCGGCGCGTGAGAGGTTGAGGCCCTGATTGGCGACCTCGCACAGGCAACGAAGCTGCTGCAGTGTCATATATCGATATGGTTATGGGGCGATGAAATAATATCATTTTAAGGTGCGCCCGATCTTTGGCACTCTACGGCTCCGAACTCAGCCTGGAGCACCCATGAAAGTAGTCGAAGTCAAAGCGTTTGCGCTGTCCGCGCCGCTGAAAGGCATGCCGAAGCGCGGCATGGGTACACCCGCAAAGAAAGATGCCGTGATCGTGCGGGTCCGCACCGAAGACGGAATCGTCGGATATGGCCACGCGCACGACTCCCTCAATCCGGTCGTCGTGGCCGAGCTCATCAATGCAAACCTCGCGCCTCTGGTTGTCGGCGCAGACGCCATGGCTGTCGAAGATATCTGGCAGCTCATCTACACGAAGCAGGGCCAGACACATACCCCCGGCAACGCGCTGTATACCGCGCAGAGCGGCGTCGACATGGCGTTGTGGGATATTCGCGGAAAGGCGCTGGGAATGCCCGTTTACCGGCTGCTCGGCGGCAGCAAAAAGAAGGTTCGCGCCTACTGCGGCGGCGCCTCTTTCGGCTACAAGACGCCCGCTGAGCTGATCGACGAGGCGCAGCGCTACGTCGGGCAGGGGTATACGGCATTCAAGCTGCGCCTGGGCGACACCGTGCAAAACGACATCGCGCGAGTCCAGGCTGTGCGCAAGGCGATCAGCAGCAGCGTCGACATCATGGTCGACGTGAATACGCGGTACAGCTATCTCGATCTCGAGCGGGCCATGCCGGCGCTCGAGGAGGCCGGGGTGTACTGGCTCGAGGAGCCCTTCCCCCCCGATGCCATCGACGATTTCGCCCACTTCAACAAGCGAACACGCATACCTATCGCCGCCGGGGAAAATCACTACCTGCGGTACCAGGGACGCCAGCTGCTCGAAAGCGGCGCTGTCGACATCCTTCAGAGCGATCCGAGCAAATGCGGCGGCATTACCGAGTGCAAGAAGCTTGCTGATCTGGCTGCGTCCTTCCGCCGCGCATTCGCGCCCCATAACTCGACCAGCGGCGTAGTCGGCGCAGCCTGTGTGCACCTCCTGTGCGCAACGCCGAATGGCCTCATCTACGAAGCCGACCTGTCACCGGTCAACCCGTTTCGGGATGAGGTGGTGCTTAACGCTCCCGCCGTGAAGGATGGCTACATCGAGCCTAACGACCTTCCCGGCCTCGGCATCGAGGTCGACGAGGCGCTTTTCGAGAAATACCCAGGGATCTCTGGGCCGAGCGTGGTTTAAGCGGCGGAGCACGGAATATGATCGAAGGAAGAGTACCTGGACCGACAGCTTGCGCGCTCATCTCTCTGATGCTCATGAGTGCGCCTCCGCTGGCGGACGCAGGGGAAAGCAGCGCCCCCTACCCCGCGCGCCCGATCCGCGTGATCGTGCCGTACGCGCCCGGGGGTGTTTCGGATATCTCGGTCCGACTGGTGAGCACCAAAGTGAGCATGGAGTTCGGCCAGCCGGTGATCGTGGAGAATCGGCCGGGGGGCAGCTCCACGATCGGCATCAGCACGGTTGCCCGCGCAGCGCCTGATGGCTACGTCATAGGCGCCGTCGACGCGGCGTTCACGATCACTCCGAGCCTGATGAAGGTGCCTTACGATCCGGTCAGGGACTTTGCCCCGATCACGCTGCTGACCACGACCGCTTTCCTGCTCGTCGTGCATCCTTCCATCCCGGCTCGATCGGTCGCTGATCTGATAGCGCTTGCGAAAGCCAGGCCGGGTCAGCTGACCTTCTCTTCCACCGGCAGCGGAAACAACGTTCATCTCGCGTTGGAGCAATTCAAGATGCTGACCGGCATCGACGCGACCCATGTGCCGTACAAAGGCGGCGCACCCTCCGTCAACGCGCTTTTGTCCGGCGAAGTGGCGTTCACCCTCGGCTCACGGCCCGGTATGGTGCCGCAGGTAAAAGCCGGTAGAGCACGGGCGCTTGCCGTTACCGCACCGAAGCGCCTGCCGGAGCTGCCGGCCGTGCCCACCTTTTCCGAAACCGGATTACGCTTCGAGGTTGCGCCGTTCTATGGCGTCGTAGCGCCTGCAGGCATAAGCCCCGAGATCCTGACGAAACTGAATCACGCGTTCGTGGGGGCGCTCAGGTCTCCCGATATCAAACCGCGCCTCGACGAGCTCGGCCTGGACGGGATCGGGAACTCTCCGCGCGAATTCGCCGATTACATAAGGGCTGAAATACCGAAGTGGGCGCGCGTCGTGAAAGCTACGGGTGCGAAGCTCGACTGAGCTCCGGGTAGCCGCGAGTCGCCGCCGAGCGTAGCCGAAGCTTCCTTGCATACTCGCCTGACGCAGCTTGACGCCGATGACCGGCAAACACTCAGGTTGCGATAAGCTGCGGCATCGGCTCGACGCCTGAATTCACGGAGCAACAATCAATGGGAACACTGTCAGGCAAGGTCGCCCTCATCACCGGCGCGGCCGGCGAGCACGGCATCGGCCGCTCGATCGCGAAGCGTTACGCGCAGGAAGGCGCAACGCTGTATCTCGTCGATCACCCCAGCACCGAATCGCAGTTGAAAGCGGCGGCGGCGGAATGCCTGGCGGAAGCGCCGGGCTCGCGCTGCGAGTACGCGACTTACGATCTCGCGCTGGAAGGCTCGGCCGAATCGATGATCGAAGCTGCGGTCAAGGCTGTCGGCAGGATCGACGTGCTCGTCAACAATGCGGGCGTGCGTGCGCGGTGCGAATTCGGCAGCTTCACCCGCAAGATCTTCAACGAAGCGGTATCGGTCAACCTCGCAACGCCCTTCTTCGCGAGCCAGGCGGTCGCACCGATCATGAAGCGCCAGGGCGGGGGGCGCATCATCCACATCGCCAGCCAGATGGGAACCGTCGCGCACGAGCGTCGAGCGGTCTACGGGATGACCAAGGCCGCGCTCATCTATCTCACCAAGGCGATGGCGTACGAGCTCGCGCCGGACGGCATCGTCGTCAATGCGATCAGCCCCGGCCCTGTCCTCACCGGTTACATGAAGGACGAGATGGACAAGAATCCTCAACTGCGCGAGGCGCGTAATGCGTACATGAGGCTCGCCCGGCTCGGCCAGCCTGAGGAAATCGCGGAAGTCGCACTCTTCCTCGCGGCGAGCTCGCCTGAGCTCCTGCTCGGGCAGAACCTCATCGTGGACGGCGGCTACACCATCCATTGATTACGATAACGAACACATGACGCGGCGCGTACTGGTCACCGGCTCCAGCGGTTTCATCGGCGCCGCCGCACTCGCGTCGATCACGGCGGAAGGGTGGCATGCGGTGGGCTTCGACCTGTCGCCGCCGGCAACAGTGGCTGCAGGCGCGGTGCTGGTGCGGGGCGATTTCAACGACCTCCACCAGGTCTACCAGACCCTGCATGAGCACGAGATCGATTCGATCGTGCATTGCGGCGGCGTATCGGGTCCCATGCTCTCGCGCGACGCGCCTTTTCGCGTATTCGAGGCGAATGTCGTCGGCACCGCCAACCTGCTCGAGGCCGCGCGCCTTTTGAGGCTGCGCCGCTTCGTCTTTCTCTCCTCCGCGCATGCGTACGGCGATACACCGCCGCCGCCGGTGCCTGAGGACGCGCCGTTTCACGCGAACGACATGTACGGCGCGACGAAGGCTTCAGGCGACCTGCTGTTGCGTGCGTATAGGGCGCAATACGGGCTGGACGCGGTGGCGCTGCGGATATCCACCGCGTACGGCCCCGGACGGCGCACGCGCAGCGCCATCCTCACGATGATCGAAGACGCGCTCGCGGGAAAGCCGACGGCGTTCGACTACGGCGATGGCTACGGACGCTCATATCTCTACATCCGGGACGCTGCGAGCGCGGTGGTGGGTGCGCTTAAAGCCGCGTCGTTCACGCAGCACGCCTACAACATCGCGGGCGCCGAGTTCGAATCGATGGCGCGAATCGCGGAGGTCGTTCGCAAGATTCTCCCGAACGCGCGAGTCACGCTCTCAGCCGGCGCCGACCCGCTCAGCTACAGGCGCGAGCGGCTCGACATCTCGGCGGCGAAACGCGACTTCGGGTGGAGCCCGCAGTGGAATCTCGAGCGCGGCATCGCCGAGTACGCCGAGTGGTTGCGGGTGAGCGGCCCGGTCACTCCACTTTGATGCCGACATCCTTGATGATTTTCGATGACGTCGCGATCGCATCGCGCACGATCGCCCTGAACCGCTCGGGCGTGCTCGAGGTCGCTTCCAGCCCGAGGTTGGCGAACGCCGTCTGCACGTCGGGCTGCTGCATGGTCCTCGCAAGCTCGGCGGCGAGCGCATTGACGATGGTACGCGGCGTCGCGGCCGGCGCAGCCATGCCGTACCACGGAGTGATGTCGTAACCGGGATAGCCCGATTCGGCGATCGTCGGCACGTCCGGGAGCGCCTTCGCGCGTTTTGCGCTGGTGACGGCGATAGCGACCACGCGTCCCTGCTTGATGAAGCTCAATGCGCCGGCGAGGCTCGGATAACCGAACTGGACCTCTCCCGTAATCACGGCGGTGATGATGGGGCCGGCGCCTTTGTACGGCACGTGCAGTATGTCCACGCCTGCCCGATGTTTGAGCAGCTCGCCCGCCAGGTGCACCGGGCCGCCCACGCCCGACGATCCGTATCTGAACTGGCCCGGCTTCGCCTTGGCGAGCGCGATCAGCTCCGGCACCGATTTCGCCGGAACCGTCGGATTCATGATGATCACGTACGACCCGCCGGCGAGCACCGATATGTAGGCGAAGTCATTGAGCACGTCGAATCCGAGCTTCGGATAAAGGCTGGGACTGGGCGCGAGCGAAGGCACATTCGCCATCAACAGGGTATATCCGTCGGGCGTCGCTTTCGCAGCGATCTCGGCGCCCACGTTGCCGCCGGCGCCGGCGCGATTGTCGACGATGACCTGCTGCCCGAACTTCTCGGTGATCTTCTGCCCGATGATGCGCGCCATCACGTCGGTGGCGCCGCCCGGGACGAACGCATCGATGAAGCGGATCGGCTTGTGGGGGTAGTCCTCCGCAGGCACCAGGCGCGGCGACGAACTTGCCGAGTGAGCGGACTGAACGATGCACGCGGCGGCGGCAAATGCGAGTGCGGTACAAAACGGTGCTGCGATTCCGCGTTTCATGTGATGGGGTTTCCAGTGCGCTTCAAAGTTCGATGGATGCCGCTGTCGGCGACTGCCTGTTTTCGGACGAGGTCACGTTCGCGATGTAGCGATCGCATGGCTCTACAAAGGCTCGACTTTGGCGAACTTCACGACCTTGCTCCACTTGGCGATCTCGTCGCGCACGAACGCGCTGAACTGCGCAGGCGTCGTTCGCTTCGGCGCGGCGCCCTCGCGCAGGAATTTCTCGACGACGTCGGGCGACTGCAAAACCCTTGCGACATCCGCGTTGATTCTGTCGACGATCTCGCGCGGCGTGCGCGCGGGCGCACTGACGCCGTTCCATGCGTCGGCCTGGAAGCCCTTCAGCCCGGCTTCGTTCAGGGTCGGAACCTGCGGCCATTCAGGCGACCTGTCGAGGGAGGTCACTGCGATCGGCCGGACCTTGCCCGCTTTCATCAGGGGAACCGCCGACGTAACCGTGCTGACCACCATGTCGACATGGCCGCCGACGAGATCCGCGAGCGAGGGTGCGCTGCCCTTGTAGGGGATGTGAACGATCCGCACGCCCGCCATCGCATTGAAGAGCTCGCCGGCGAGGTGGTTCGAGCTGCCGGTGCCGGACGATCCGAAGTTCAACCCGCCAGGCCGGGCCTTCGCCAGCGCGACGAGCTCACCGACCGTACGCGCCGGAACGC